>JAUIHO010000063.1 GCA_030432035.1 Phycisphaerae bacterium
CCCTCGAACAACGTCCCCCGCAACTCGACCAGTTCGTCCGGCGGTGCCTCGTCGTAGAAGCCCCAGATGGTGAACGCAATGTCGAGATCGTGCACGACCGGCGCCCGCGAGTACAGCGACGCTCGACGCAGCGCCACACCCAGGCAACCCTGGATCACGTCGTCCACGTGCTCACCGGCCTGGACGCGAAGCTTCGGGCGCAGCTGGGCGGCGATACGCAACGCGAACCCCTGGTCGGGACCCTGGGCACCGAGCGCCGGGCCCGATGGCTGGAACCCGTCGATCTCCCCCGGACGGTCGGGGGTCCACGACTCGGGGACGTGGTCGGGTGATTCGTAGTACCGAGGACGTTCCGTCGGCGGTCAAAAATTCAACCAGATAGGCCTGATCCAACAGACCCTGGCTTTCGACCAGGGAAAGCGTGTCGCCGCTGCGCGACGTCGTACGCGATGCAACGGTTGTTTCCGGCGCGCGATAACTTGGCGTGGCGCGGCGCGCATTTGCTCGCGCGTAGCGCGGTTGCGTCGATTCGCGCGGCGTGCCCCACGTACCCAGCGCCGCTAAGACGGTTTGTTCGCTATTCGACCGCGTGATAGTGCGCCCCAAGCGATCGACGACAAACCGCGCCGGCACGTCATTCGACCATTGGCTGCCGAGCCAATCGCGCATGCCGGGTCGCGCACCGGACGGCAACACGACGCACGGATAGTTCGCGCCCGCCGCTTGCAACATCGGTACGACCTTGCTGCCCCAGACCTCGGGCTCGTCAAAGGTACACGCGATCACGCGCAGGCCTTTTTCGCGATGCTGTTCCGTTAGCTCGGCAAGCTTTTCGATTTCGGCCCGGCTGTCGCCCGACCAACTCGCCCAAAACGCCAACACCACCACCTGATTGCGGTGACGATCGACGAGCCGCTTCAACTCGTCGGCGTCGAGCACCGGCGGCGTCGCGGGATAGTGATAGCGATAGGTGGAGTAGTTTGGCACGCCGCTGTCGGGCGGGCCCAGATCGGCGTCCACCACGGCACCACGGCGTTGACTGTTTTCGCAGGCAACGCTCAGGCACAGCGCAAACACTGATATTAAGCAAAGAAATCGAGAAGAGGGGTTTCGATACATCAGAAGACCTCCGTGTCGTCCGGTGTGAACTGGTTTTGATGGTCTATCGTGCAAACGCTCGCCCGCACGTTACTCGAAGTGTAACCGCAAACGCGGCGATTACGAACAAATATTATCCCTCGCCCACGCGCTGTTCCAACACGTGGAAGCGCGAACGCACCTCGCTGGCCATGCGCGAATTCGGGAACTCGTGCTGAATTTGCTTACCGATATCGATCGCCTGCGACCAGTTGTGCTCTGTCACGGCCAACGAAAACTGAACGCCGAGGTTTTGCAGCTTGGCCTTAAACACGCCACGGGCGGATTCTTCCAATGCAGCGGCTTCCGACGGCGTTAGGTAATGATCGAGGTCCTTCAAAATCGTGATGCCGCGATCGACGTCGTTGCGCTGGATGCACTGATCCCATTCCTTTAGCAAACGACGCTTGTGATCGTTCCAACTGCGCTTGAACTCATCGGGCAACGCGCTCACTTCGGAATTCTGACCGTTGCTGGCCATCAGTCGGTCCATCATGCGCCGCGCGCTATCCCAATCGCGCTTGGCCATCAGCTCGCGCACCTGACTGATCGAATCGTTTAATCGACTGTCGATATCTTCCTGCCGAGATTGATCGACTTCGGCTCGCAAGCGCGCCGCCTCGTTGCGATAACCATGGCGTGATTCGAGCAACTCGACAAGCGCATAGGCCGCTTCCCAGTCGCCACGAATGATTTCTTCGTTAATCGCCAGCCGCAGCGCCGTGCGTTCGCGCCCGCGATGGGTAACGGAGCGGACCACATCGGATAGCTGCGCGTTCTCCGACATCATGCGAATTTCGTTTTCCTGTTTCTTGAGCAAATCCGCGATGTCACGGCTGACGTCGTACTGACGAAATGTATCCGCCTCGATCTTTAGCATCGTGTGCAAGATCGCCCAGACGAACATCAGAAGACTGGCCGAGAGAACGGCCGCGCAGACCAACACCAGAATCGCATCGACGCGATCCACCCACGAGGGCAACGCGTCTTCCGCTTTGAAGGCACGCATCGACGCGAGGATCAGCAAACCGCCCATCCCGAGGATGCCGAACAAACGCGCGACGGCCGCGAGATTTCGTACGCGATCCAGCCGTTTAGGGGTATCAGACATGTCGCACCAGACCTATCCAAAAGATGTGCCAAGTGCCCGGCAAACACCGCCGAAACACCATATAAACTTTAGGCTTTTGGACCTGCGGCGTCAATAAAATCCGCCGCAACTCTTTGATGGGACAAAACTTATACGATTAAACCAAATTCGGTCGTTATACGCCGGTCGCCACGGCCATCATCGCCGCCTGGCGTTGACGGCGACGCTCGGCTCGCTCGCGCTCATGCTCGTGGTGCACCATCATCGCTTCGCGCAATGCTGCCATCATCCGCAGAATCGTTAATCCGCCAAAACCGGCAACCAGCAACACGGCAATCGTCACAGCGTCCACGATCAGCCCCCACGGACCAACAGCTTCAAACACCCATGCAATATCCGATTTTCCGTGCACGATTACCAACCCGGCGGGCGTGATGAGTCGAGACCGCCGTCATTATCGCCCGATTGCATCAACACCTGGTGCGTTTGCAGGAATTCGGCCTCTTCCATTACGACGTCGTAATAGCCCGTCTTGCGCATGCGAATCTTGCCGCCGCCGTCCACGCGCGACTTAAACACCTCATATCGGCCTTTACCGTCCGAACCGCCGATCACGCGCCAACCGCCATCCGACTGCTGCTGCGCGATCTCCACGTTGCCCACGCCCCACGTGTTATCGCGGTCGCTCACGTGGCCCCAGTGCACAAACTCGGTACAGCCGACTGGCAGCACAATCAGAAGCGCGACGGCGAACAATCCGCGTGCCAGGAATCGACGCCTAGGACCCAATGTATTTCGCATAAATGGTTCTACCTTCTTCGGGCGTCGTCGCCCCTTTGATAATGGCCCGACCGTCGCGAAAGACGGTCACGCCGAATGCGTCCACAGCAAAGCGTAACAAATATCGGTTGACGGTCGGCGCGGCCTTCGCGATCGGCGCGATCCGTTGCGCCAGCGCTTCCAGATCGAGTTGAGTATCGGACGCGGGCCGAACTTGCACGGCATCGCGGCCGCAGAGGGCAGCGGTACGACCGGTATCGGCACCATCGAGGTAGCGAAACTCTCGCGTGCCGCAACAATCGCAGCCCTCACCCACGCGTGCCGCCGCCATATCAAACGTGCTGTATTCGCCCGTCCAAATATGGCACTGCATCATGCGGCCCGTGAGTTCGTCGCGCTTACCCAGCAACACCTTCAACGCTTCAGCCACCTGCACTGCCGCGACCAATTGCGCGGCCGAAGCCAACACGCCTGCGGTATCACAGGTCGGGCTGCTACCGGCGGGTGGCGGTGCGTCAAAGATGCAACGCAAGCACGGCGTTTGCCCCGGCACAATGCCGAGGGCCATCCCCTGATCGCCGACACACGCGCCATACACCCACGGCGTGCCGGTCTTCACGGCGACATCGTTAATGAGATAGCGCGTTTCAAAGTTATCGGTGCCATCGACGATCACATCGGCGTCGGCAATGAGCTTCTCGATATTGCCCGAATGCACATCAGCCACGTGCGGTTCGATCTCGATGCTGGAGTTGATTTTCGAGAGCAACGCGGCGGCTGCCGTGGCTTTGGGCCGACCCTCGTGTGCGTCGGTTTCGTCGAAGAGGGTTTGACGTTGCAGGTTGTGCAACTCGACGTAATCACGATCGATCAGCCGAAGATGACCGACGCCCGCGCGCACGAGCAGGTTCGCGCTGGCCGTACCCAATGCCCCGCAGCCCACCAATACGACGCGCCCCGCTGCAATGCGCTGTTGACCGGCCTTACCAATCGGCGCGAACAGCATCTGACGGGAGTAACGATCGTCGAGTTGTACAGCAGGTTTGCTGTCTTCTGCGTGGGTCATAAGCGTGGCATGGGCGCGCGGGATTACCGGTGCGACTCATGTAGATCGATGTTGAACAGTCGGCGTCAAAAGGTAGCGCAGGCAAGTATTCACCGCGATGATCACGCTGTGGTATCGGCTAATAGCCAGTAATTCTCAGCCTATTAGGCTGAGCCACAGCGCATCATGGATCTCTTTAGTCGTCCTTCTCCTTCGACAACGCTGCCAAATACCCTTCGGGCGGCGGTGGTTCGCCATCTTTCGGTAACGCGGACGATGCTTTGCTTGCCGGGTGCGGTGCGGGCGGTGCCTGCGATGGCGTCGACTTCGCTGTCGGAGCATTTGCATCCGGAGCGGTGATGATCAGCCGACGATACATATCGAAGCAAGCCAAGCCGTTACGGCAGAGCATAAAACCTAGAACTAGAAAAAGCAGGTTTTGAAAACCGAGTCCATCGAAGGACCAAACCACTGCATAAAAAATCATAATCGCGCCGCAGGCAAACGAAACGATCGAATCAGCCAGAATCGCAACTAGCCGACCGGTCGAGCAGACGGCAGCAACCAAGAGTAGAGCTGCTCCGCCTCCTATCAGCATGCCAAAAAAAAGATTGGTCGCCGCATTTTTGAGCGCCTCCCCTTCATAAAATAACGGCGTCGTGAAGTACCAATACATCAGCATGATCGCGCCGGCGAATCCCGCCGATGTCGCGTGACCTTTCACATATGGATGCTTGCGATCGAACATGCCTTACGACCCGGCCGGTTGGAAGACCGGCACCTTGGGGGTTTCGCCAATCTCGACGTTGATACCCTGCTCGCGCAGATACGCGATCACGCCGTCGACCTCGGCGGGCTTACCCTGAATTTGCAACGACATAATACTCACGGGATCGCCCGTGACCGATTGCGTGATGCGATACAACACGTCGTAACGGCGCGAGATCGTCCACATAAACGACTGCGAACGCAGCGAGCCGACGATGGTGATCCAGACTTTCTTGTTGACGTCTTCCGTGACGGCGCTCGGCAACGCAACGCGCTTCGGTAAGGCCGGGACCTTACCTTTATATTTGAGTTCTTCGATCAACCGCAACTGCACGCCTAGCCCGGCGAAATGTTCGCGCACGGCGCGCAGGTCCGGCACTTCGCCAACCAGCGAAATCACGATGCGCGCTTCGTGCGGCCCGACGCTGAGATTATGAATATTGAAATACACATCGGGCCAGCGCCGCGCCATGCCATACACCAACGGCTCTTGCACGTGCGACCGTTCGAAGGTCATCTCGATCCGCTCTTCTCGCAACATGGAATATCGAACTCCGTCCTTTGGATAGATTGCTAAACAAGCTGCAAACGAATTATCTAACCCGATCCGGCCCTGAATTGCCATCAAAAAGCACGCGGCCAGTTGGCGGCGCGTGCAGGGACCGATTTACGTCGGCTTGACCACTGGGTCGGCCTCCGGCCCGCGACCGAGGGCTTCTAACGCCGCCGCCAGCCATTGTTGTGCCCGCTCCTGCATGGCCGGGTCGGTAAATTGTTCGCTGCACTCGCGCAGCAACTGTTCGGCGGCCTCATGTTGTTGCAGATATTTGGTATAGAGAATGCCCAGCATCATCCGCACCTGCGGCGCTTCGCCGTCGGTCGGATAGGCCTTCAAAAACTTCTCGTATGCCGACACTGCCTGCGGAATGCGCTCCAGCGTTTTCAGGCGATTGGCAATATCCAGCATGTTGCGACGCGAGAGCACTTGTTCGTTGTCGCGATGCACCAGCGCTTCGTATTTCTCGACCGCCGTATCGCCATCGCCCGTAGCCAAAGCTTCGGCAATCTCCTTGCGAAGTTCGATGATGTCTTCGTCGATGGGCTCGGCCTGCACCGGCCTGCCTCGGAAGACAGTCGCGGGTTGCGCGCCGACGGCTCCGAACTCCGACTGCCCAGCCATCGCGGCGCGATATTCGGCGCGCTGACGATATCGCTTGAGCATCGCCAGTACGTCATACTGATCGCGCGGCAACGCACGCAATGCCAACAAGATCAGGCAAAGGAAGAAGCCGTAGATGTAGCCCGCGATGTGCGCCGAGTAGGCCACGGAACTCATGCCGGGGGCGATGGCCATCGAGACGATGTTGTCCCACAGGATGATCTTGATCGTGATCAACAGCAGCGCGCGAATCGGCACTGTGCCCACATAGAACCAGAACCAATAAAAGATCGTGATGCGGCTGTCGGGAAACAGCACGAGGAACGCCGTCGTCACGCCGGCGATCGAGCCGCTAGCGCCGATGCAGCTACCGTTGGAGGTCGCCGTGAAGCCGATCCCTGCAAAGATGCCCGCCGCCAGATAGAACAACAGATACGCCGCGTTTCCCATCTTGGCGTTCACGGCGTTCCCAAAAACCCACAAAAACAGCATGTTGCCGAGGATGTGAAACGCATCGCCGTGCAGGAATTGATACGAGAGAAACTGATGCAGCTTCAGGCTGTAAGTATTCAGCGTTCCCCAGCCGAGGATTTGCTGCGCCAAGCCGCCCAGACTCCCACCCTGCATCGACGGGTTGGCGATCAGGAAGACCAGAATATTGACCGCGATAAGGGCCTTGTTGACCCAGGGGTAGCGGCGTTCAGGGGCGTCGGTCTTATACGGAATGATCAGCAACGGTCGAAATCCTCTATCGAAGCGGTCGGAATCGGGGGTAAAATCGGCCTAGCCGCCGACCATTCCCGAGAATTCGCGTGGTGAGCGGGATTGTAGTCGAATACGGCCATTGCGTGCGGGCCTGGCTCGCGGCTGTCCGGGGCGCATTCTGGCGCGAACGCCCCTTGCCAATTCCGCCTTTTGCCGTCATATTACGGGATTCTGGCGTCATTGCAGCGCCAAGTTTTGTTAGTCAGAAGTCCACCGATGGATTAAACGAGATAAAGCGATGTATGCAGTAGTAGAAGACGGCGGCAAGCAGTACATGGTCAAAAAAGGCGACACGATCCACATCGAAAAGCGGGATCTCGCCGAGGGTGCCAAGACCGTCGAATTTGATCGGGTGCTGATGATCGGCGATGGCGACGACCGCAAGCTCGGTCAGCCGCTGGTCGCTGGTGCCAAAGTCACGGCCACGCTGGATCGTGCTGTAAAGGGCCCCAAGCTCGAAATCGTGAAGTTCAAGCGTCGCAAGGGTTATCGGCTGCACAAGGGCCACCGCCAGAATATGCTGCGCGTCACCATCGACAGCATCAGCGGCTAAGCCCATTTTCGAGAATCCCCTCCTTTTCTCTCGTTCATCCCGGCATAGAATGCGAAAGGCCGCGGTATGAATCGAAAACACGCAGAAACAACACGTAAACGCAACCACCCGGCGATGACCGTCGGTCGCTGGTTGCTTTTTGCCGTTCTCGCCGGATTTGCGATCTCAGCGGGCATGAATTTGCTCTCCGCATCGGCCCTCGCCGACGAAGAGAAACCGCCGCCCAAAAAGGGCAAGCCCGCCGTCGATCGACAACCGGCTGCACCTCGGCAGCCCACCACGCAAACATCCCAACCGACCGGCCGCCGCGTGATCAATTCCGGTCGCGGTCCGAATCCTGACAAGCTCAACGTTCGCAGCCTATCTGTGGGGGCGCGCAAGCGTGGCGCGACGTCGCGTCCGACACGCGAAGTCGCTGCCGATCGCGCGCGACGCCAACAAGAAGCGCGGGCTCGCCGAGCCGCCGCCGCCCGCCGCCGAGCTGCGCGGCGGAACAAAAACGCCGCCGGTCGCGGCAATGCGTCGCTGCGATTTTCCGACGTTCGCTCGGCACCCGTGCAGGATGCGGTCGACTATGGCGTGGAAGACGTGCTTGAGGCCGAAAACGGCAAGCAGTATCGCATTCGCTATAAATTCGATTCGCAGCTCCCGTTGTACTACGTATTTCAAAATGAATTCATCGACCGTGGCGGCGTGCCCGGCCTGATGACGTTTAAGGCAACAGCCCGCGACCGCACGGTCGTTAAACAAACCATGCAGGCCACCCAAGGCGCGCCGGGAACACCCGGCGGTGGGCGCAGGTTCTACAAGGCCATCTGGGAATTCGACCGTTTCCAAATCGAAGAATCGGTGATGGGCAAGTCGGCATCGTTTGATTCGCTCAAGGAAACGTATCCGGTGCGAAAATTGCGACGATTGGGTCGCGTGCCCGGCGCGAAGATCGAATTTCTCCAAAACGGTTGGACCGGCGAATTCTTGAACGTGCAGGTTCAATACGGCAATGACCGACTTGGCCCGACCACGCGTGAAAAATTGTCGCGCACCAGCCAACGCGCGGACATCGAGCCCGAAAATCTGCAGCGTGTATTCGACGATTTAGGCACGATGATTTTGCCACGCCGCCCCGTCGCGATCGGCGATCATTGGCAGCGCGAACGACGGGCACCGATTCGCAACTTTGGCGATTCGGTCACGCGCTACGACCTGTCACTGCGTGACGTCGTACAGGATGGCAGCGACCTCATTGCTGAGGTTCAAATCGCCGGCTCGATCACGCTTGAAAAAGAAGCGGAAAACGACGAAGCCGAAAACGAAACGACCCACAGCGGCACCGTGCATCAAAACGGCAAGCCGATCATGCCCAAGCCGCGGCAACGACAGGTCAAGAAAGACGCCGGCGGTAAAGACTTCGAACTCGATCGCGCCGCCGTTGAAGGCAAGTATCGCTTCAACATCACCCAGGGGCGATTGGTCGAATTCGAACTTCGGCGCGTTCGCGAAATGTCGGCCGATATGGAATCCGAAGCGATGGGCCAAATGTCACTCGAATCGGGCGAGGCCCACACCATGCGCGTCACGGTCAGCACGACCGAACCGGCCAAGCCGATCATCATCGGTGGGCCGAAACCGCCGGATGAACCGGAGCCGGAAACGCCCGAGGCGAAACCGGTGGGCCGCCCGACGAGTCAGCAGATGCGAATGCAGCAAGAAGCACGCGAACAAGCCCGCAAACGTCGTGAAGAACGACAAATGCGTGCGGAACAGTCGCTAAAGGAACGCCTCGAAGCTGCCCGTCGGGCGCGCGAAAAGGCCACGTCGCAACCGGCCAACGATGTCGATACCGACGAGTCTCCCGCCCGCAACAGCAATCAGGAAGACCCGCCGGCACCGACCACACAACCGGCCAATAGTTAACCGCGTTCGTTTGCCGCAGGATGGATCTATATGCGTCACGAATCTCAATTCCGCTCAATCTTGATTCGCCTAATGGTGGTCGCGTTTCTCTTCGGAATCGGATGTGCTTCGATGTCCGGCTGCTTAAACGATGAAGAGATGATCGATCACCACGAACGCGTGCTCGATCAGGAAGACGAATAAGCGCCGGCACGCGACAAAGGCGGTTCCCTTGCCCCCGAAAAAACGCACCTCAAAAAATCGCGCCGACGAATCGGGCCCTTGGTATGCCGACGGCCTGAAGTTCAAATGTACGCAGTGCGGTAACTGCTGCACCGGCGCCCCCGGCTACGTCTTCGTCAACCAAAAAGAAATCGACGCCATCGCCGAATTCATCGGTCGGCCCGGTCGCGGTCTCACCAAGAAGCACCTACGCCGAGTTTACGGCAGCAGTTACTCGCTCACCGAGGATCCGAATAACGGCGACTGTTGCTTTTTAAAAACCACGCCCGACGGCAAACGCACGTGCAGTATCTACCCCGTGCGCCCATTGCAATGCCGCACGTGGCCGTTTTGGGATGACCTTCTCGAATCGCCCGAAGCCTGGGATTTCGCCGCTGACGGCTGCCCCGGTATGAATCGCGGTAAGACGCACGACTTGGTGCAAATTCGCGTGCGGCTAAATGCACGCGATTGGGACGATCTGCCGTCATGAGCGACGACATCGGCACGATTGCCGCGCGTCATCTCGACAACGCCGCGTTGCGCGCAGACGTCCGTGCGCTATACGACGATGTCGATCGACAAATCGCCGCCCACCAACCCCGCTGCACGAACCGCGGCCTTTGCTGCAGCTTTCATGCATATGGCCATCGGCTGTACGTTTCCACTGCTGAACTGAGCCACTTCGCAGCCGGTCGTAGCAGCGCGATGCTACCCGTCGATCCAGCCTCGGGGAGTTGTCCCTATCACATCGATGGCATGTGCACCGCTCGCGCCGAGCGGCCACTGGGTTGCCGGATTTTTTTCTGTGAGTCCGAATCGGACGCGTGGCCGAACGAGATCTACGAAACGGCGTTGAGCCGTCTGCAGGCAATTGCAGCCGCCCACGGCGTCGAATATCGGTATGTCGAGTGGTTATCGGCATTGGCAACCATAGCTCCCCCAGCTACAGCGGTTTCCATGCCCGAAGGTCCATCCGAGCAAAAGATTGACCCGCTTTCCCTGCCCGTGATAGACTCTTAATGTGTGGAGCAGATGAACTGGGTGCCGCCCTCGGCGAAGCCCCTATGGTTCGACTGCTCCGGAGCAAACCTGCCCGACGCACTACCCGCCTCTTTGTCCCCGCGACGAGGAACGACATAAGGAAACGTGATGAAAAAGATCAAAGCTCTCTTGCTGTTCACTTTGTTCTGTGGTGCTCTGACGGTGCCTTCGATGGGCTGCGCCGACGGCGTCGCTCAAACCAAGGCCGACTACGCCCGCTCCACGCGTCGTGCCTTCCGCTACGACTGGCAGATGGCAGTGGACGATTTCCATCTGATCACGTACACGCATCGACCGCTACGCCTGTCGCGTTACGTCATCGACTAGGTTTCGCGTTCGCGCCTATCGCACACGGCCCCGCGCCGGGTGTTTGGCGAATCGGTTTGTTATCATGACGGCGTTCGGCGCATTGTGCACCGAACGCCGTTTTTTGTTTGCATACAACCTCGTCATACCCCTTCGCGCGATGGTGAGTTATGGCCGCCGAACAATGGGTCGAATTGCTGAAGGTCGCCGACTGTCCGCCGGGACGGCGCAAGTTTATTGAGATGGGCGACCGCGAGTTGGCCGTGTTTCACCTGGCCGATCCGGATCGCTTCGTGGTAATTGATAACAGTTGCCCGCATGCAGGGGGCAATCTATCGGCGGGTGAAATTGAAGACGGATGCGTCGTCGTGTGCCCTTGGCATTTATGGACGTTCAATTTGGATAGCGGCGCGTGCACGCTTAACGAGCAGATCACGTTGCAGCGTTATCCATCCAAGGTGGAAGGCGACGCGTTGTTAGCGTTGTTGAAAGATTGAGGCGTTGGCTGTTTTTTTAGACAAACGGATTAATCTCCCGCGCGATCGGCAACCCCTTCCGCTAAGACACGATCGATGAACGCATCCGCCAATAAATCTTCCGAAACCAACGTTCGATACCTTTGAAACCCCGAGCGCGCCGCCGCATCCTTCCCGGTGTAGTGACACACAAAGCCCTTTACAAACCAAGCCTCCGCATGGTTGGGACGCGCGATAAGATGCTCATCGAGTGAACGAACCTGCCGCTCAAAATCGGACGGCTTGCCATACAAATCGCGCAAGTCAATTTCAGCTTGGGCCAAATCGGGGGCTCGATCGAAGCCGGTGCGTAACGAACGCGCCGCTGCTGCGTAATCGCCCAAGGCAAAGCACGCCAAGCCGTGTGCGATGTGTGGACCGGCCTCATCCGGCAATGCGACTGTCGCGCGGAGGTAGTGTTCGCGAGCGTCCGCATACGCAGCTCGGTGAAAAGCCGCGTCGCCGCGCCCCACTGCCATACCGGCGAGCGTGGCGTTGGATTGGAGTTGCGGCGTCACGGGTTCGTTGGACGCAGGCGTATTCGGACGTACCAGAATCGCGGCGGGATGGGATTCGTCCGCGTTGGTTTCTACCACATCACGAAGCTCAATTTGCGATGTTGCAACGGGCAGATGCGATTGCGATTCTTTTGCAGGCTGCGCGGCATCGTCATACACGACCGGCGGCAATGCGGCGGGCGTGTCCAATTCCGTTTGTGGTTCGATCTCATTAAGCGGAACGGACTTGGTGATTGTATGCTCGTCGCGGTTTGCCAACCAAAGTGACTCGTTAACCGGTGCCGTCGAAATCGCGTTCGCTGGTAAGCCTTCTTGTCGTCGCGCGTTCATCACGCGAGCGGCCCAAGCATCCGTGCGGTGCAGCCGCCGACCAAACGCATCGCAAGACGCGTTGTACATCTGTTGTGCGATCTGGGCCGAGGAGACGTTGCCGCGGTACACGGGCTTTTGGTAATTGAGATACTGCGTCGGCTGCTGATAAAGCAGATCGCCATACGTGCCGCCCCAGAATCGATTAGTAAACCCGTAGCCGTAACCGCCGATTCCGCGATAGCCGAGCGAGTAACCGCTGTCGAGATAACCGACCGACGTACGTTGCCCCACGGCCTGTGCATACAAGGTGGCCGGCGCGACCATTAATACGAGTAGTAACGTCAAGGCAATTCGTTTCATGTTGGCGTCTCCTGACATCCACCATGATAGCGGTCCGCGCTGCTACGGTTCAAAGTTCTCGGCGCGTAAGGATGGCGCAAAGCCGAGCAAACCACCGTAGGGTGCGGTGCAATAGCAGTTAAAGAAGGATTTGATACGACCGATAGCTGAGCGCGGTTGACGATTCGTTATGCCTAGGCCCAATCAAACCGGATTTGAAAATGTCTCGATCTAATCTATTCGTCACGATCGAACAGGTTTTTCATTCGTTCGATATCGAGTGTAAAGCCGGGCAGTACGACCGATGACGGTACGGCACCTTCCGAATCGGTCTCTTGAAACTGACCGTCTCGCAAGACCAGAATGTTAACCGTCAGATCGTCGGGATTGACGATCCAATACTCGCCAACGCCAGCTTTCTCGTAGTCGCCACGTTTGGTTTCCTGGTCCATTCGATGCGAACTCGGCGAGAGAATCTCCATAATCAGGTCGGGCACTTCGGTTATGTAAGGGTTACAGCGCGCCGCCTTTTCGTGGCTAAGGAATACCAAATCGGGACGATAAACCAGATCGTCACCAAGACGAACGTCGACCTCGACAGCTGTAATACCCATCGGTGAACGAACGAGATAGTCATGTAATTGGCCGGTTATCTCAGCCAACAAGACTTGATGACGAAAAATCGGGCTGGGCGACATGCAGATCACTCCATCGATCAGTTCGTAACGCGCGAATGGATCTTCCGGCAACGCAAGATATTCGTCCGCAGACATGCGGAGGCCGTGATAGCCTGCGTTGGTATTCGTATTGGCGACCAGCGGTTTGTGCATATGAATATTGTACCGAAGCAAAACTCGATTCCCAATCAAAAACACGCCGATCTCTTCATGGCACCTCCGACAAAGTCACGCTGAATCGTCCAAACCGAGCGCACGCGTCAACGCCCCACCTCGCCCAAGCTTTTCATCCGCTATTCGAATAAGCCCCTCGTGCGGCACGGCCGCCGGTCGCGCGCGGCGTATGTCGGCAACGCATTCCGCCTCACTACCCGATCCACGCCACGCACTCAGGCATATCAAAGCGACGGCGGGAGATCGACTGATACCGGCATGGCAATGACATATCAGTGTGCCGTTTACCTTTTGAGTCTGTCGTGCAAATGCGATGATGGCATCCACATCCGCACGCGTTGGCGGCTTCATCCGAATTCCAAACTCACCTGCGGCGCGTTGTCGCATGGCTAAGCGTGCTTGCCCCAACAGATCAACGTCAGCCGGCGTTTCGGTATCGTCGAAGTTGAGGATTAGCGAATGCTCAACGTTATCCGTATCGATGGTGTATTCGCGCTGACCGGCAATCGCGATGATGGCACGAACATCCGCCGCATAGGGTTGTTGTATGAACATCGCGGCTTCGGAATAGCCAAGTATGACTACGTTGGGGTGACGCGGCATTGGTATATTTTACGCAAATACCCTCAACAACTGAAATTTCGCCGTGCATTGCTACCGACAATTTCATTCGAACGGCGTTGAACCGCTTAATTTGAAGATTGTTTTTTAAGTCAACCAAGCAGACGCGACCCAACCGACCCTAAATCCCATAAAAGTAGAACAGCGCCGTAAAGATTACATCCGACGAAATCAGCGCGACGATGCTTTTCCAGACCGTGTTCGTCGTCGCGCGGCCGACGCCTTCCGCACCGCCGCGGGTGTTTAAACCTTCATAACATGCGATGATCGCGATCATCAGACCGAAGACCAAGGCCTTTACCAAGCCCGTGATGAAATCCTTCGGGAACACGGCGCCTGTCGTGTAGTTGATATACGTCTCGGGCTCGATGCCCAAAATTCCGACCGACGTAAGAAAGCCGCCGAACACACCGATGACGTCGGCGAGCACCGTCAACATCGTCAGCATCACGACCGTCGCAATCACGCGTGGCACGACGAGAAATCGAATCGGATTCAGTGCGATCGCCTTGAGCGCTTTGATCTCCTCGCCTTCGACCATGGTACCCAACTCAGCCGCGATACTCGCGCCGGCAAAGCCCGACAGCACCACGCCCGTGAGAAGCGGCCCCAACTCGCGAAAGACGGCGATCACCACAATGTCCGCCACGCGTTCGATCTGACCGTAGCTTTCCAACGTCGGTGCCATCTGTAGCGCGAGGATGATCCCGATGAACACCTGCACGAGCATGACGATGGGAATGCTAAGAATGCCGACGCGAACCATCTGCGTCGTGAGATTGGCCCAACTCATGCGCGCTTCGGGTGCGTAAATACCGCGCAGCGCCCACGAGAACGTGTCGAACACCAGGCCGACGGCACCGCCGAAGAAACGTATGAGTTGCAGCACGCCGGCCCATCGCGCCAATACAAACTGACCGATCGCGCGAATGAACCGTTCGATCGGATTGGCCGTCGATGATTGGCTGGGGCTGGTGGACATAAACCTCTAAGACATGATCAAACGCGCGGCGGCGTTAACCGTTGAGCGCTTGTTCTTCCGTGTCGCAGATCGTAAAGAAGCGATCAAGCTTGGTGATTTCGAACACGCTGCGGACGCGATCGTTTAGACCGACGAGCATCATCTGGCCTTTGTAACTATTCACGCGGCGAAACACATCGACAAACGTGCCCACGCCGGACGAATCGATATAACCAACATCGTTTAGGTCGAGCACGAATTTCGAGGGTCGCTCTTTGGCGATCTCAAGCAAGGCTGAATGCAATGCCGGCGACTGGTGCAGATCGACTTCACCCGACAACACGACCACGGCATTCTTATCGATGCGTTTGACTTCTTTGACCAGATTGCCGCCGGAACTATCCGCCATACTGAAAAGAACCTCTGCCTAACAACCCGACTACGATTCTGCCGCTTCGGGCGTGGCGTACTTCACCATGCGCAACATCATACCGCCCTCTGCCGGGCAGCTATACTCGGCTTCGTCCATCAACGCCTTTATCAGGTGGACGCCGAGTCCCCCCGGACGCACATCATCCAAGTCGCGACCCGAGATGGCGGCCGGATCGACCTGCTTGCCGCGATCGCGCACGACGACCGAAATGCCGCAACGACCATCCGGCGCCGATTGCGGCTCCATGCTGATCGTGATGGGCTGGTCGTGTCGATTTCCGTAGCCGTGTTTGATGACGTTGGCGAGCGCTTCATCGATGGCCAGCACCAGCCCGTGGCAATCCTTCTGGGTAAAGCCTTCCATCGCCGCCATCTGTTCGACTGCGGCGCGCACAACGGGCAAGCTGCGCGGGCTACTCATGATGTTCAGTGATATGGGGTAGTCGCTTGCCATCTGCCAACTCTTGATCGGCATTATGCCGGGATCATGGTGAACCCGGTAGCCCTTCCGCGCTGCCGTTTGGCTGCGGGATCACGTTTTTTCCGGGTTCGTTCGATTGCGCCACGCGACGCCGCACAAAATTGCGCCAACGCTCCACAGCGCCGGCTCGCTCTGACATCGAATCGCCGTAGTCGTATCCAAATCGCTCGCCGGTAATTTTTTCCAGCGCGATAATCGCATACAGCCGTACGCCCTCGTCCTCGTCTTCGAGGCGATCCACGATCAAGGGCACAGCCTTGTCGTCCCGTTCGCGTCCGGCTTCGACGATTGCCTTGATGCGTACCGACGGCTCTTCGTGCTGAATACGAGCGCGATTGCTGGCCGGTAGCGGCTCGATACAACCAATGGTCAGCAAAGCGGGTATCGCAATGAGAAAGGCGTAAGCGCAACGGCGGCGCGTCGAGAGATGCTTGCGAGATGAGACAGGGATACCCGACGCCATACGGCGATTCTACGCAGGACAGCCAAGCCTGCCAATTTTGCGGCGGTGACTTTTGGTTGGCGGTTACTGCCGAGCTTGCATTAAGCCTCGACGGTAACACCCTTCCAGAACGCGACGTACTTCTCGATATTCTTCGCTTCGGGCTTGGTGTCGGGATACGTCCAAGCCGCGTCGACGTTCACTTCGCCGTCCACGACGATGTTGTAATACGACGCCTGCCCCTTCCACGGGCAGACCGACGTGGTGTCGCTGTCTTTGAGGAATTCGGCATTGATCGAATCAGGCGGGAAATAGTGGTTGTTATCCACCAACACCGTCTGATCGCTTTCGGCCAACACTTGCCCGTTCCAGATTGCTTTGGCCATTCCCGTTGCTCCTCGCTCAATTCGTCTTTCTAGGGGCTGCGAACGTCCATGTCCGTCGCCAACGCGGGGATTGTAGGTCGCCAACCCCGTGATGCACGCACAATAGCTTCGACAGCATCATAATCGCGCACGACCGTCGCGCGTGTTGTCCCGACTTCGTGCCGTATCTATATTCCGTAACGCATTAACGAAGGCACCTGCAGCCGCACCACGCAAACGCCGCTGCGCAGCACAAGGGGGATTGCCATGGCCCAGACCGATCAACTAGACATCATCTTTACCGCACCGCATCCGGACGATCTTGAGATCGGCTGCGGCGGCCTGATCGCCAGCTTGGTCGAGCAGGGTTATCGCGTCGGCATGGTGCACATGACGAACGGTGAGCCGACGCCCAATGGCGATCCTGAGACGCGTAATAAAGAGATGCTGGCCGCTGCAGACGTGCTCGGTGTGCAGGTGTGCGAAATGCTGGGGCTTACCAATCGCGTGCTGATGGACGGCCCGGAACCGCGGTTCGCGCTCGCAAGCGTGATTCGCAAATATAAACCGCGCGTGTTGGTCGGCATCGCAGGCCGCACCGTCGCGGCGTCTCCCGACCATTACCAAGCGCAACTCATTACCGAAGCGACGCGTTTCTATTCGCAGCTGACGAAGTGGAACGAGCGATTTAACGACACCGAGCCGCATCCGGTCGATCATCTGATCTACCGACCGATCTCCCGTTCGGCCCAAATGGAGAGCTTTTCGAGCCAATTTGTGGCCGATATCACGGCCACGTTCGATAAGAAAGTGGCTGCGATCTCATGTTATCGGTCCCAGTTTCCGGGTGAACGACTCGAGCGGGTAATTCACTATGTGCGGTCGCTGGCAGGATTTGAAGGTGGATCGTGCGGGTACACGTACGGCGAACTTTACGCCGTACCGCGACCGATCGGGTTCACCGACCCGATGAAGGCATTTGAAAAATGGCCGGTGCCTTCGATCGTGGAACGACCGAAGTTCTAACGGGTTGGTGTTTCGTGACTTGCCACCAGAAGAGCGGCGGCGCACGGCAAACGCCGTAAATCTCTATCTATAAACCTTTTACATTCACGCGTCGGCCGCGGCGTCGCTTGCGGGCGATCAACTTTCGTCCGCCCGGACGGCGCATGCGAGCGCGAAATCCCTGCTTGCGGGCTCGTTTGCGATGGCTGATTCGGTGTGCGTAATGCATGGTCTTCGGGCTCCGTTTGGCTTTTTCGAATCGGTTAGGCTACCAAATCACCACGAAAATGCAACTCAGCGGGTTGAAAGCCGCCCAGCACCATGGCATCAAAATCGCGCAATTCTTGCTGAGGTGAGAATTTTTGTAAAAAACCCCGTTTGCGTGCTATTAAGCGGCTTGCTAGACTTCCGACGTAAGTAACAGAATCCGATCGGCTCAGACACGAGGCCGACCTACCCAATATCAAGGAGATGCTCATATGGAGGCTTACGAACAACTCAAGCGACTGGTCGAGTCCTGTGCCGAGGATGTCGCCAAGGCTGAGGGTGGCAACAAGGCGGCCGGTACGCGCGTCCGCAAGGCGATGCAAGACATCAAAAACGCCGCTCAAGAGGTCCGCAAGGTCATTCTTGAAGTTCGATCGTCGCAGCCGTAATCGCGCAAGCTTAGGTGCTCGCACATTGCGTTGCGCCATACTTAACAGCGTTAGCCAAGGGCGGGCCTTTGCCGCCCTTCTTTTTTTGTCTTTGCAGCCTATTATCCACGCTCTTTTCCTAATCGATCCCTTTTGGAGCCCTCTATGCCACCCGCCGCCTATTGCGACCCTCAAACCATCAACTGCGACGAGTTGGCATACACACGCGAGGCGATTTATCAATTGCTGCCGCAGGCACACGAAATGGCCATGCTGGACGGCATTCCGCTTTGCGACGAGGAAAACCAAATCTTCGCGGCCTATCGCGATATTCGCGACGATGAGTGGTGGTGCCGGGGTCATATGCCGAGTAAGGCGATTTTCCCGGGCGTGCTGATGATCGAATCCGCCGCACAGCTTTGCGCGTTCTCGCAGAAGATGCTCTACAAAGATTGCAAAGACGTCATGGGCTTCGGCGCGATCAACGACGGGAAATTTCGCGATTCGGTTTTCCCGCCCAACCGCGTGATCCTGATTGCCAAAGTCACCGACCCGCGACTGCGGTGCTACACCTGCGGCGTGCAGGCATTCGTCGACGGTCGTATGGCGTTTGAATGCAGCATCCGGGGTATTAATCTAAATTTGGGTTAGGCGTCGTCGCGCGATGTCCTGTACCGTTGTGATCGCGTAATTGGGAAAGCCACACGGAACATTCTTTTCTGACGTCGGAGCTCAGTTTTAAAATTATAATTTTCAGCGCTCAGATCCTGAATCTCAGATTCGTGTTTCGTCTCTTGCCTTCGGCACTACACGCATAACTCAAGCGTTGCTGCTCCCTAATCCTGCAACCCCAACATTTTCATCTTCCATCACGATTTGGTAGGATGGACGCCCGACAAATCGCATCCTGAGAACGGGTAATGCGTTTTTCCTTCACGAAGTCCGTCCAATTAAGCAAAGGCCAAATCGTGCATATATTTTCGAGCCGTCCGTGGATGCTGGCCATTGTCATGGCGACTGTCGTCACTGCTTCTTCGATCGATAGCGCTTTGGCCCAACCCCTGAACGGTCGCCCTATCGAAGACGACATCTTCTATCACTTCATGCCGATTGGCTGGCGCGATTCTGATAATGACGCGCAGCGATTTGGTGATTTCAACGGCATGACGGCTTCCCTCGATTACCTCGAGGAGTTAGGCGTGACGGCGGTTTGGATGAACCCGATCTTTCCGTCGCCGGCCTATCACGGCTACCAGCATGGCCCCGGCGATCAGGTGAACAGTCGATTCGGCACCGAGGCGGAGTTTCTGAACTTTGTCGACGCCGCCCATCAGCGCGGCATCAAGGTCTTTATCGACTTCGTGGTGTACGGCATCAGTCAAGATACGTCGTGGTATCAAAGCGCGGCGGGCAATCCGAGCAGTCAATTCGACAGTTGGCTCGCGTTTGAGAACTTCGCAAATACGAATTACCTAGGCAGTGTTTATAACAGTTGGAACGGCGCGAGCGTCGGGTTTATCCATTGGAATCTCGACGATAGTGGCGCGAGCGATTTGGTCACGAGTTGGTCGCAGCATTGGCTCGACCCGAACGGTGACGGCGATCCGTCCGACGGGATTGATGGTTATCGCCTCGATCACGTGTGGGCGCAGTATCCGAACGGGCCGAACGGCTGGGGATACAACCTCGATTGGTGGGTCGCGTGGCGCGATGCGCTGCGCAGCGTAAAGCCCGATGTGTTTATCTTCGCCGAGCAGGCCGATTGGGGATCAACGGGGGCGAATCTATTGCCCGCCTTCGACGCCAGCATGACGAAGCCGTGGGAGTTTGCGGCGCGCGATGCACTGAAATTTGAAGATGCTTCCAACTTATACAGCCAAACACAAGCAACGCTCGCCACACTTCCGGCAGGTAAGAATTTCATGGGCATCATCGGCGATCATGATGTCGATCGTCTTAGCTCGGTGATAGGCACCAGCTTGAACAAAGGCAAAGCTGCCGCCGCTGTGCTGTTGACCGCACCATTTACGCCGATGATCTATCACGGTGATGAGATCGGCATGACGGGCGTGAAAGCCAACTACGGCAGCGATGCCAACGACATCCCGTTTCGCGAGCCGTTCAAATGGAATGCCGTCGCCGGGCCACCGATGAGCAACTACTGGGTGTTGAATAGTCAGGCATTTAACAACGCGTATTCGTCGAATAACGACGGTCGCTCTGTCGAAGAACAAAGCAACGTGTCGGGTTCGTTGTTGGAATCGTACAAAGAACTGATAGCCGCACGACGCGATCACATCGCGTTGCGGCGCGGTGCGTATTATCCGATCCCGGCAAGTGCGTCGCAGGTTTGGTCTTTCTTGCGACACGAAGCAGGCGAAGAAACGCTGCTGGTAGCGATTAACGTGGGCAGTCAGCCGCGAAATGTGTCGCTCAATATGACCGATCTGAGCGTTGACGGTGGCAGTTCGAGAGTCGTCGATGTTGTCTCGGGTGCGTCTTTACCTCAGCTTACGAATGCGAATAAAGGCAGCTATGCGCTGACCATCGGCGGCTATGGTTATCGCATTCTGGCCGTGAACGTAGAGCCACCCGGGCCGGACGCGAACGCGTTAAGCGGGTTTGAGATTCAAAGCCGCTTTTCCCCTGCCGATCTGGTGGCCACGCAAGACAACGCGACCGGCTTGGGTGATAACATTTCTGAGCTGAATCAACTGTTCGTCAAGTATGAAGCGGACGGTCTGCGCATTGCGTTGACCGGAAATTTGGCGACTGACGGCACGGGGTTGGCCGTGTTGTTTGACACGACTGTTGGCGGTCAAAACGTGCTCGATACGAACGGACTGAGCCCGCCCCCTGCTGGCCCCGATCAATTGACGGGCACGCAATTCGATATTGATTTCGCGCCCGATGAGATGCTGTTTATTAACACCTTTAGTGGCAATATCTATGTCGACCAGTATTCGTTCCCCACGGGTGCGGCGGCCACGAAGGTCTATCGCGGTAACGGCACGGTTAACGATGGCGATGGATTCTTAAATGGCGGGAACAACCCGAACGGATTGCAAGTTGCGTTGAACAATACGAATGCCTTGGGCGTCACCGACAGCAGCGCTACGGATGCAGCGACGGCAACCAACGGTTTTGAATTGAAGGTGCCCTACGCCGATATCGACATGGCTGATGATGCGTCGTTCAAAATTGCCGCATTCATCATGCAGAGTAGCGGCGCCGTGAGCAATCAGGTATTGCCGGGTTTGGGTGGTGGCGTTGCCAATTTGGGCGCGACGCCGAACTTTGCGGCACTGCCGGGACAACAATTTGCGACGGTCTCACCGACCACGGTCGTGGTAGGCGATATCGATGGCGACGGTGATGTTGATGCAGTCGATGCGGCGTTATTGGCCGATGTGCTGCTCGATATCGATTTGGATAACGATCGTCAGGCGGCGAGCGATTTGAATGGTGATGGAATGCTAGATGGTCGCGACGTGCAGGTGTTTTTGGATGCGGTCGCGCCGTAGGTTGCTGGCACCGTCAATACAGATCTAGGGGGAGTTGATTCGACGCCGCGCCTAAGACGGTGCTAGGTTCACTGTGTGGTACAGGCGATTTGAAATTCTCTCTAGTGCAACCCTCCCCTAACCCCTCCCTGCAAGGTGTTTTGTTCGGGGACATGGGTAACAGGTGTTCGAGGACATGGGTAACAGTTTTTCTTGTTTCGCGCCGGCGACCGTCGCCGTCGTCGTCCTTTTTCTTTTTGCTTCTTTTTCTTTTTGTGTTTTACTGTGAATTGCGTGATTTTCAATCACACGGTCATGTTGCGCGACGCCTCTTGCGCCTTTACATCCAACGTCCTCACGCGCACCTCGCAATAGTACACATCCCACTCGCCGTCGCGCTGCGTCGGTCGTATGCCAACTGGCTGACCGACAAAACCGCGCCCCACGCGCCAACGATAGCCGCCGAATTCGACGCAACCGCCCGGGTGCACGTTGCGCACCGCGTCGCCCTGTGCGTATTCGATCGGCGGCAATCGCGACGGCAGTTGCCGCGACGCCGCGCGATAGCGACTGGCCGGCGTGGCGAAGTTCAACGCCTGGTGCGGTCGTTCTTCATTGTACAACGTGCGCCACGTATCGAAGCGCCGTTGGCTGCTGCGCAAATCCGTTAGCGGATGACGATCCAACACATCTTCGCGCAACGTGCGATGAAAGCGCTCGTCTTTACCTTGCGTTTGCGGATGATACGGTCGGCCGTGCGACACGCGCACACCCAAGCGCATCAACCACACTTCCAACGCCGAATGACCGCCCCAACTCGTCGTACCCCACGGCGGACCGTTGTCGCACAAGATACGATCCGGCAAGCCATACTGTTGAAATATCGACGTCAAACGCGTCTGCACTGTCGCGCCGCGTTCGTCGCCGCAGGCCTGCAAGCCGATGGCAAAACGCGAATGATCGTCGAGCACCGTCAACGGATGACAGCGACGTTTGCCCATGCGCACGTGACCTTTGAAGTCCATCTGCCACAACTCGTTGGGCGCGGCGCGCTCGAAGCGTTGCAACGGACGGCGCGCCTGTGACGCCGCTTCATCGATGCGACCGTGACGTTTGAGAATCGAGTTGGCTGTGCTTGCCGACGGTAACGATGCGACGTCGAGCTTGCCGCAGCGACGCGGATCGGCCTGCAACCACGCGATGATCTTGCGCGCGCCCCATGTCGGATGACGATCGCGCGCCGACAGAATGATCGACTCGATCTCGGTCGAACTGCGACCCGGCGAACGATGCGGTCGGCGCGAGCGATCTTGCGTGACGGCCCGCCGCGCGACGACGGCGTCGCGCCCGAACGGTGTGTCGGCTTCGGCCATGCGCCAACGCGCGAGCCATTTGTAGCCGGTCTTGCGACTGATGCCGAAGCGTTGACACAACGCACTCATGTTGACTTGCGGGCCGATCGCCAATTCACAAAATTCCGCTCGTGCGTCCATCGCCGACACCTCGCGCCACGGCATGATCCGGTCTCCTAAAAGGAAAAAACACAGATCATCTCACAACGCTGAAGTGTTACCCATGTCCCCAAACAAGCGCCACCCATGTCCCCGGTCTATACAC
>JAUIHO010000308.1 GCA_030432035.1 Phycisphaerae bacterium
TCAGATTGTCGCGGTGTGTGTTGCTGAAAAACAGTTTCAATGCGTTGGGAGCTTGCCTTGGCCGGTTGCATGCCGTCGCGTCGTTGACTGCACCGTCGTGTTGGACCGCACGATCGTAGGTCAGGTGATAACCTGACTCTGCCACCGGCAATGCCATTGATCGTGGAAAGATTAAGTCATTGCGCAGAGTCTAAAGAGCGAAGCCCCGTACCAACAGAAAGCCGCTGCGGCATCCTAAGTCCGCGCGTTCACTGTCAGGTTTTCACCTGACCTACCAAGCGCTATCCGTTAAACTACCGCCATCATGGTCCACCTCGACCCCAGTCGTGATTCTGCCTTTCTCGGTGCCGGGCTTGGCGATCGTGTTCGGCGCTTGCGGCGCGATCGGGGGATGACACAGGTCGATCTCTCGCGCGCGGCCAATGTCAACCAGGGCCATCTCTCCAGCATCGAGCGCGGTCAGCGTTCGCCCAGCCCCAACACACTTAAGGCCATCGCCGTCGCGCTGGGCGTGCCCGACAGCGTGCTGATCGGCGACGGTGATAATCACGACGCACCGCGCGCGCTCGATACGCGCATGCTGCCGCTGTTCGGCTCGATCCCCAACGGTCCGCCCGCCGAAACGCAGGAACAACTCGAGATGTTCCCGGTGCTGCGGCATCTGTGGCACCCGGATCGTTACTGCTTGCGTTGCGAATTCGACAGCATGGAACCGACGTTGAAGCGGGGGGATTTGATTCTGGTCGAGTATCGTCCCAACGTGGAACCCGAGTTTGTGCAGGGTCGCATCTGCGCGTGTTTGGTCGATGGCCGACCGACGCTTAAGCGTGTGAGTGTTGAATATCGCGATAACGATATGCTCGTGATTCTGCGCGGTGACAACCCGGCCACGCCGCCAATGGTCGTCGACAGTTCGCACGAGTTTTCCATTCAAGGCGTGGCCGTATGCCTCGTTGCCCGCGAGTTGTAGGTCTGCATCAACCCATAGTTTCACGGTTCGATCTACTGTGCTTGCCCGCTGGCCAGACCCTCACCTCGGCCCTCTCCCTTCGAGTGAGAGGGGGTAGACGTGATCGCATGTTCGTGCTGAATCCGATCGTTGGGCGGGTCATCGACCCGACACTTAGTTGCGGTCGGAGCGCCGGGCGAGCCATTTCAGTGCCGCCGCCTGTCTGTGGGCATCGATCTAGGCCCTAAATCACTGAAAAAATTGAGCTTAGCGATATTGCAATAAATTATTGCAATATATTGACGTACGGGTGAGTGAGCGGTATCCTGCTGTTTGTTAGGTTTTTATTCGGTTTCAGGAGGTTGCCATGACCGACCGATCTTCTCAGCATATCGACCGATCCGCCGCGCCCGAAACAGTCCGTGTGACGGTGATTCGCGAGACCGGCGTCACGCCCATGTCCAGCCGCAAGCACGAGGTGTGTTGGGATTTCGGCGTGCCCCCGCGTGAAGCACCTTTCGAGGTGGTGCGCGATCTCGACATCTCCGTCGGCCCCGGTCGCATCGTGTTGCTGCACGGTCCGTCGGGCGCGGGTAAGTCGTCGGTATTGGCGGCGCTGGTCGAGCAGGTGCCGGATGCGGTGCAGGTCGAACGCATGCGCATCGCGTCGAACCGTAGCCTGATCGATGCGATCGCGCCGCGTCGCTCGTCGCGCATGGCAATGGAAATCTTGACGGCCTGCGGCTTGGGCGAGCCGCGCCTTTGGATACGGCGTTTTGCGGATTTGTCGGATGGCGAACGCTTTCGCGCGCTGTTGGCCAAGGCCATCGGTGGTGCCGTCGGTCGCGCAAAGCCGCGGGTGATTATCTGCGATGAATTTACAGCGATCTTGCATCGCCGGGCGGCGAAGGCGATTGCATTTAACTTGCGCAAGCTCACGACGCGTTACGGTTTAACGTTGGTGTTGGCTTCAACGCACGAAGATATCATTCCAGACTTACAGCCCGATCAGCGTATCGATTTGGGTGAGCGGCCACCGTCGGCGACGATTAAGCGACCGCAGGACCGCGCGGCGCATGCGAAGCGCAAGCTCGTGATCGAGCGCGGTAGCGTGCGGCATTACCATCAATTTAGCGACATGCATTATCGCCATCGCGACGGGCTCGGCTTCGTCGATAAGGTGTTTCTGCTGCGCGAGTCCAAAAAAGGCGATCCGCTCGGCATTCTCGTGTTTGCCCACGCGCCACTCGAACTGTCGTTGCGCAATCGTGCAACCGACGGTCGCTTTGTGCGAAACGTGCGCCGGTTGAACAAGGAACTTCGCATTTTGCGAAGGCTGGTGATGCATCCGGATGTGCGCGGTTGCGGGCTGGGCCATTACTTTGTCGAGAAAACACTGCCGCAGGTCGGCGTGCGTTTTGTGGAATGTTTGGCGGCGATGGGATCGATCAACCCGGTCTTCGAGCGCGCCGGTATGAGCAAGATCGGTCAATGCCCGCTGCCCAAAGGTCGGTTGCAATTGCTGGAGCGGATGAAACGCAACGGCGTGGACCCGTTCGACGCGACGTTCGCCGATCAAATCGCCCAACATGCCCACGTGCGAAAACTGGTGAAGCGCACGATCAACGACTGGGTCGAAGCGCAATACGGCGAGGCGCGTTATCAGGTTGACAAGAAAACTTCCACACAACTCGCCGAGACTTTTCGCCAGTGTTTGGGTAAGCCGCCGATGTATTATCTTTGGGATCGCAAGGGGGCGTATCCTGTAACGCATCTCTCAAAAGCCAAGCCCGAAGCCCCTAGCATTAAGCGAGTAAGCGAGCCCACCGCGACGAGTAAGCGCGGCAATGACGAAAAGCGGCGACATCGACCGGACGCGTCTGGGGAAATTCGCTCGACACGAACGCGTAAGCACGATCCGTATTGATTGAGATTCACGAATAATCTCAAAGGTGTTTTATTGTACGTTCTGAAGTATTGGTGTACTCGATTTAAGGGACCCTCCCCTATCCCCTCCCTGCAAGGGAGGGGGACTAAGAAGCTAGCTTCTCGTGTTTGTTGTCGTCCGCGTCATTCGTTCGGCCCGTCAATTTGGTACGTGATACCGACCGATCATTTGGGGCGGGCCGTTTGGTTGTTGTTGAATTTCTTCGCCAAATGGTTACGAACAGGGCAGTCCAGCCAACAACTCATCAACAAACGCAGCAAGGTCGCTGGATTCGATCCCGAGCGTGCCGTCTATGTCGGCGCAGTCGCAGGCGTCGTCGGGTGCGGTGTAGCACGTGATAAACGCTTGAATGTCGCCGCCGTTCACCATGCCGTCGTCATTTAGGTCGCCGAGACAGGCGCATGCGGGCGTAGTGTCGACTTCCCGTTCGATCGCATAAACTGCAATGACCTGACGATCGGGCAACATCCCCCAGCCGGTGATGTGTTTGATCGAAATCGAATCGCGCGTGGACGAAACATCCCACGACTCGGGTCCACCGCCGGTGATAAGGCCGGTTCCTTCCTGGCCGACCAGTGTCACGTTGGCAATGCGTAAGTCCGGTCCAAAATCTAAGTCGCCAAGCGTTAAGCTGTAGTTGGTGTTTATGGCGGAGTGGACCGTCATATTGGCCGAGTCGAACCCGATGCGTAGCTCATTTTCGGAGATGTCGACGAACACTTCTACGTGACCGGTTTCACCGAAGTTATAGGCGACGCCTCTGAATTCTTCGCCCGGATGCGCGACAGTTGCCATGTTGGTATCGAGCAGATTGTTACTTGACCCTATTTGGAAAAAGCCCGTGATTTCGTCGCCAACGAGATCGGCATGGAGGCTTGTTGATGAAAGTGCGAGGAAAAAGAGCGTTACGAGTGAGATTCTGGTCATAGCTTGGTTCCTAAGGTTCGGGTGGGGTAATGTTGCCCGTCGAAACTTGAGAGAGGGTTGGTTCATCGATGATGCTCGATCAAATAGACACGACGCGTTCGGTGCTTGCGTCGAAGCGATCGACTGCCGAGTAAGAGCAATGGTACGGCAAGAGCAAACAGATTCACCGTGCCCATCGCTCCGCACATTGCCGTGTTGTCCATTACCATAGCGTTGTTGCCTTCGCTTGCATCATTGGTTGTATCGAGGGTGTTATTGGTGTTCTCAGTCGGTGGGTTTTGATTTGGAACGCTGGGTTCGGGCGAATTCATTTCCGGCGACGGTACTGGT
>JAUIHO010000309.1 GCA_030432035.1 Phycisphaerae bacterium
GCTTGGTGAGATCGATAGAATTGAATCCGGCCGTGCGGCAGGTGACCGACTGGAATAAGGCGTCTAAGAACCCAGTCGTAGCCGAGCCATCGTTGCCGAACGGGCGCGCGACCATGATGATCACGGCACCGCCGAGGATCAACACGGCGGACAGATAGATCACGACGCGCGAATGAAGTGTCCACTTAAAGGGTTGTGCCGGTTGGCCCTTAAGACGCATGCCGAGTCGCGCCCACGATTCCAGCACGACGACATGACCGAGCCCGCCGAGGATAATCAACACGGTAATCGTCGGCATGACGATGGAACTCGATTGCCACCCAATCAGGCTGTCGGAATGGGTGGAGAACCCGGCGTTACAAAATGCGGAGACGGCATGAAAGATGGCCGCGAAGAGCGAGTCGTCTAAATCGTCGCTGCGCAGGTAATAACCAAGGAATAAAATTACCGCGCCGATGCCTTCGATGATGAAGACCATCATGATGATACGAAAAAGATTGCTCGATACGCGTCGGGCGGCTTGCTTTTGATAGAAGGTGTCACTCAGTGCCGCTTGCGAACGAAACGACAACTTGCCGCCGAGAAACTGTGTAGCCATGGCGGTGAACGTCATGATGCCCAAGCCGCCGGCTTGAATCAGCACGAGAATGACGATCTGCCCGAACAGCGTGAAGTCTTTGCCCGTGTCGACCACGATGAGGCCAGTCACGCAAACGGCACTGGTTGAGGTGAATAGCGCGTCGAGGATGGTGATGTCATTTCGAACCGACGCGACAGGAAGGGAAAGCAGCGCGGTTCCCAATACAATGAGTAGCAAGAAGCCGATTGCCAGCAGGCGTTCGGAGCGCGAAAAGAGGGCGTCTAGCCACGATTGCTGGTAAGCGTCAGACATTGAAACGGAAGTTGATGATATCGCCGTCTTTTACGATGTAGGCTTTCGGTTCGAGGCGCACCTTGTTGGCCGTTTTGGCGGCGCGCATGTCGCCGGCAGCCTTGAAGTCGTCAAAAGCCACCACTTCGGCGCGGATAAAACCGCGTTGAATGTCGCTATGAATCTTGCCCGCGGCTTCTACGGCGGGTGTGTCTTTGCGAATCGTCCACGCGCGCACTTCGTCTTCGCCGGCCGTTAGGAACGAAACCAAACCAATGCTGTCGTAACACGCGCGAATGAGTTTGGCGCGGGCGGGTTCTTTCAAACCCAGGTCTTCTAGGAACGCGTTGCGATCGTCTTTATCGAGCTGGGCGATCTCGGCTTCCATCTCGGCAGACAGCGACATGGTCGCAAGGGCGTGGCTATGTTTGAAGGGCGGATCGCCCGCGATCTTATCTTCGCCGACGTTGATGACGACCAGAACGGGCTTGAGCGTTAAGAAGCCGAAGCTTTGCGCGATGCGGCGCTCGTCGTCGTTTTCAATAGCGCTAGAAACCGGTGCTTCGGATTCGAGGGCATCCTGCACGCGCTTCATCATTTTGAGTTCGCGCAGTTCGGCTTCGCGATTCTTGCTGGGCTTTTGCGTCGATTTCTCAAGCTTCTCGACGCGATTGGCGACCTGTTCCAAATCGGCAAAGATCAATTCGCTAAAGAGTTCGTCGAGATCAGCCTTGGCATCGACGCGGTTGCGATATTTCAGCACGCCGTCGGATTCAAAATCGCGCACGACCATGACGAGGCCGTCGCACTTGCGGGCGGCTTGCGTGCGCTTGCGGAATTCGGCCTGACCGGCAGCGTCGGCGAGCGAAGCGCCGGGGATATCGAGGAACTCGAGCCGCGCGGGCGTGTATTTCTTAGGCGAATACATTTCCGACAAGAAGTCGAGCCGATCGTCGGGCACGTCGATGGTGGCGAGATGTTCCTGGAGTGCCTGCGACGGGTCGGCCTGCTGGCCGGTGATGGCGGCGAACAGGGTGGACTTACCGGATTGCGGCGGACCGATGATGGCGAATCTCATAGCGTGGCGGATCCTTTCAGCCCCGGCATTCTAGCAGACGGCCAACGCCGGTCGAGACGGCGGCCGGGTAGGGTTAGTTGGGGAGTCGGAGAAGCGGACGTTGGGTGTTTTGAGCGAGAAAGCGTAAGGCATTTGCGCTGTCGCATGGAAAGTGCGTCTGCGCTGTGGCACCGGTTTGTAACCGGTGTGCTACCGGCGAATCGACGATCTCGCGCGATCTTACCCGTACCGCTTCCTGACGGGCGCGGCTCTGCCAGAAACGCGGCGGCTCTCATGCATGTGCTGTGGCAGTGAAATCAAGATGCGACAAGTCGGCCCGCATCTTTCGACCACGACTGTGGCGGTGCGGATTCGAGGCTCTTGACTGACACGTGTGGTGCCAGGTCGACCACGCCGCCGCAACTGTTCCCGCCAATCACCATAATGCGGGCATCTTCTTCGAGCGCGGCATACATCGACGAATCGCGGTCGCGCACGTGGTAGCCCACGACGTATTCGGCGGGCTGCACGTTGAGTTTGATGTCGTACTTCACGCGGCAGCGCGTGCCTTCGACGGCCGGCGGCGTGACGTGGTTCATGCGCGTGCTGCTGGTTTCAAACACGACCATGCGGTCTTCGGCGCGAATCAACGAGAGGCCGAACGACGGTCGCACCATCGGGTGGAGGAATTTCACGTCAAACTCGACCGTCACGGATTCGCCGGGTGTGAACGTTTGTTTTTCGCGACCGCTGGCATCCATAAAGCGAATCGGCTCGACGTCGACCAATCCGCCTTCGTCGGCACCGTCTGAAGTGTAGCTGTTGAGGCAAGCTTTGTGATAGCGCGACACGGCTTCGGTCACCGGCCCGTGAAAGACGGGCTTACCGTTGGCAAGCACGAGCGCGCGATCGCAAAAGGCGCTGACGGCGCGCAAGTCGTGTGACACAAAGACGACGGCAACGCCGCGTTCGAGGAAGCCGCGCATCTTCTCCAAACACTTGGTGCGAAAAACGCGGTCGCCGACGGATAGTACTTCGTCGACGAGGAGCACGTCGGGCTCGACGTGTGCGGCGACGGAAAAGCCGAGGCGTGCATACATGCCGCTGGAGTAGCGCTTGATCGGCGTATCGAGAAAGTCGCCAATGCCGGCGAAGTCGACGATTTCGTCAAACTTGCGGTCGACTTCTTCGCGTTCCATGCCGAGGATGGCCGCGTTGAGATAAACATTTTCGCGGCCGGTGAGGTCGGGGTGAAAACCCGCGCCGACTTCGATGAGTGCCGAGATGCGACCATCGATTTTGATCTGGCCGCGATTGGGTCGCATGATGCCGGCGAGCAGTTTGAGCATCGTGCTCTTACCCGCGCCGTTGGGGCCGATGAGGCCGAATGCTTCGCCCGGTTTGACGTCAAACGAAACGTTGTCGAGCGCCCAAAAATCATCTTCGTGTGCGCGACCGCCCTCGCCCATGCTGGGGCCGAAACGCAGCCACGACCCGACGAGATCGCGCAGCGAGTTGTGGCGCTCGCCGCGGCGGAAGCGTTTACTGACGTTTTCGACTGTGATGCCGACCGACATAGGCCTTCCTAAATGTTCTCGGCGAACTCAAACTCACGGCGACGAAACCACGTCCAACCGATCAGTAGCGTCAGAGCTGCCACGGCAGCGGCGTACGCGAACGGTTGATCGAACGGCGAGCGCCCGACGATGAGACAGTCGCGATAAGCGCGAATGATCGGCGTCATCGGGTTCATCTGAATCAGCGTGCGCTTCCAAGGGGCCGTGGCCTCAAGCTGATAGACCACGCACGTGCTGAACATCCACAGTTGAATGATGGCGCGAAACAGAAAACCAATGTCGCGATAGAACAGATTCGCCATCGACAAGAGCAAGCCCAAGCCCGCCATAAAGACGATTTGCACGAGCACAATGATCGGTAAGTAAGCGAGCGTCCACGAAGCGTGGAAGTGCCAACCGTTCGGATAGAAGTGAAGCACAACGGCCAACACGACCAACACGAACGAGGCGATCACGAAATCGACGAACGCGCTGATCATGGCAGACAGCGGAAAGACTTCGCGCGGGAAATATATCTTGGTGACCAACGGGCGATTGGAGACCAGCGAACCGATCGCCCCGGTCAGACCGTTAGCAAAAAACATCCAAGGGACGAGCCCACTAAATGCGAATAGCGAGTACGGCAGGTTTTCGCTGCCGGTAAGGC
>JAUIHO010000064.1 GCA_030432035.1 Phycisphaerae bacterium
GGCCTTTATCGCGCGCGAGAATGGCCATGCTGAGCACGCCTTTGATGGGACGAACGCGACCATCGAGCGCGAGTTCGCCGGCGATCATGTATTGCTGGGCTCGGTCGGGGATGGCGTTGTTGGCGCAGAAGATTTGACCGAGAGCGATGGGGAGGTCGAGCGCGGGGCCTTCCTTGCGCAGGTCGGCGGGGGCGAGGTTGATAAGCGTGCGATGGGCGGGCGGTTGATAGCCGCAGTTGTAGATGGCGGTGCGTATGCGCTCGCGGCTTTCCTTAATGCCGGCGTCGGGCAGGCCGACGATCTGGGCTTCGGCAAAACCCATGCTGCCGACGTTGACTTCGACTTCGCAGGGCAGAGCCTCGATGCCGACGAGGGTGAAGCTGTGGAGGTGGGCGAGCATGTGGGGAATACTAAGTGAAAATGGGTAGGTGGGAAATTGGGGGAGGTTTTGATTTGGTGATTTTGTGATGTGGTGATTTGTGAAGTGGCAGAGGGGGCGTGAGGCTTAAGGCTTGAGGAATGGGTCTGGGAATTGCGACTTTGCCGGTCGTGGGGTTTTTGGTGTTGGGAGGCGGGATAAGGTGCGTGGATTTCAACGTTGGAAGTTGAGTTACGAAAAACACGCGACGAGCGCAAAGGTGAAGTGTCTACGCTTCGTCTTCGGTGAGTTCGGTGGTGGTGAGGGTGCCATTGCCTTTGCAGGCGGGGCAGTTGCGGCAATATGCACCGTACCAGATGAGAGCGGAAATGATCCCTGCAAATATTGGGACCGCAGCGGAGGCATCTGATTTGACGATCGCGCCACCAAATCCGATGAAGATGCTGATGCCAGCAAACTTAACGGCGCGATCCATCCACGGTTTGTTGCGACCCGAGCCCAAGCAGACGTAACACAGGCTGATGATGGTTTTCTTCTTTCCCATGGCGGCATATTAACGTATTTATCTTTACGGTACGAGCCCGAGATGGCTCGTGGTGTGAGTCGGCATGCGGGTATTTGAGGTCGGTGACGAGTTTCTAACTGGCAAACCGGTGTTGATTTTAAAGATTGGAGTCCGTGCTTGGATTGATCGTTGGTGCACGTGAAGCATTTCCTATTTGTTTGTCTTGATCATCACCCGTGGTTGTCAACATCCGCCCCTTCAGTGCTAAGGATGGACCAATGCTGCGCTATTCTGTGGTGAAGAATACCGAAAGTGCAAAGATCAGAAGTCTTGGGGGATTGCGCGGCTTCATTATTCCGATTCGTCTGTAATGTGACGTATGAATCGATGTGCCGCTCCGCGAAAGCGCGAACAGTTCAATGCAAACTAAACGTCACCTTGACGCGAACTTTGATCGCGATGCGACCGGGGGCGAGGGTGGCTTGGGCGCTGCCATCAGCGGTACCGCTGCCGACTTCGACCATGGTGTTGGACACGCTGCTTTCCCATGAATTCAAAGGGCTTTGAATCTCCACGATGGCGATCGGCGCGCCGACGGTGCCGTCGAGGGCGGCGGCCATGGCTTCGGCTTTGCGCTTGGCGGCTTTTAGGGCTTTGATGCGCGTTTCGTCTTGCAACTCGATGCGATTGGATACGTCGAGGCTAACGCCGTCGACGCTGACGTATTTCATTTTGGCGAGACCAATCCAAAGGTCGCGATACTTACGGAAGTCGAGCACCTTGAAAGAGATGCCGGTGGTGGCAAAGAACCCATCGCGAACGCGCTCGCGATCGACCCAGCGATAGTCTTCGTCAAAACGCATATCGGCGGTTTGAATGTCGTCGGAGTCGATTTCGATGTCTTTGATGAACGTTAAGACGTCGCCGACGATACGCGTGTGCTCGCGCGCGACGGCTTCGAGGTCTTCGCCTTTGTTGCGTACGGTGATCGACCAGCGCAACGTGTCGGGCGTGACTTGCGATACGGCGGTGCCATAAACAGTGATGTGCGGTTGGGAGATTTCGGATTGTTGGGCTATCAATGATGATGTTGTGAATGACAGAACGGCGGCGATGGTGATCGTGGTGATCGGCTTCATATGGGGTTTCCTTTCAGGGTGATTCGCCCAAGGGCTTTATTGATTAAACGGTGTGCGGTACAAAATCGCAAATTGCGTTGAGAGGCTAATACCTCATCTACATTAATGGCGTGGGTTCCGAAACTTTTGCTGTGGCTGAAACCCTCACCTCAGCCCTCTCCCTGCGAGGGAGAGGGAGTAGACGTCACGCACATCTTTATTATGGATGGCGTACTAATCCCCAGAATAGTTATTTTTTGATCTCTTCTGGTACAGCTTATATGCCGAGAACGGTGTCGTCTCAGTATTATTAATGATAGGGCGAGGCCAACGTTTCTTAAGCTAACCCATCGGTGATATCAATAGGAATCGATCTTCTCGAAACCACTTCGGCTCGACCGCTCCGCATCGATTTGGTGATTGCGAACGCGTAGATAGGCAGAAATTGCGGTTTGTGTACCGATAACCGACGAATCGGCGTTCGATCGGCGTCCAAATGGGGCGTTAACGCAAAAGACCCCGGGATACGCCCGATGTTACTAGGTCGAATGCCAATTCTGGCTTCGCCTTTTTCAGGCTGGGTAAATGACAAGGCTGGCTCGACAACCTAGTGGCGCTCGACCGACCGAGTGGGTCGGTGGATTCGCGCGCACTCACGTCTGGCGAGTGAGTCTTTTTATCACGCTGTTCATTTTGCATTTTCCATCAGTCAGTTGGGCCGGGCAGAGCGATTCGGCCGACTCTTCCGGACAGTCGTCGATAGTGATGTTTGTGGCGGGAGGGTTGTTGCTCTTCGTGTTGGGTCTGTTTGCCGGGCGATTGCGCCGATTGGATGACAGGCCGGCGGCGGAATCAAATACACCCCTCTCCGAACAGACCGAAAAGCAACTGGCCATTCGCACGATCTTCGATTCTGCGTCATTGACCGCGATTATTACGATCGGCCTTGACGGTAAGTTCCAGATGTTCAGTCGTGCTGCGGAAGAGATGTTTGGATACCGCGCTGACGAGGTCGTTGGTAAATTCGGGCCGGAGCTACTGCGTTCCAAAGCTGAGTTAATTCGTCGCATGCACGAGCTCGACATCACCATTGACCCGGATGTCGATCCGCTCGAGCAGTACTTGGAATACCTCTTCGAAAACGGGCACGACCATTCCGAAGTGAACTATCGACGCAAGGATGGCAGCCGATTTGTCGGCAATCTAAAGGTGTCGGTCATTCGCGATGATGATGGGGTCGCTCACGGGCTGCTCGGCATCGTCACGGACATATCAGCACAAAAAGAATTCGAACGCCAAGTGTTGGAATCGAAACAACTGTTGCAAACGATTCTCGACATTCTGCCGCAACGCGTGTTCTGGAAAGATAAAGACTCCAATTATCTCGGAGCGAATAAGGCGTTTCTGGAAGACTGCAATACTAAAGACATCATCGGTAAGTGCGACTATGACATGCCGTGGTCGCGGGAGGAATCGGAGTTCTTCCGAGAGTGCGACCGACGCGTCATGGACGTCGACGTACCAGAGATCGATATCATCGAACCACAAACGCAAGCGGATGGAAGCGTTCTCTGGCTTTCGACGTGCAAGGTGCCGCTTCACGATGTGAATGGAAAGGTCGTGGGGATACTCGGCACCTACATGGATGTGACGGCTGTGAAGCAGGCCGAAGCGCAACTCAATGAGGCGAAGGAGTTGGCGGAGGCATCCAATCTGGCCAAGAGCGAGTTCTTGGCCAATATGAGCCACGAAATTCGCACGCCGATGACTGCGATTCTGGGGTACACCGACTGTCTGCTTTACGATGCGGAGTACGCCGACTCCAAACAGAAACGCACGGAGGCATTGCGCGCCGTTCGGCGGAACGGCCGGCATTTGCTCGCAATCATTAATGACATTCTCGATCTTTCGAAGATCGAAGCGGGCAAGATGACGGTGGAGCGTTTGCCCACGTCACCTGCCCAGATCATCAGCGAAGTTGAATCGATGATGCGCGTACGGGCTCAAGAAAAGTCATTGCCGTTTAAGGTCGAGTTGACATCACCAATACCTGCGGAAATAGAGACCGACCCGACGCGTGTAAAGCAGATGCTGATCAATCTTGTCGGCAACGCGATCAAATTTACAGAAAGCGGGTCCGTTTCACTTAAGGCCGAGATTGGAGCCACACCTCAGCAGGCGACGTTAGTATTTCGTGTAACGGATACCGGCATTGGAATGACGCCCGAACAATGTGAAACCATTTTCGACGCGTTTTCACAGGCGGACACGTCGACCACTCGACGGTTCGGTGGTACCGGCTTGGGTTTGGCCATTAGTCGTCGCTTTGCCCAGTTATTGAACGGCGATATCGGCGTTGAGAGCGAGGTCGGTCGAGGAAGTACCTTCACGGTTCGCTTCAACGTCGGCAGTATTGTTGATTCTCCGATGGTCGAGTCGCTTAGGTTGGCACCTGAGGGGAGCGCGACCGATAGCGATGCAGACGATTCGCGTGGAACAGAAACGATCGCGGATAGCAAACCCATAGACCTGACCGGTATGCGAGTGCTACTTGCAGAAGACGGCCCAGACAATCAGCGGTTGATTGGCTTTTTCCTTCGCCATGCGGGCGCCGAAGTTGAGATCGCCGAAAACGGTAAGCAAGCGAGCGAGCTAGCGCGAAGTACCATGAACGGCGATCGTCGATTCGATGTGATTTTAATGGACATGCAAATGCCGATTCTAGATGGCTACGACGCCACCCGTGAACTTCGGCAGGCGGGTTACGACAAACCCATCATCGCGCTGACCGCACACGCAATGGCCAGCGACCGACAACAATGTCTCGACGCCGGTTGCGACGACTTCGCCAGTAAGCCCATCGATCGAATCGCATTATTAGCGCTCGTGGAACGGTGGGGGCGAGCAACTGTTTCGTCGTCCTAAGGCTGGGCGTTTGCACCAGACGGTACATATGTAAGCGCGTATGCCAAGTTTGATTTAGACGACATATGTGATGCGCCACAACCCAATATTTAAGGGGCTATATTTGATTTTTATTCCGTTGCGTTAGCGACAGAAGATCGCCTTTCAATTACCATGTTCTCGCTACACGGCTAACGGGGGTGAGCGGGATCATGGGGCAATGAGCCAAATGACAAACGGCAGGTTGGTGCTAGAAGACGGCACCGAGTTTCGCGGAAAATTGTTCGGCCATCGTGCCGCCTGTCATGGCGAGGTGGTCTTTTCGACCGGCATGGTGGGCTATGCCGAGTCACTGACCGACCCGTCTTATCGCGGGCAAATTCTCACCTTTACCTTTCCCAGTATCGGTAACTATGGCGTTCCAGATCCCGGTCGCGACGACTGGGGTTTGAACGACGCGTTTGAGTCGAATCGCATCCACGCGACGGCGGTGGTCGTGGCGGCGCATGCCGATGACGCGACGCATTGGTCGGCAGGGCGGTCGTTTAGCAAGTGGTTGCAAGCGAAGGAAGTGCCGGGTATCTCCGGCGTCGATACGCGAGCGCTGACGCAACACTTACGCGATAAGGGCTCGATGCGGGCGGCACTGGTGGCGGATGGTGAAACGCCCATCTTTAAAGATGATAAGCCGCGCGACCTGATTGCTGAGGTAAGCCTGCCCGAGCCGCGTGAATACGGTCACGATGGGCCGCGGCTGGTGTTGCTCGATACCGGCGTAAAGGAAAACATCATTCGATCGTTGGTGATGGCGGGCGCACGCGTATTGCGCGTGCCGCACAATTTTGATTTCTTCGGCGAAGATTTCGATGGGTTGTTTCTGGCCAATGGTCCGGGCGATCCGAAAGATGCAACGGCAAGCATCGACTTGGTGCGCCAAGCATTGAAGGAACGCATTCCGTTATTCGGTATTTGCCTTGGGCATCAGTTGTTGTCGCTGGCCGCCGGAGCGCAAACCTACAAGTTGAAATTCGGCCATCGCGGGCATAACCAGCCTTGCTTGGAAGTCGGCACGCGACGTTGCTTTATTACTTCGCAGAATCATGGTTACGCCGTGGATGGACGCACGCTGCCCGATGGTTGGCGCGAATGGTTCGTGAATGCCAACGACGGTTCGAACGAAGGCATTCGTCACGATTATCTGCCGGTTCGTAGCGTGCAGTTTCATCCGGAGGCCGCACCCGGGCCGCGCGACACAATGCATTTGTTCAAGCTGTTTGTGGAGATGGTGCGATGACGGGGAATGGCACGATGTCCACGACGACGGCGAAAGGCGGCGCGGCACCGATCAAGGTGCAGTCGGCGCTGATTCTCGGGAGTAGCGCGCTAACGATCGGCCAAGCTGGCGAGTTTGATTATTCCGGCTCGCAGGCGATCAAGGCGCTGCGCGAAGAAGGCATTCGCACGGTTCTGATCAACCCCAACATCGCGACGGTGCAAACGTCCGACGGTCTGGCCGACGAGGTTTACTTTTTGCCCGTCACGCCGGAATACGTTGAGCGCGTGATCGAAAAAGAGAAGCCGGATGCGATCTTACTGAGCTTCGGCGGTCAAACGGCACTGAACTGTGGCTTGGCATTGCAGGATAGTGGCGTGCTGGCCACGCACGGTGTGCGCGTGTTGGGTACGAACACAGAGGCGATTCGCACGACCGAAGATCGCGGCATCTTTCGCGACGCGATGACGGGCATGGGGCTGAAAGTTGCGGCCAGCATCACGGCAACGAGCGTAAAAGAGGGGCTGCGCGCCGCTGAGGAGATCGGTTACCCGGTGATGATGCGCTCTGCGTTTTCGCTGGGCGGGCTGGGCTCTGGTTATTGCGCCGATGAGAAACAACTAGGCGAGCGCATGCGCGCGGCGTTTGCGCAGGTGCCGCAGGTATTAATCGAAGAGTGGCTCGGCGGTTGGAAGGAAGTCGAGTACGAAGTCGTGCGCGACAGTGCCGACAACTGCATTACCGTCTGCAACATGGAGAACCTTGACGCCCTGGGGATTCACACGGGGGAATCGTTTGTGGTGGCTCCGTCGCAAACGGTTAGCGATGTGCACTAACACGAGTTGCGCACGATCGCGATCAAAGCCGTACGCGGGTTGGGTATCGTGGGTGAGTGCAATATTCAGTATGCGCTCGACCCGCATTCGAACGACTATCGCATCATTGAAATTAACGCGCGGCTCTCGCGCAGTTCGGCATTGGCGAGTAAGGCGACGGGGTATCCGTTGGCCTTCGTCGCGGCAAAGTTGGCGTTGGGTTATGCGCTGCCTGAGATTCCGAACAAGATTACCGGCGTAACGGGGGCGTGTTTCGAGCCGGCGTTGGATTACTTTGTTATCAAAGCGCCTCGGTGGGATTTTCAGAAGTTTCAGGGCGTGTCGACGCGGCTCGGTTCGGGCATGAAGTCGGTCGGCGAAGTGATGGCTATCGGGCGCGGCTTCGAAGAAACGTTGCAAAAAGCCATTCGCATGCAGGATGTGGGTGAGTGGGGGATTTTGCCGCGGCCGGATTCGGCGTTTGGCGATTTGGACGACGAGTTGTCGATCGCGAGTGACCGGCGGATGTTGGCGATCGGTCGCGCGTTTCAGGAAGGCTACTCGGTGCAGCGCGTGGCCGAGCTAACGCACATTGATCAGTGGTTTCTCAAGCGCATGAAGGGCTTGGTAACCGTTCAGCGCGAGCTTGAAGGCTTGCCTGCGGGTGAAGCGTTATCGCCGGAGTTGTTATCAAAGGCGAAGCGCTTGGGCTTTTGCGACGCGCAGATCGCGGCGTTTACCGGTCGGGATGAAGACGACATTCGTCTAAATCGGCGCGAGCACGGCATTCGACCGGTGATCAAGCAGATCGATACGCTGGCGGCGGAGTATCCGGCGCAGACCAACTATTTGTATCTGACGTATCACGGCAGCGTCGATGATGTTGAATACGGTAAAGGCCCGGCGCCGGTGTTGGTGTTGGGCTCGGGTGCGTATCGCATCGGCAGTTCGGTTGAGTTCGATTGGTGTTGTGTTACGGCGGTGCGCATGTTGCGGCAACGCGGTTTGACGACATTGATGCTCAATTGCAATCCGGAGACCGTAAGCACCGACTACGACGAATGCGACCGGCTGTATTTTGATGAAATCTCATACGAAACGGTGTTGGAGCTTGCGAATTTAGAGCGGCTGCGCGGCGTGGTTGTTTCGTTTGGCGGGCAAACGCCGAATTCGTTGGTGCCCAAACTGCATAAGGCGGGTTTGCCGATCATGGGCACGCCGGCCGAGTCGATCGATCGCGCCGAAAGTCGTGACCGGTTCTCGGCGCTGTGCGACGAACTTGGTATTAAGCAGCCAGCATGGTGCGAGGCGTCGTCGCTCGAGAATGCGATGGCGTTTGCGGATCGTGCGGGATACCCGGTGTTGGTGCGGCCGAGTTACGTGCTGTCGGGCGCGGCGATGGCCGTCGTACAGGATCACGATGCGCTCAAGACGGTGTTGCAAAAGGCGGCGGCCGTGTCGCCGGACCACCCGGTGGTGATCAGCAAATTCGTCGAAGGAGCAAAGGAAATCGAGATCGACGGTGTCGCGGCCGATGGTGAAATTGTTGCGTATGCGATTAGCGAGCACGTCGAAAATGCGGGCGTGCATTCGGGCGATGCCACGTTGGTATTGCCACCGCAGCGCACGTATGTTGAGACGATTCGACGAGCGCGCATGATCGCGCGACGGTTGGCGGCGGCGTTGAAAATTTCGGGCCCGTTTAACTTGCAACTGTTGGCGAAGAACAATCGCTTGATGGTGATCGAATGCAACGTACGATCGTCGCGGTCATTTCCGTTTGCTTCGAAAGTGTTGGATATCAACCTAGTCGAGTTGGCGACGCGGGCACTGTTGGGTGAACGCGTGTCGGCGACGGTGCCGTCGGTATTGGAACTCGACTATGTGGGCGTAAAGGCTCCGCAGTTTTCGTTTAGCCGGTTGAAGGGTGTCGATCCGATTCTTGGTATTGAGATGGCTAGCACCGGCGAAGTGGGTTGCATCGGTGCGGATATGGACGACGCACTGCTCAAGTCGATGCTGTCGGTCGGATTTCGCGCGCCGGTGCGCGGGGCGTTGTTGAGCACGGGCACGATCGACCAGAAGGCGGAGTTTCTCGACGAAGCGCGACAGTTGTCTAAATTGGGCGTGCAGCTTTTTGCAACGGGCGGCACGGCGGCATTTTTAGAGAAGGCGGGCATTGCCGTAACGCCGGTGGCGTGGCCTTTGGACGAAGGCGAACCGAACGCGACGGATTTGATTCAAGGCGGCGCGCTCGATTTGGTCGTGAACATTCCTAAGGACGCGAGCGAACGCGAGCTTGAGAATGACTATCGCATCCGTCGTGCAGCGATCGATTGCGGTGTACCGCTGATTACCAATATTCAGTTGGCGCGGCAGTTCGTGCGTAGCTTGGTCGCGTTCGGCGAGCGCGGTTTGGCGATCAAAAGCTGGCGCGAATACCGCGGCGGCGGGAAGACGATGGACGAGACGCCGTTGTTGTTTTGATGGTGACTGGGACTGATTCTGTTGGTAGCTATATGGGTGAGAATGAATAAAGCGGATTTTTAGCTTGTAAGGAACTTGATCTGATATAATCGCAAGCGGATATAGCTTTTTGGAGAGGGTCATATGACCAAGGTTTCAATCGAAATTTCCGATAATGATCACGAACGCTTGGTTCGGCTTGCCAAAGACGAGGGGAAATCGGTAAGCGAATTTGTTTTAGATCGGTTAAAGATTGCGATGGCGGAACGCGCTGACGCTGATGATTTAAAGCAACTAGAGACGATTTTGGATGACCGGCTGCGACAAGCTGCGTCGGGCAAGGTGAGTGACCGTAGCGTTGCTGATATCTTCGAAAGCGCGCGGCTTGAAAACAATGGCTAAGTATGCCCTGTCGGTCGAAGCAGAGGCCGATTTATATGCGATTGCCCTATATACAATGTGTAAGTGGGGGCCGGATCAGCTAAGACGGTACGAGGAAAGTTTGGAAAAGCACTTTCGATCGCTTGCGTCGGGAGATGTAAGAAGCCGGGCGGTGTTCGATCACCGAAATGATATTTTCGTATCCCGGTGCGAACATCACTACGTTTTTCATGTAATGCAGCCTGATGTAGAGCCATTAGTGCTCGCAGTGTTCCATGAAAACATGAATTTGATGACACGCCTGCGCGAGCGACTAAACCAATAAGGTCAGCAATCGGCCAAGATCGCTATTTGCCTACAACAACCCCTTCAACGTTTCCACTACGTAGTCCACATCCTTTTCCGTCAGCGCATTATGAAACGGTAGCGCAATCGTCCGCGCCGCCACGCGTTCGCATACGGGGAAGTCGCCTTCTTTATAGCCGAACATTTCTTTGTAGAACGGCTGCATGTGGATCGGCGCGAAATAGTTGCTGCAACCGATGCCTTTTTCGCGCAGGTTCATGATGATGCTGTTGCGTTGGTCTTCGGTGTAGTCGTCAGTGAGTTTGATGACGAATACGAACCAACTGCGGGCGCCGGCTTCGTCGTGGCGCTGCACTTCGATGCGAGATTCGTCTTTCAAACGTTCGAGATACATCACGGCGACGCGATCGCGCTTAGAGAGAATTTCGTCAACGCGGCGCACTTGTTCGACGCCGATGGCTGCGGAGATATCGCTAAGGCGATAGTTGTAGCCGAGCCGCTCGTGCGAAAGCCAACCCATGCCCGTGTCGCGACCCTGGTTGCGCATCGACGTGCACAAGCGCGCGATCTCGTCGTCGTTGGTGACGATCATGCCACCTTCGCCAGTGGTGATCTGTTTGTTGGGGTAGAAGCCGAATACGCCCGCGTCACCGAAGGCACCGGCCATGCGACCGTTGCGACTGCTGCCGAGGGCTTCGCAGCAGTCTTCGATAACACGCAAGTTGTGCTTCTTGGCGATCGCCTCGAACTGTTCCATCTCGGCGACTTCACCGAAGACATCCACGGGAATGATTACGCGCGACTTGGCGGTCACGGCGGCTTCGGTCGCGGCGGGGTCGAGGTTCCATGTGTGCGGGTCGATATCGACGAGCACGGGCTTGGCGTTTTCAAAAATGGCGCAATTGGTAGAAGCAATGAAAGAAAACGGCGTCGAGATCACCTCGTCGCCGGGCTGTACGCCCATCGCGCGGACGAGTAGGTGCAGGCCGCAGGTGCCGCTGGAGACCGCGATCCCGTGCTTGGTGCCGACGTAATCGGCCAGCGCACGCTCAAATTCCTCGATTTTGGGGCCTAGCGACAGCCTTCCCGACTGCAAAACCTCGGTTACGGCGTTGATTTCAGCCTGTGAAATGTCGGGTCCGGACAACGAAACCTGCATGGGTGCTCCTCGGGCGGGAATGGCGATCTACTCAGGCTTATCGACCGTCGATTTGGGAGAAATTGGCTCCGGTTTGACGATCATAATTCTCTTTTTGAAACCGTCTTAGAAAAAAAGGAAGTTCCTTGACAGGGCAAATCAGCCCCGAAATAATCTCATTGACTTCGACGTAATTTAGGTGAAGTCTGGGAGATTCACCAGCCACAGATAAACGGCGGCGTTTTAGCGACCGCCGAATTTTTGAGCCTGACATTGTGAAATACTTCACGAAGTCACAGGCCTGAAGGCAAGCAACCTAGTCGTGACAACGGACTCCACGACAACGCAACCCGCCGGTTCGATTGAACCCGGCGCGGCAACTCCGGCACCCATGACGACGTCATTGATGGCGCGGCTTTGGATTGTCCCCGCGATTGTCGTGGCCGTGATGATCGGTGTTGCGATGGTGGTGATTCTGTTTGGGGCATCTTCTGTCAGCAAGAAAGCCTCATTCAAAGAACTCTTAGCACAAATCGAAAGCGACTCGGGTGCGCGTTCGTTAAGCGGCACCGTATTGTCGCCGCGCGCCAAGCAAACGTGGCAGGCCGCTCAGGAGCTTGCCGTCCGCATTAAGAACGGTGACCTGACGGAAGAAGATCGGCAAGCCGCGCTGGCTGGTCTCGGCAAGGTCGTACGCGGCTTGGACGGTGCGGGTTCGACCGCGTCGGGTGATCCGCGGGCGGTCGAGGCGAGCATGGCCCTGCGGCAGTTCTTGGTGATCGCGTTGGCTCGGTTAAAGGTGCCGGAAGCGATCGAACCGATTGCCGGTTTGCTCGATGAGGAAGATGCCGACCTGCGGCGTATCGCGTTGCAGGGTTTGGCGGAAATGCACGACGTGCAAGGTGTGCAGGCGCGGTTGCCGGCGATGTATCCGTTGTTGGACCCCGACCAGCCGACGGAAGTCCGCATGGTCGCAGCGTTGGCAGTGGCCGCCGTTGCCGACCGTTTCGATGATGATTCGATTCGCCAGTTGAACAGAATGTCGGCGGATGATGTCGAGGTTCGGCTGGCCAAGGCAACGGCACTCGCGAATCTGGGCAGCACCAGTTCGAAACTCACCCTATTGAACATGCTCGACCGCCAGTTTTGGCAAGGGCTGAACATCGATGTCGGCCAAGGCAGCGGCGCGACGCGGAAATTGTCGGAGCGTGAAATTTCGCAACGCATTTGCGGAATCGCTCCGGTCGCCGCGCGGTTGCAACTTCCTGACATTAACGAGATGCTTGAAGAATTGGCTGCGAACGATCCCGTGGTGCAAGTGCGCGAAGCTGTTCGGCAGGCACTGGATGAAGCTGCGGCTGCCGATGAGGCAACCGTGGGGCACGTGGGGTAGTCGCACCCGTTAGCGGTTGCACCTACACTGCAATCGCGCGATAGTTCGGGCTTGGGCCCGGGTGGATGAAAAGGTAGCAATATGCCAACCAAAGACGTCGTCACCAAAGTATGGATCGACCCGGGATGTATCGTGTGCGACGCATGCGAGACGACCAGTCCCGATGTGTTCGAGGTCCAGCACGAAAACGATACGTGCATCATTCGCCCTGCAGCGCTCGATGCTGAATTTACCAAGCCGCGTACTGGCGAGATTATTGAAGCCGCCGAAGAGTGCCCGGTCGATGTCATCAAGTTTGAAACCGTTCAGGTTGAGATGACGGAAGCAGAAATCGCCGCCGCCGACAAGGCAGCAGCGGGCGGTGGTGCTGCGGCAGGGGCCGGCGCGAGCGGCGGCGATGCGGCCGCGAAGAAAGAACCACCCAAGCCGAAAGAAGTTGACCCGGCGATCCAGGCATTGTTGGCCGCAACGACGGTACGCGGCGGTCACGTGGTTATGAACCGCGGAACCGAAGGCTTGCCCGAGAATTTGCAGGGTAAAGCGACGATGTCGGCCGATGCGGCGACATTGCCGCCCGACGCGCGACATACGAAGGTGATGGATAAGGCGCGGCCGGACAAGAAGCAGAAGAGCGACGATATGTCGCGTCGCGATCTAATGTTGATTGCGGGTTGGGGCTCGTTGGGGTTCGTGACGTTGGCCGGTGGTCCGTTGGCGTTTGCCCGCTTTATGGCACCGAACGTTCTCGAAGTTGAAGACCCGAAGGTGCGCTGCGGTCCGCTTAGTCAATACGTCGCGTTGGCACCGGGCGAAGTGAATGAAGACTTCAAGCCGGTGAAGCCCAGCGGCTTCTGGATCATCCGTCAGGAAGATCGTATCGCGGCGCTGTCGATCATTTGTACCCACCTCGGTTGTATTCCGTCTTGGTTGCCGAACGATCGCAAGTTTAAGTGCCCGTGTCACGGTAGCGGTTTCAAGCAAAACGGTACCAACTTTGAAGGCCCGGCACCGCGACCGTTGGAGCGATTCAAGATTTACCTCGAAGGCGATGAAGTAATCGTCGACCGTTCGAAGAAATTCCTTGCGATGGGGCCGACGGATATTGCCGTGTGGAACGATCCCGAGGCATACATCCCGGTTTAGGGTTGACGGTTGAACTCAGCGAGGCCGCTTTCGATGTGATGCGGCCTCGATGCACATAGCAAAAGCGATAACGAGCGAATTCATGAGCGTATTCGGAAACATCGGTAAGTACATCACCGAGAGTCAGGTTTGGGGCTCGGTTTTTCGGCACGGCATTCCGCGCGACCGACGCACGCGCGCGATGGCGGTGTTGAGCAACGTCTTTCTGCACTTGCACCCGGTGGCGGTGCGCAAGAGCGGCATTCGCCTGTCGTTTACGTGGTGCATGGGGGGGCTAACGTTCTTCCTGTTCCTCGCGGAGACGATCACCGGCGTGTTGCTGATGTTCTACTACCGACCGGTGGTTGAATACGCGTATGGCGACATCATCAGTTTGCGCTCGCACGTGACGCTCGGTCTGTTGCGTGAAATTCACCGCTGGGGTGCACACGCGATGGTAATTGCGATTTGGTTGCACATGCTGCGCGTGTTCTTAACGGGCAGCTATAAGCCGCCGCGCGAATTCAACTGGGGCGTCGGTGTTATCCTGCTCGTGCTAACGCTGTTGCTGTCGTTTACCGGCTATCTGCTGCCGTGGGATCAGTTGGCGATTTGGGCTATTACGGTCGGTTCCAACATGGCCCGCGCGACGCCGTTCTTAGGGCATGAAGGTCCGGGGGCGCAGTTATTGATGATCGGCGACGTTCCGCTGATGCACGCCGGGTCGGACGCACGTTTCCTGTTGTTGGCGGGTACGTCTGTCGGGCCTAACGCATTGCTGCGCTTCTATGTGTTGCACTGCATCTTTATTCCGCTGGTCGTGTTGGTATTGATTGCCGTTCACTTCTGGCGCATTCGCAAGGACGGCGGAATTTCCGGCCCGCTATAAGCGACGGTCGGTGACGCTGTTGAAAGCTGTGAAACTGAGATCGGTAGTGGGCGGTTATCACTACCATACCAATAGGCGATGAAAAACATGATGTTTGACATGCTGGCATCCGGAGGCGGCGCCCCAAGCACGGGGCTGAGCGCCATGATCAAGGATGTACTCAATGCGAGCAGCGTCCCAGAGATCTTCGTGCCGATCATGACGGTACTGACGATCGTCTTGCTGTTGACGTATCGCACGTGGACCAAGCCCAAGATTGCGGCCGGCTTGGCGTTGTTGTTTGTCGCCTTTTATATGTGGTCAGCGACCGACCCGAACTTCTTGAAGATCATCGTCAAGCCCGACAACGTGCCGATCACCATCATGTTGGTGGCGACGGCATTGGTTACGTGGGTGGCGTTTCGGCAGGCTGCAATTAACGACCAACGACTCGAACGCGGCGAACCGCTTATTGAAAGTGGTGCCGATGATAAGGTGCTCGTCTGGCCCGACTTGGTATACACCGAGTTGATTTGTCTGGTGTTGTGTTCGGTTGTGTTGGTGGTGTGGGCGATCTTGCTAAAGGCGCCGCTGGAGCCGCCGGCAAACCCGACGAACATTCCGAACCCGTCCAAAGCACCTTGGTACTTCCTCGGTCTGCAGGAATTGTTGGTCTATTTCGATCCGTGGATCGCCGGTGTGTTGTTGCCGACGTTCATCGTGATCGGTTTGTTGGCCTTGCCTTATCTCGATAAGAACCCGCTCGGTAACGGTTATTACACGTTCAAGCAGCGCAAGTTCGTTATCTGGATGTATATGTTCGGCTGGGTCGTGCTTTGGATCGTGTTGATCGTGCTCGGTACGTTCTTGCGTGGTCCTAACTGGAACATCTTCGGCCCGTACGAAGCGTGGGACCCGCACCGTCCGGCAGCGTTGTTGAACATTAACGTGTCGGATGTGTTCTGGGTGGTGTTGCCCGAAAAGACGGGGCTATGGAAGCCCGGTTTGCCGACCGAGGGCATCGGTCCGATTCCGGCATTCATCATCCGCGAAGCGCCGGGTTTGGTGTTGTTGGGTGGCTATTTCTTCGTGTTGCCGGTCGTTTTGGCCAGCACGATTTTCCGCAAGATCTACCGCGATATCGGCTTCATCCGCTACGTCATCTTTTGGACGATTATGAGCTGGATGTTCATCGTGCCTGTCAAGATGGTTTTGCGCTGGTTGTTTAACCTGAAGTACTTTGTGTCGATCACCGAGTGGTTCCTGAATATCTGATTGTGTGGTCGGCGCGTTTGAACGCCGACGACGCGGCAAGAAACTGAGAGCATCATGCCGGTTACTGAAAATACTTTGTGGAACATGCGGCGGCTGAATCTGGTCTTCGGCGTTTCGGCGCTGTTGGGCCTGATATCGTTCTTCTGGATGATGAAGCACGATATCGAACGACCTTGGCGCGAAATGCAGACGCAGTTCTTTAACGCGCGCTCGTCGTTGTATCATCTGACGGCCGTTACTTACGAAACGCCGGAGAAACAGGCTGAGTACAAGAAGCTCAAAGAGGATGTCGAGCAGGCGGAAGCCGCTTTGGAGCAGGACGCCGTTGCGGACGAATTGGCCGCGTTGAACAAGCGGCTCAACACGCTCGAAGGTGAGTTGCAAGGCGTTTCGCTTTCGTTTGGTAACACGAACGCGAAGCTGGGGGTGCAGGTCTTTCATCTTCAGGAAGCGACGGGTATTCAAGGCAAGTCGGGTCATGCACTAGAAGAAGTGCAGGACGAATACGACCGCCTGGAGAGCCGCGTCGCGGAGCTGAAGTCCAAGAAAGAAGACCTCGAAGATACGATTAAGGGCATCAAGGCGCAGATCAAAGAGATTCGCGCACCGTTGGTCGCCGCCAAGCGCAATCTGCAGGATTTTGAGAAGGGCTTAAACGATGCGCGCGGCTCGGCGGAGCGGTTCGGTCCGGGCGTCGTACGCTCGCTATTGAACGCGCCGATTATTGACTTCGCGCCGCCCAAGGGTGTGCCGGGTCGTCAAGAAGTGAAGAACCTCTTTATGCCGGAACTTCGCTTCGATATGAACTTTACGGATACGTATCTCATCGACCGGTGCACCACCTGTCATATTGCGATCGATAAACCGGAATTTACGCGCGACAATCTTGTTGATCAGGCGCAGCAGGCGATGCTGGTCGAAAAGGTCGCCGAGGTTATCAAACGCGAAAACGAAAAGCTCCTGCAAGAGTTGGATCGCAAGCTCGCCGAAGTCGATGCATCGATCAACGACGGTAAGCCGCAGTTCATCAATGCATTTGTACACGCAACCAATAAGTGGTTGATTACGTCGGGCCGACCGCGCATCAGCACCGAACAAGTGCAGCGAGCGTTTGAAGACAAGACGCCCGATCGCGGCACGATTCAATCCGAGATCGAAAAACAAGTTCGCGCCATCTTGGCCGCCGCGCCGCCGATGGTCGGTAACGATCGCCCGCTTCGTTGGGATGAGATGACCGAGGACGAGAAGGACCGGTACTTCAAGGCGTTGATGGCGTCGATGAATTGCTATCTCGAAAACAATGACGAGCAGGAACGCCCGAAGATCGAATTTGGCAAGGTGCTCGAAGCGCATCCACGGCTCGATCTGTTTGTCTCGCCGACATCACCGCACCCGATGAACAAGATGGGCTGCACCGTCTGTCACGAAGGTTCAGGGCAGGAAACTGACTTCATCATGGCGGCCCACACGCCCAAGTCGGAAGAAGAAAAGGAAGAGTGGGCGCACAAGTATGTCGTTAAGGAAGCGGGCATTCCGTTGACGTCCTGGCACGTGGTCGAAGAATTCTGGGAACGGCCGATGCTCAAGTCGGAGCATATCTCGGCCAGTTGCCGCAAGTGCCACCAACAGGTTTACGACCTCGAGAACTACAAGACGGCCTCTTTACCCGAAGCGCACAACGTGGTCGAAGGCCGTGATCTCTTCGGCAAGGTCGGTTGCATCAACTGTCACAACATCGATGGCATGAGCGACTATCGGAAGGTCGGCCCCGATCTGAGCTACGTCGCCAGCAAGCTCGACTCGCCGTTCATGGAACGTTGGATTGAGTATCCCAACGAGTTCCGACCGTCGACGCGCATGCCGCACTTCTTCAAGCAAGAGAACAACGTGGTGCCGCCGTCGGTGGGTAGCGCTGCCGAAGGCGATTCAGAAACGTATAACGAATTCGATCCGACGCCGGTGTTGCGCACGGAAACCGAAATTCAGGCGATCACGGAATACCTGAACGTATTCTCGAAGTCGTGGGATCCGGAGCCGCTGCCCGAAGGTATCGAAGGCGACGCCAAACGCGGTGAAGAACTGTTCACGCAGATCGGTTGCTTGGCTTGTCACGTCAATCTGGATGCGACCGACCCGCTCGATGACGACGGTCGCACTTTCGCCGAAACCTGGCTCGTCAAAGACATTGCCATGGAAAAGGCGTGGGCCAAGGTCGAGCAGATGCGCAAGGATGGCACTGCGCCGGAAGTCGATCAGTACGAAGAGATCATCGACGGCGAAATGGAAGCGGCGAAGGCCGATTTCGAAGCGATGTCGAAGAACGATCGCGTTCGATATGCGGCGCGACAGTTCACGCGTAACAAGCGACAGAAGGCATTGCTCGAAAGCAAGACCGAAGCGTTCCTTGCTGAGAACGATCTGAAGCCGGCTCCGCATACGGACGTGGCCGATCCGTTCAAGCTGTATGTTCCGCCCGAGTTCACGCGCCAAGGCCCGGAATTGTCGGGCATGGGTTCCAAGTTGGTGCCCGAAGATGGCAACGAAGCGCAAATGCAACACGGTATGCGCTGGCTGTATAACTGGCTCAAGCATCCGCGGCACTACGCGTCATACACGTTGATGCCGCAGATGTTCCGCGACAATTATTATCAATTGGAAGATGCGGCAACGCAAACGCAGAAAAACGATCAGGACATGCTCGACGTGGCGGCGTATTTGCTAACGCTGCGAAACGACGGGTTCGACCAGACGCCGATTGCCGATGACGGCGAGCATCGCGACATGCGCGAGCAGCTTATTCGCGATCTACTCGGCGGTCAGAACACGGCAACGGTCGTTGAGTTGATCGTTAACGACGAGAAGTCTTCGGATGCTTCGGACTACGGTCCTTTGACCGAGTCGATCGTGAACCAGACGTATCGCTCGTTCGGCGGTGGCGACGAAGGTCGTCAGCATGTGGCGGCGCTACTCGAAGAGAAAGCACCGTCGTTGGAACAGCGGCGTAAGCTGTTCCTCGGTATGAAGATGGTTAGCCACTACGGTTGTTACGCCTGTCATACCATCGCCGGTTTCGAAGATGCGTCGCGGCCGAGTATCGACTTGTCGCAGTGGGCGCAGAAGTTTATCAGCCAGCTCGACTTTGCGTTTTTCTCGCCGATCTTCGAACACGAGCGCGAAGAAAAGCCCGATGTGTTCGAACATCTCTATCGCCAGGACGATCCTGCGTTTTCGCATCTGGTGCGCGATACGGCGGAGGATGCCGATGCTCTGATCGCACACGCGAAGGATGAAAACTCGTTTGCGGGCAACCCAGAGCAGCAAATCCTGCATAACCATGCCGCGTTTGCATATCACAAGATTCGCAACCCGCGCATTTGGGATCGCAACAAGCCGCGCAAGCCGTACGAAAAGTCGAAGATGCCGAACTACTTCTTCACTGAGGAAGAGGCGCAGGCGTTAACGGCGTACGTGTTGTCGCGTCGCGAAGCCAACGTACGTGAATCTGTGCAGATCGATTACGACGATACGCCCATCGGTCGCGTGGCCCGCGGTCGCGAAGTGTCGCGGCAGTTGAATTGTATCGGTTGTCATACGATCGAAGGCAATAACTCGGCGACCATTCATCAGTATTACTCGATGGATACGTCGCTGTCGGATACCAACCCGATCAGCCAGCGCTTCAAGCCGCCGCTCCTTTGGGGTGAAGGCGCGAAGATTCAAAACGATTGGTTGTTTACGTTCCTAAACAACGTCGAGATGCTGCGACCGTGGTTGAACGTGCGGATGCCGAGTTTCTATCTCAGCAATGAGGACACGACGGCATTGGTCGAGTACTTCGCGGGTCTGGCTCAAACCGAGTCGGAGAATCTCGATGACGCATTGTTGCCCGTCGTGAAGTACATGCAGCAGGTGAAATCGGGTGAAACGCCCGACGCCGATCCGCATTGGTTCTTCCGCGACAATCTCGAAGATCAGGCGGAATTCTTAAAGGAATACGCGCTGCGCCACGAACAGGCAACGCGGTACGACTTTGATGATTCGCAGGCAGAAAATCGCGAAGAGCGAGCTGAAGCGCTGACCTTCGGTTTTGAAAAAGCGATCGAGCGTGCTCACTTCCTGGAGAATGTGTACGACATTCCGTATCCGTTTACGGATAAGGAAATGCACATGATCGTTGACGAAGAACGGTATAAACTGGGCGAGCAATTCTTCTACGATCTGAAGTGCTTGGCCTGTCACGTGGCGGGCGATCCGTCGCAGCCGGGCACGACGACTGAGATCAAAGCGCCGAACTTCGCGCTGACGTGGAAGCGCCTGCGTTATGAATGGGTGCAGAAGTGGCTCTACAATCCGAAGGCGCTTCAACCCGGCACCAATATGCCGCAAATCTTCCCGGGCGGTAAATCGTTCTTCGCAGATTACCCGGAGGATGTTCGCAAAGAAAAAGAGGCGCTTTACGGCGAGACGGCAGAAGAACAGGCCAAGTTGTTGGTCGACTATCTGTTCACGCTCGGCGCACGCGGTGATACGGCGATTCAGCCGGGGGCTGTTGAGGCCCAGCAGAAGGCTAAGGAGGCTGCCGAGCAGGAAGGCGATTTGGATATCGATTTCGGCGGCGGCGATGAGGAAGAATCGCTCGACGATATTGAGTTTTAGCGGTCCGAGATTGGCTCGCGAATCGCTAACAGTTGTGCCACAATGGTGTCCGTAACGGATGTGAGATGCTATTGCCGCACGTGGGATTAGCATACGGTAACCCTGCATCGAGACGGCGATTGCCGCGAGGTGCCGGACACTTTTATTCGAAAAAGGAGAATGTGATGCTCAAGTCATTCAAGCACATCGCAGTGACGATGTTGACGGTCGCGTTGATCAGCAACGTGGCTCTGGCCGACGGCAAGAAGGGTACGGCTTCGATCAAGGGTAAGGTCACCAGCGGCAAACCGCTGAAGATGGCGCTGATCAAGATGAATGCGGACCCGACCTGCAACAAGTTGAATGAAGATAAGAAGCCGCCGGTCGTCGATCCGGGGAAGCTGATCTATTCGAAGCAAGGTAATGCCGTTCCGGACGTGTTCGTGTGGATCAGCAAAGGCACCGACAAGTTCGATGCGCCCGATGAAGCCGTGGTCATCGATCAAAAGGACTGCATGTATGTTCCGCACGTGGTTGGCATGATCGCCGGCCAAAAGATGGACATCAAGAACAGCGATCCGCTCAATCACAACGTGCACTCGCTTGCCAAGAAGAACCCCCAGTTTAACTTCGCTCAGGCACAGCCGATGACGAAGACGCTGACGGGTAACGATACGTTCACGCGCACCGAGGAAGCGATCAAGATCAAGTGCGACGTGCACAGTTGGATGTCGTGTTACGTGTTCGTGTTGGATCATCCGTTCTTCGATACGACGAAGGGCCATATCAGTTCTGAGGACAAGGACGCATGGGGTACCTACGAGATCAAGGAAGTACCTGCTGGAAAATACACCGTTTCGATCTGGCACGAAGAGCTGGGCGAGATGAATCAGAAAGTGGAAGTGAAGGACGGCGAAGCGTTGGAACTGAACTTCGAGTTCGACAAGAAGGCCCAGGCTCCGCGCGAATTCAAAGAAGTTACGTTTGCCCGCAAGGTCGACGCGGCTGCCACGACGGAAGCCCCGGCCAAGTCGTGCTGCGCCAAGAAGGCTGACGACGCTTCGGCCAAGTAAGTTCGATCGATCGTTGCTCGACCCATTGCTGATTAGCAGGTCGCGCATCTAATAAAATCATGCATCGGCCGCGCGCTCGAAGTGGGCGCGCGGCACGATGCGATTCTTGCTTTTGTTCGTTGGGAGATTGCGAGCATGCAATTGTTGGCACAGGCGACGGATATCGCGCCTTACGCAAACTGGATGCCGCCGATGCTGTCGGAGCATGGCGGGCAGATCGATAATCTGATTTCGATCCTGCACATCTTCATGGCGATTTTGTTTGTCGCATGGGGCGTGTTCTTAACCTACACCGTGATTCGGTTCCGCGCCCGCGCGGGTCACAAGGCCGAGTATCATCCGGTGAAGGGCAAGGCGTCGAAGTACGCCGAAGTCGGCATCGCTTTGTTTGAAGCATTTCTGCTGCTCGGGCTCTCGATGCCGGTGTGGGCGGAATACAAGAACAATCCGCCGACGGCAGACAATCGCGTTGAAATCCGCGCAATCGGCGAGCAGTTCCAATGGAACTTCCACTATCCGGGGCCGGATGGCGTGTTCGGTCGCACCAATGCGAAGTTCATCGACGCGGCTAGCAATACGGTCGGTCTCGATCCGGATGACCCGGCGGGTAAGGACGACATCCAGACCATCGGTGAAATGCACATCCCGGTCGGCAAGCCGATCTACGTGCGCGTCAGTTCGAAGGATGTGATTCACTCGTTCGCCATTCCGACGATGCGCGTAAAGCAGGACTGTATCCCCGGTATGGAAATCCCGATCTGGTTCACGGCAAAGGAAGATGCCACGACCGAGCGCGTGAAGAAGGAGATGATCGAAGAGTTCCCGGTCGCCGATGTGGACTGGTATCGCCTACGACATCACGTTGCCGTTCAGGATTATCAGGACGAAAGCGGCCAAGTCATTCTGAAAGAGGGCGAAGGCATCGGCCTGTCGCGCGAAGCCGGCGAGAAAAAACTCAAAACACTGCGCGACGTCACCGACACGATAAAAATGCAGCCGCGCAATCCGCTGGAAATTATCTGTGCGCAGCTATGCGGTAACAGTCACTTCAAGATGAAGGCTCAGATATTCACGTACGACGCCGCCGGTTATCAGGAGTGGATGGACAACGCGGTGCCGAAGGAAGTGGAAATCGACTTCGGTGGATTCTGATCCGCGTCGTTACTGAAACGAGAGATTCATCCCGTCGGGCACGGCGTTCGACGGGCAAGTTTGATAGATTCCGAGCATTTGCGGCATTTTCCTTTCGGATCGCTGAAATGCTCAGCCCCAGGACCTGACGGATTATGAGTGATCACAGTCACGATCTACCTTTCTGGAAGAAATACATCTTCTCCGTCGATCACAAGATGATCGGCATTCAATACACCGTGACGGCGCTGGTGTTTCTCGCCATCGGCTTCGGCATGATGTTGGTGATGCGCTATCAGTTGGCGTATCCCAATCAACCGATTCCGGTGATCGGGCAATTTCTCGGTGAGCCGATCGTGGCGGCGGTCGAAAACCCTGACACGGGCGAGACCGGCTACGTGCTAACCGGCGACGGGTATAACTCGTTCGGCGCGATGCACGGGACCATCATGG
>JAUIHO010000065.1 GCA_030432035.1 Phycisphaerae bacterium
AACGTTCGTCGGCGGCGTGGCTGCTAACGAGCAACGCGATCGATGAGAATCGCTTCCGGCAGATTTTGGATTCCATTACCACCAAGGGATCGATGTATCGCATCGAATCGTTGGGGTATGCAGATAACCTGGGCGTAGTCGAGCGGTTGATGGTCGTGATACAGATGCGCGGCCCGATTCCGCAGGTGATCTACTACCGTAACTTGAACGAACTCGGCCCGGCCTATACACCGCACGGCGATGAGCGGCGGGATTTGGCGGGTCGATCGGATTGATGATCGATGGCATTGAACATAGGTAGCAAACGACTGCTCGCACTCGACTGGGACGCGCAATCTCTGCGCATGACGGTCGTGACGTCGCGCGGGGCTAACGTCGACCTGCACAAAGCAGTCACGGTTCCGGTCTTGCCCGAAGTTGAGCTAACCGACGCCGAGATGTTCGGCGGGTTTATCAAAGAATCGCTGAAGCGCTCGAAGCTTTCGGGTAAGCACGCAATCATTAGCGTGCCGCGCGAAAAGGTCGTGCTTAACACGATCAACCTGCCGCCGGCGCCTGCTGATGAATTGCCGGCGATGGTGATCAATCAGGTCGCGCGCGAACTGCCCTTCGCCGCCGATCAGGCGGTTATCGACTTTGCACTGTCGAACGACCACGATCCGAAATCACCGGCGACAGCGTTGGTGGCGGCGGTTCGCATCGAAGACATCGAGTTTTATAAGAAGGTGGCTTCAGCAGCGGGGCTTCACCTCGAACGTATTGGCCTGCGACCGTTCGCGAATCGGCAGGCGGTGTTGGCCACCATCGACGATCCGAACGATAAGACGATTCTGATGGTCGAGCTGGGGCCGGAGCACTCGGAAATCAGCGTTGTTTATGACGGCACGTTGAAGTTCAGCCGTTCGGCGTTGACGAGCCTGCCAAACTTTCGCGATGAAGCGATCGAGAACTTGCACGACAGTCGCATCGATTCGCTTGCGATTCATGACGCACGCAGCAGCGAGCGCACGCGCGAAGCCGTTAGCGGTTTGATGGTCGAAGTAATTCGCTCGTTTGAAGCGTATCGCGCGACGTCCAGCGGCGCGAGCATCGACCGAATTGTGGTATGTGGTGCGACCGGACTGGAAGCCGAGTTATCGCAATCGCTGGCGGCGCGCTTCGCGGCGCTGGCCGAGCTGTTTAATCCGGCCAAGGCGTTGGCGATCGATCACGATCGTGCCCGCGAGTTGCGCGGCTTTAGCGTGGTGTTGGGCCTGGCGATGAGCCATGGTCGGCATCCCTTGTCGTCGTTTGACTTCTTAGCGCCCAAGCGACCGGTCACGACGCGCGACCGGCGAATGAAGAAGGCGCCCAAGGCGATATTGACGGGTGTCTTTTTGCTGGCGGCGGCAGTGGCGGCGTGGATTCAGTTTGTCGAACCGAAACGATCGAGCGCGAGTGAGTTGATCGCCGACGTGCAACAGCTAAGCACGCGCAAGAAGCCGCTGGAAGCATTTAAGTCGCGCGTGAATTCGCTGGAAGAATGGGCCGAAGCCGAACAGATTTGGCCCGACGAGTTGGTGCGCCTGACCGACGCGTTCCCGCCGAATGAAAAGGCACAGGTCACGCGTATTGAATTTCATACCCGAGCCGAAGGACGTAAGAAACGTCGCCGCTACGTATCGACAGTTGAGATGCGATTGCGCACGGCCGAGTTGGGCGTGGTGAATGAGATTAGCTCGACGTTACGCGAGATGGGCTATCAGGATGTGGTGCCCGGCAGCGAAACGCCGATTCGCGGCCGCAACGATTCGGTCTATCAATTCGAAAGCCGTATCGAAGCGGTGATCCCTAAGCGCGCCGCGAAGAAGGTGACGCCGCCGTCGGTTGATATCGAGCCGGATGTCGATGCGGATATCGATGACGTTGAGGTTGATACGACCGACGACGTTGACGCGGTGACCGACGGGCCGACGGATAAGACGCCAGCAGCAGTCGAGACGAACGATGACGACGCCAGCAGCGAAGCGGTTGAAGCAGAGTCAGTCACGACCACGGATGACGACGCGGCGGAAACACCCACGCCGGTAACGCCGAATAACGCGCGACCTTCGAACAATCGCCCGGCGAATAAACCGCAGGCCGCAAAGCCTTCGGCACAACGACCGAAGACGCCGAATTCGCGAACACCACAACCGAAAGTCGAGACGCCAACGGCGACGCCCGCAAAGGAGACCGCGAGCAGCCGCAAGCGCGTCAGCATCGAGCCGGTGCGTCAGGATGGCCCGAGTAAGACGCCGACGGTAGTACCCGCGAAAGATGACGAGGCCGAATCCAACGACGCGGTCACGAATGAAGATACGGATTCGACAGCCGAAGAAGAATCGGCCGGTCGAACGCGCGTTCGCATTCCGCCGGTTAGACCCAATACCAAGCCCGATGACAAGGCGACCAACGACGTGACCGACAGCGACGACGAGGCATCCGCCGAGCCGACGACGACCGAGGAGGACGATCGATGAATCCTCGCGAAAAACGACTGGCCCTAATCTTCGGCGTTGCGGTGGGTTGCTATGCGATCTACTTCCTGATCGATGTGATTTATCTGTCGCCGATTGCTTCGTATGAGACGGATATCAAGAACTACGGTGACCAAAAGCGTGAGTTAATGGAATTGGTCGATTCCGAATTAGACCTCGCTCAAACTTGGCGCAGTTTTGCGAATCGCACGTTCAGCGATGACGATGCGGTGGCGTTTGATAAGTTCAGTCGTCGCTTGAAAGAAACGGCCACGCTGCACGGTTTCGATTCGGCGTTGATTACCAAGATCAGCAAGCCGACAACCATCTCCGAAGAAAACAAGCTCCGCACCACCACGATTAAGTATGACATTACCGTCAAAGATGAATACGCGCGCGTAATCGAGCTATTGCGCGGTCTTTACGACGCACCGTATATCTCGCAGATCACTGATCTCGTGTTAACGCCCGACTCCGACGCCGGTCGGAACGTGGTTAAGTTGGATTGCCGCGTTGCTACGGTCGTGTTGCCCAAAGTGCCCCCAAAGGAAACATCGAACTGGGAAAAGTTTCTCACGATGCAGAAGTTAGACGACAAGGCACCATCCGATCCGTGGCGTAAGGATGTCTTGCCCGCGTCGGCATATACCGTCGCGCTGAACAATCAGAACATTTTCAAAGCGTTTGAGCCCGCACCGCGGCAACAGGTGATCGTCGAGAATTTGGATTTGAAAACCGTTGGCGTTGAATTGGCCTTCATGTGGGAGGGTAAGGAAACCGTCGTGCGGCAGTCGGCGATTCAACCAACCAAGCAGCAGACGTTTTTCGGCGAGGGCGACTTGGTCGAGCTGAAGGGTGCCTATGCCGACGGCAATGTGTTCACGATGAAGCACAGTTTCGCGAGCGGTAAGCCGTGGTCGTATAAGGTTGCGCGGCACACGCCGGAAGAAAAGCCGCCGCCACCGATCACGCTGGTCGTGAACAATCAGGACGAAGACGAAGCGCGCTTCACGGTCACAATTGTTGATAACGAGAACCAGACGCGCGTGTTGCCCGAGATGGTGGTGGCCGCGAGTTCGCAGGCCGACTTGGGTGCGTTCAAAGATACCAAGCAGGTGAAGATCGCCGGCAAGTATGCATCGGGCAAGGATGTGCGGATGCAAACGTTTATGCCACGCCCGACACCGCAAACATACACGATCGCGAAGGACATTGTCGTTGAGGACAACCAGCCGGTCGAAGTCGAGCAGCCAGTTAAGGTTGTGATCGAAGACGAAGACGGCAGCCCCGATCACGTCGTCAAAGCCTTACTGGCCTACGAAACGCCCGAAGGCGATTACGTGCAGGAAATGATTGTCGAAGGCCCCGACGGTCGCGAGGTTATTCGCGCGGGCACTTGGGGCACGGTCGATGGCGACGGAGCGCTGCGCAGCGTCTGCGCCCTCGGCGGCATCGTGCAGATGAAGGCCAGCGGCAATTATTACATCTATCCGCGCGGCAAGAGTTTCGCAGAACGCGAACGGCTGCAAGCGGAAAACGACGAACAGTTAGCGTCCGCGATTATGGAATGGTCCAAAGGGTCATACGCAATCGGCGGATGAGAATCTGGTATCAACATTCGTCTTGTACAGGGCGGATGAGTTGACATATCCGGCAGTCGTTCGGTGCGTTTCCGAGGCGACTGACTGCGACGATTGAAAGGACACGACAGCAATGTTGTCCATCTTGCGCATACGCATTTCGTTGGTTCTATTGTTGTGCTTGCTTTTGGCATCCTTCACCAGTTGGGGTTTGCCGGTCGCAACTGCGTTTGCCGCCGATGTCGGTCTGCGCGCACCCGATCCGAAAGAAGATGAGGAATCGGACGACGCCGAAGACGAAGATGCCGAGGCTGAAGAAGAAGCCGACGAGAAAAAAGAAGATAAGAAAGACGACGAAAAGAAAGAGCCTGCACCCAAAGAGGAAGCTGAAGAGGCCGACCTCGATGAGTTGAAGCAGGCGATCATCAAAGCCCAGCAAGACGCCGAAGGCGGCGTTACCGATGCCGAGCGCAAACGCATCGACGACGAACTAAAGCGTCTCCAGCAAGCTGCCATCAAATCGAAGAAGCCAGGTGATAAAACGCCCGCTGTTCCGGCCAAGCCGCAACCCGACATGGGTAAGCAACCGACACCCGGTAAGGCCGAGCCCAAAGGGAACGACCAGACGAAGGGTGGCAAACCGACGCGGCCGCAGGCGAAGCCCAGCCCTGACGAGAAGGATGACCCGTCGGCCGAAGAGGGCGAGGGCGACGACGCCGAAGATGCATCGCTTTCGCCTGCCGAACGCCGCCGCAAGCGTTTGGAAGAACAGCGACAGCGTCGCCTTGAGCGCATCCGCAACAGCAAATCGAAGAACGTCGACAAAACACGTACCGGCGGCAAAGAGGAAAGTTCGGGTCGCACGAATACCAACACGAACGCACGCCGCCCGCAGATGAATACGCGCAAGCCGCGCGGTACACGCCCGACCGGTGCCGTAACCGATGGCGAGGAAGGTGACAGCGACTCAGCCCCAGGCGTCGGATCACCGGTTGGCGAACTCGCCGAAGTGATGATCATCGACATCGAAACGCGCGACGGCAGCAACACCGCAAGCATCACGTTCAATCCGGAAGATATGCCGTGGATGGATATCGTGCGCGATTTGGCACGCATTCGTGGCGTACCCTACATCGATAACCCCGATGCGATGCTGGAAGGCAACCTTACGTACTTCACGACGAAGACGTTCACCTATCGCGAGTTGTTCAACAAGCTCAACGAGCTGCTACTCGATCAGCCGCTCAATAACATGATTATTCGCGATCTCGGCGATCGCATCACGGTCGAGCGCATCCCCGATGCGATGCGCAAGATTCCGGTCGAGAAGATCTTCGGTAGCTATGCGGAATTCGAAGCTGCGGATTTGCCGTTGTACGACATTTGCGTAACGCAGTTCAAAGCGCCGGAAGGTTGGACGGCGGGACTGTTGATCGATGAGTTTCGCCCTGAATTTTCGGACACATATGGCGTGGAGCCGCTCGATCAATACACGATTCAGCTAACCGGTCTCGTGAAAGAGCACTACGAGTTCCGCAATAAAATCAATCGGTTCACAAGTATCTTAGAACCGCCTGGTCAGGGCTTAGGTAAAGAGGCCCCCACCAAGATCGAATTAAAGCACGTCAAAGCTGCGGATATGCAAACGTTGCTACGGCAGTTGTATCCGGTCGATGCCGCATCGACGGCAGCTCCGACGGCGCCCAATAATCGTCGTCGTGGTCGCCGCGGTCGCAATCAAGCCGCCAACAACATCGCGCCGGAACTCGAAGACACGGATGCTATTTCCATCATTGTTGATGCGATCAATAACGTGCTCTATATCCACGCGCCCGATCGCTATATGTCCGCAATGTTGACGACGATTCGCAACATCGACGTGCCGGTATCTTCGCCTCCGCGCATCGAATCCGTTCAAGTCAACAACGCACCTGCCGAAGATGTCGTCAATCTGATCGCGCCCTTGCTGGCAACGATGAAGCAGGAACTCGCCGGCGACAAACGCACGGGCTACGTCGATCCGAAGATTCTCGAAGTCTTCGATGTTACGCTTCGCGCTGCCAGCGGCAATTCGATCATCATGGTCGGTGGTGCTGAAGGCAACAAAGAAGCGCGCCGCCTGATCGCGCAATACGACGTGCAGCCCGACTGGATCAATCGCACGTTCATCCTGCAACATCGCGACGCAGCCGACATCGTCGAAGAAGTGCAAAACGCATTGCCGCCGGCGATGGGAACACCCGTCGTCCGCGCATCGCGTGGAAAAAAGGGTGCTGCGGCGCCGGCTTCGGGTGGGTCCGCGGGTCCCGATCCGGTCTTCGTCATTCGTTCCAGCCGCGAGCTATACGTCAGCGCGACGCGCTTCGATATGGATCGCATCGCCGAACGCGTGGCCGAGTTCGATCGCCCCGATCCCGATGCACCGACGAAGCGCTTCGTTGAGTTTAGCTGCGCCGTACCGTCTGAAGTCGCCGAAACGTTGGCACAACTGTTACGCGATGATGACAACGGTCCACAGGTAGTTGAATCAAAAGACAGCAAAGCCAAGACAGCAGCGCAACGTCGCGCACAGGCCCGCGCGCGGGCTCGCGCCCGATCTCGCGGTCGTTCGACCAGCAGTGGCGGCGACGGGCCGGTGATGATCGCGAAAGATGCGGAGAACCGTCTGCTCGTGTTGTGTAGCGATCAGGACTGGGCCGAGATGAAGCCGCTGATCGACGAGCTCGAACAAAACGCCTGCGAGATCGAGCCGATCTTCGTGGAAATTCCGTTGGAACGCGCCGACCCGGCCGACTTGGCCAGCACGCTCAATCAGATGTTCCCCGGTGATGGCGGCCAAGACCTCATGATCACGGCCGACGCGTTTAACAAGCGGCTGCGCATTTGGGCGAAGCCGACGTTCATCGAAAAGGTTACGCCGCTGATCGAGAAGCTCGACATCAATGTCGGTGCCGAGATGACGGTCATTCGCCTCGAATATTCCAAGGCCGAACTCATCGCGCCGACGATTAAGCAAGCCATTCCCGGCACGGTTTACCAAGCGCCAAATGTCAGTCGTCGTCGCGCGCCGCGCCGCGCTGCGAATAACAAAACCAAAAACGTGAAGTCGCCCGCCGCAACGGTGAAGACCGAAGGCGAAACCACGGTCACGGTAACGGCCGAGCCGTTTACCAATTCGTTGCTCGTGACGGCGCCGCCGGAAAAACTCGAACAGATTCAGCGTCTCGTTGCGGATATCGAAGCCGAAGCCAAAGAGAACGCGCCGTACACCGAAACGATCACGGTCAAGAATCGCAAAGCCGAAGATTTGGCCACGGTGCTCAAGAGCATTCTGGCCACACCGACGACTGCCCCCGGTGGCGAAAGTGGCGGCAAAGTCGAAGGCATCAACGCCGCCGACGTCGAGTTGGCGATTACGGCCATCGGCGAACGTCTGATTATCGCCGGACCGCGCAAGGAAGTGGACGAGGCAATCAAGCTGACGTTCGAACTTGACGTGGCCGACCCCGAACCGATCATCCGCAAGGTGCAAGCTTACGACGCGGAAGAAGACAAGAAGAAGTTGGAGCAGTTGCTCAGCGGCGTCGAATCGACCGAAGTGCAGGTGGTTACGGCGAACAGCAACGATCAAAAGGCGGCAGCCGCCCGCGGTCGCCGCACGCGCGCTCGTCAGCCGCAAAAGGCGAAGCTGTCGAACAAGTCGGCCATCGATGATGTCGAGATCGTTGCGGATACGTTTGAAAACACGTTGATCATTCGTGCACTACCGAAGGATTGGCCGCTGATCGAACAGTGTCTCGCCATAATTTACCGACCTGCGGATGCCATCGACGACATTGGCGACGGCCCCGGTAAGAAGGGCGATTTCTTCACGATCGATTTGGAACATCGCGACGCGTGGGATATCTCTTACGACGTTGACATGTTCTACAACATCGAAGGTCGCCGCCCGGTCGAGTTCCTCGAAGGCCCGCAAGAGAAGGTCTTGATCGTTCGAAACTTCCGACCTGACGAGGTGGAAGATATCAAGGCCGCCGTGAAGATGTGGGACGTGCCGAAGGAAGGCAGCGGTAGTGCCGGCGACGGTTGGATTCAACTCGATTTGGAAGGCAAGATTTCGCCGGAAGCGATGGCAAGGCTACTGCAGCTACGACACCAATCGTCCATTCCGATCGAGGTCGGCGACTTGGGCGGCATCTCGCGCGTCGAGATCATCGATATCCACGCAGGTGAAGATGAGGACGATGGCAAGGTCGAGATCAAGAAGACCCGCGCCGGCGAAAAGAAAAAATCGTCTGCAAAGGGCAACGATAAGAAGGACGAAACACCTGTTTCATCGTTAACGCCAACGGCCTTGCCACTTTGGCTGCAACAAGTCGCGGCGGTCACGGTGTTGGGTCAAACGCCTGAAGATGAAAACCGGGTATCGCCATTGGCCGACCCGCGCTTGCAGGCCGTCGTCAACGCGCCGGTCGACCGCATTCGCATTTTCCCCGATCCGGAAACCGGCAAAATCATCATCACCGGTCCGCAGGATGAGCTTATTAAGCTGGAAGAGTTGGCGACCGAATTGATTCCGGACAAGGCGACGACGGTGATTCGCGTGTTTCCGATGAAGTACGCCGACGTCCGCAGTGCCGCTCAACTGTTAAACGACGTTTTCAATCAACCCGCCCAACGCCGAGCGCCTGCGCGCCGTCAACCGCAACCAAACAAGGGCGGTGACGCCAAGGGTGGCGATGATGCCCGCGCAAAAGCGCTCGCTCAAGCGCAGGCGCAAGCACAGGCCGAACAACAAGCTCAGCAACAAGCGTTGGCCTCTGCACGCATCAAGGTCGTGCCCGACGAACGTACCAGTTCGCTTTATATCGTCGCGCCATTGCCAGATATCCCGCTGATCGTCGAAGTGCTCAAGCGTATCGACTCTAAAGATACGCCGCCGCCGCTCGACTTCCGCATGTTTGAACTGAAGGAACTCGACGCCACGCAGGTGGTCGAGAATCTGAAAGACGTGCTCGGCATCAATCAGGCGAGCAGCGCCGCACGCAGCCGTACGCCGCAACGCGGAAATAATCGCAATCAACGCGGCGGCAATCAGCAAAACCGTCAGGTCCAGTTGCAACAGGCCGGCGGCGACGCGACGACGATCGCGGCTGACAAAACCAAGCTTACGGCCGTCACGCAAACGAATACGATTATCGCGCAAGGGCCAACACCCACGCTCGACATGATCGCGAAGATCATCGACGACTTGGAATCGCTCAAGATCGTCGACGTCGAAGTGCGCCCCGTGAAGCTCGAGCATGCCCGCGCTTCTGAAATTGCTGAGATCGCGCAGAACCTGATCGACGAGACGATTAATTCGTCAGGTCCACAGGCTGCACCTGCCGGTGGTCGTGGACGCGGTCGCGGTCGTGCCGCACCGACGGCGAGCGCAAACAAGGAGAACGTCTCGAGCCACGCCGACACGCGCACCAACAGCATCATTCTCGTTGGACCGTCGAACGAACTCGACCGTGCAATGGAAATTGTTAAGAGTTTCGACGTTGATATCACGGGTATTGTTTTTAAGCAGATTCCCGTCAATGGAGACCCGCGCGAGATTGCCACGACGCTGCGCGAGCTGTTTCAGGTGCCGAGCGGTCGCGGTAGCGAGGCGAACGATATCGTCATCACGCCGCTGGAAGCGACGTCCACGGTTATCGTGAAAGCACCGGCCCCACAGATGGCAGAGATCGAGAAAGAAATCGAAACGATCAACGCCAGCATCGGTGAAACGAAGGAATGGCGCACGATCGAACTCACGGTAGCCGATGCCGAGACGGTGGCAAATTCGCTTAATGAACTCTTCGGCGGTCGCGTGGGGCGCGGTCGTTCAGGAACGGCGAGCCAAATCAAGATCAAAGGCTTTAGCGCCAGCAGTATCATTTATGTGCAAGCGCCGGAAGAAACCTTTAAAGAAATGGAAACCATTGCTCGGGAACTCGACAAAGTCGACGCCTCTATGGGCACGGTTACGCGTTTCGAACTCAAGCACGCCGCTGCGCAACAGGTGTTGGGGCAGGTCCGCGGGATGATGGCCGAGGCCATGCGCAATAGCAAAACGACGGCCAGCATCGACTACGTCAGCCTCGAAGCCGACCCGCGCACCAACTCGCTGGTGCTGGTCGGCGGTCCGAAGTCGCAATTGATTTTGAACAACGCGTTGGCCCAGTTAGATGTCGAAGAAAGCACGCCACTGCAAAAGAGCCAACAGACTTATAAGTTACCGACCAACGTCGATGTGAACCAAGTCGTTCGCAACATTAACGAAATGTTCCGTAACGAAGACGTGCGCACAACGGGCCGCGAAAAGCCGGTCGTCACGGCCAACCCCGGTGCCAATTTGGTCATCGTCGATGCCAACAAGGATCAGCACGAACGCATCAAGGCGCTGGTGGATGAAGTATCCAAGGGCGGTCAGGAAGGTGAACGCAAGCGACACCTCTATGCCCTCGAACACGCGAAGGCACCGGACTTGGCCCGCGTGTTGAACGATTACATTCGCAACAACTTCGATCAGGTCAACCGTAAGTACCCGATCACGGTCTTGGCCGAAGAGGGTACCAACAGCCTGATCGTCAATTCCAGCGAAGAAGATTACGCAGGCAGAGCCGCCGAAGGTGATAAGTCTGCGACTGAAGGCTTTAAGGATTTGATCGAAAGCCTCGATCAACCCGGTGCCGAGCGCAAGACGAAGGTCTTCCGCGTGAAGTATGTGTCGCCGTGGAGCTTGGCGAACATCATCAACACGCAGTTCCGCTCGCGCTCGCGCAATCCGAACGATCAGGTAACGGCCGCATTTGAAGACGGCACGTACAGCATCATCGTAACGGCGAATGATGCGAACATGACGGAAGTGGAAAGCCTGATTGAAGCATCTGACATGCCGACCGAAGAGAAGGTAACGAAGTTCGTTAAGCTCGAACACGGTCAGTCGGATGAAATGCGCAACACGATCGACCAAGCGCTTCGTGGTCGCTATCCGACGGATCGTCGCGGCCAGCCGCCGTTCAATATCGCGTCGGAAAGTCTGTCCAATCAGCTTGTCATCAACGCACGCGAAAACATCATGCCCGAGATTCTCGAGATGATCGAGATGTTCGACGTGCCGGGTGCGAAGGAAAAAGAACGCCGCGTGTTCAAATTGAAGTTTGTCGATCCCGGTGCAGTCTCGCGGATGATTCAACAGTTGTTTCGACCACCCGGCCGACGCTATTCCCCCAACGAAAGCGTCGAAAGCACCGACGACTGGACGACGAATAGCGTGATCGTTTCCGCCAACCCCGAGAAGATGAAAGAAATCGAAGCGCTGATCAACGAACTCGATCAGGTTGGCGACGGACAGCGCACCGAGCGCGTCATCACCGTAAAGAACGCCGATCCGAACGACGTGGCGCAAACGATTCAGCAAATCTTCCAGCAGGCCAGCAGCGGTCGGCGCGGCCAGGCCCAATCGCCGGTCTTGCGCGCCGTGCGCGGCTCGAACAAGATGATCGCCTTCGCCAACGATAAGGAATTCGCACAGATCGAAGCGCTCGTGAAGGCGATTGACGAAGAGGGCAGCCGCGCGATCACCGCGATGGTGATGGAGCCGCGCATTCCGGTGCGCAGCGTCGCCGAATCGATCAACAATCTCTACGGTGGTGGTGGTCGCGGACGCGGCAACAACGAAGGCCCCCGCGCCGAATATCACGAACCGACCAACACGCTGTTCGTGTATGCCACCGACGACGAGTATCAGAAAATCGAAAACGACATCATCAAGCCGGTCAGCACGGCTTCGACCGTCGAAGCAAAGATGCATTTCATTAAGGTGAAGAACGCCGTCGCCGAAGACGTGGCGACTACGCTGCAGGACTTCTTCGATAAGAAGGTTGGCATTAGCACCGGTCGCGGACGGTTCGGTCGTCGCGGCGGCGGTGGTCAAACGAACACCGACGAAGATCGCATCGTGATCAACGCCGATGCCCAAAGCAACACGCTCATTGTTTACTGCACCGACAAAGTGCGCGAAGAGATCGATCAGTTGCTGGCTGTTATTGACAGTGAAACGGCAGAAGAACGCATGGTCGAGATGGTCGCGCTGCAACACGTTAGCCCCGATGTCATGATTGAAATTCTGACGGAAGTATTGCGTGTCAATCGCGGTAGCGCCGGAGACGATCAACGTGACCTGCCATGGTGGGCACGCGACAACGACGACGAAGAAGACGACACGGTACTGGCCGGTGACACGCGCTTGAAGGCAATCAATGAGACGAATTCGATCATTGTCGCTGGTAAACCCGAATCGGTTGAGAACGCGCTGAAGGAAATCGAGAAAATCGACGTACCGGGTGCCAACTCGCTTCGATACTTGAAACTAACGTGCGCCGACGCGACTATCATCGCCGAACAGGCCGAGGAGTTGGTCGCCGATAGCAATACGACATCGAGCCGCAGCAGCAATCGCAATCGGGGCCGCGGTCGAGGTCGCGGGCGCAACAATTCGTCGAGCGGTGGTTCGGCCCCCGAACTCAGCATCATCGCCAGCCAGGCGACTAACACGCTCATCATTCGCGGCCGCACGTCGGACGTAAACGAAGTCGTTGCGTTCGCCGAGCAGATGGACGCCGACTATTGCGAGCAGGGCGACAAGGGCATCAAGCTGATTCCGATTCCATCAGGCTACAGCGCCGACGAACTGGCTACGCTCATCGAAGAGACGGTCAATGAAGCCGAGCAAAAGCGTAACCAAGCCAACAGCAGCTATGTTCCCGACCTCGTGACGCTGCGGCCCAACGTTCGCACCAACATGATTCTCGCCAGTGCGTCGGCAAACAAGATGGATGAGATTAACGTTCTTATCGCTGGGCTTTCCGATCCGGCTAAGTCACGGGGAGACCATGTTCGTGGAGTGATTCGCGTAAAGCCGGGTAACCGCGAAGACATGAAGCAATTGATTGAAGAGTTGATCCAAAATCAGGAAAACCAAGGCAGTTCGTCGCGCGGTAGCAGCAACCGTGGCCGAGGTAATCGCGGTCGCGGCAATCGCCGCAGCGGTCGCGGTCGACGCGGTGATGCCAACTGGACGCACAACCGTCGTTATGAAGCGGTCGAAAGCGCGGCGCGTAAAGACATGCAGCCCGCAACGAAGGCAACTGGGGAAAAGAAGCAAAAGATGATTCGCACAACGACCATCGCGGCGACGCTGCCGGTCTTCATGATGAACGTGGCGCTGCAATCGGCAGTGGCTCAGACCGACAAGCCGAACGATGCCAATAAGGATAAGCCGCGGTCGATCCGCCTTCGTCAGCCGCCCAAGCGCGATGACAAAAAGGACGACGACGCAAAAAAGTCGGACGGGGGGAAGAAGGCCGAGCAGGATAAGAGCAATGCACGCGGACGCGACGGCAACAACCAAGCCGGACGCCGCCGCATCGCACCGCCGCGCAGTCGCGAAAGCGATCAACCGCAAGGCAACGATCGCCGCGCGCCGAATACGGGTCGTAACGAGCAACCGCGCGAGATGTCGCCCGAGCTAAAGCGGATGATCGAAGCACGGGCGCGACAGAATCAGACCAACGTCGACGAAAACAGCCTCGACGCGATCAGCGCCCGCCTGTCGGGTACGCCGATCAGCGTGATCGAAGCCCCCGATGGCTCGCTCATCATCGAAGGTCTCGAAGACGACGTGCAAATCCTGACCAACATCATCCAGATGATCGACGCCGGCACGCCGGAGAAGGATGTTGATTTCATTCTGCTACGCAACGCGCAGGCACAGGACGTTGCCGACCGATTGAACGAAGTATTCGCCGCCATCGAGCCAGAGAACGCGCGACCGGTGGATAAGGTTGAGTTCATTGCCGACAAACGCGCCAACGCGATCTTCATTGCGGCCTCGCCAGAGAATTTGGATTTCGCAAAGTCGCTCGTGAATAAGGTCGATACGCCTTCGCAGATCGACAAGGAAACGAAAACCTTTGCATTTGCCAATCGCCGTGTATCGGAAGTTGGCGATACGATGAAGACCATTGCGCAGAACTATCTGCGACAAAAAGGCCTGCCGACGGATCAAATTCAGATTGAGATCGATCCGCCGACCAATCAAATCGTCGTCAGCGCATTCGAAGCCGACATGAAGTTTGTCGAAAACATCGTTAAGAATCTCGACGTCGACATGGGCGACGAAGAAGCCGCTGAAAAATTCGGCAATATCGGGTCTGCCGACATTATGGTTGTGCCGTTGCGTCATACCGGCGCCGACGAACTCGCCACGCTGATCAATCTGCTTCTCGAACGCGCCGCCACCGGCGATACGCCGCTTAAGGATTTCATTCGCCGCTTCCGCTTGCTCGATGAAAACGGCGAGCCGCTCGCGACGGTAAATCTCGACCGGCCAACGTTGGTCTTCGGCGAGCCCGAGAGCAACTCGCTCATCATTGCCAGCTCGCTTCAGAACTGCATGGTGATGCGGCAAGTTGCGATGGCGCTCGACAAAGAAGCGACCAAAGACCCCGTCGAGATGAAGACGGTGCCGCTCACCTTTGCCGACGCGACGGAAGTGGCAACCAAGCTCAGCGAGATGCTCGACGCCAGCGCCGGCCTTACCGAAAAGCCCGCCGGCGGCGGCGATCCGGGCGGTGTGCCCGACGGTCGCGCCGGCGCGATCGTGTACAAAGCCATCGTCAAAGCCGATGCGCGCACCAATCAGGTCGTCGTGGTCGGTCGTCCGGATACCGTCGAAATATTGACGGGCCTGATCGCCAAGCTCGACATCGAAGGCCGCGGCGTGATGCCGTTTGAAATCGTGAAGCTCAATCACGCGCAAGCCACGGGATTGGCTGAAGCGCTGACCGACCTGATGGATCGTCGTAAAGAGGCGATCCCGATGGGCGAGGGTGCCAACGCCGAAAAGAGCGAGACGGTCGTCATCGTTGCCGACGCCCGGTCCGAGTCGCTCATCCTTGCCGCCAAGCGCGAACGGTTAAGCGAGCTCAAGGAACTGATCGAAAAGCTCGACGTGCCCGCTACGGCGCTGATCGACAATATTCGCACGATCAAAGTCGTCAACGGGATCGCCACCGACTTGGCGGATAAACTGCAGGAACTGTGGGATCAACGCCAGCAAAATGAAGGCGGCGGTGACAGCGGCCTCACGTTTGACAAGCCCGCCATCGTGGCCGACGAGCGCAGCAACTCGCTCATCGTCGTGGCCAGCGAGAGCGACTACGAATCGATTAAGACTGTTGTCGAAAAGATCGATAATCTCGAACTCAATCCCGCCGCGGGCATTTACATTGTGCAGCTCAAGCACAACTCGGCGAGCGAATTGGCGGGCCCATTGACGAACCTGTTTCAAGCCCGCGCCGAAAATCGCGGCCTGCAGGAACCACGACCGGAAGATAAGGTCACGATCGAAGCCGATCCGGCGACCAATTCGTTGATCTTTGTGGCGTCGAAGGAAAACCACGACATCCTGATGGATCAACTCGGGAAGCTCGATCGCCCCATCGGCGTCGAGGCAGTCATCGAGTTCTTCCCATGCGAAAACGTCTTTGCCAGCAGCGTGAAAGACGCGCTCGATAATCTGTTCCCCGACGTGTTCAAAGATCGCGTCGGTGAAGGTGCGGTCAACGAAAATCGCGAAACGCTGTCGGTCGTCGTCGACGAACGCGCCAACATGCTGATCGTGTCGGCCAGCCCCGAGAACATGGAAATCGTGCGACGCGTGTACAACCGCATGAACAGCGTGGCCGAACCGTGGACGCCGGTCGATTTCGAAATCGTGCGACTCGAACATACCGAAAGCAAAGTGATCGCGTCGCAACTCGAATCGGCTTTGGAAGACGTCGGCCAACAATCCGGCGGCGGTTCCGGTGGATCGGGTAGCAGCGGCAGTCAATTCCAAGTGAAGGTGCTTAGCGATCCGGTGCGTAACTCCGTCATCATCGGCGGCACGCGCGACGGCATTCGCCTCGCGATGAAATTGATTCGCGACTTGGATCGACCGGTCAACATGGAAGAACGCGGAAGCTTCTGGGTGGAAGACTACAAGCTCAACCAAGCTCGCGCGGGCAATGTCGGTGAGATGCTCACGAACATTTTCGACGCACGCGAGCAAGCCGCCTCCGACGGTGGCGATAGCGGTGCGACCCCAACGCCCGTCACGATTCAAATCAACGAGCCCGGCAACTCGCTGTTGGTCAATGCGAACGCCCAGGACCATGCGATGATCTCCGGGTTGGTCGCACAACTCGATCGTTCGTCGGTTATCGACACGATGTTTAAGGTGTTCCCGCTCTCCAAGGCAAAGGCCGAAACCGTTAAGGAAATCCTCGACGAAATCTATCAAGGTTCGGTCAGCCAAGGTCAAGGCGGCGGTGGTGGTGGCGGTAGCACCATCACGACGGTTGCCGAAGAGCGGACCAACTCGATCGTCGTCGCCGTGCCGCCGGGTGAGTTGGAAAACATCGAATCGCTCGTGAACAAGCTCGACTCGGTGCAGATTAAAGAGACAGCTCTCGTCGAAGTCATTCGCTGCGACAACGAAGACGCCAGCAAGATGGCCGAGTTGCTTAACGAAATCATGACGGGCCAATCGGCAGAGGGCGGCGGTGGTGCCAATGCCGATTCCGAAAGCGCCCGTGCCCTATCGTCGTTGTTGATTCAATACACGGCAAAAGACGAATACGGCAATCGCGACATTCTTCAGACCGTGCGCGAAAACGTGCAGATCACCTACAACGAGCGCAGCAACAGCGTCATCGTGGTGGCACCGCCCACGTCGATGTCGTTGATTAAGAAGCTGGTCCGCGAACTCGACTCGATCGAGAAGCGCGAAGTCATGGTGCGCGTGTTCTTGTTGAACAACGCCGACGCAACGGCCATGGTCGAATTGCTAGACGAAATGTTTGCCCAAGACGAAGGCTCCGACGATCAAGCGGCCTTCCAACAAGGCCGACAGATCAACGTCGAAGGCGGTCTGAGCGACGGCAGCGGCGGCCCCGGATTCCTCAATGCGGGGAACAGCCGCCGTGGCACGTTTGGTCGACCGCGCACAACGTTCGTGCCGGACGAACGCACCAACGCGATCATTGTGGCTGGTTGGCCCGAAGATATTGATGTTGCGGGTGATATCATCGCGCAGCTCGACTCGCGCGATATTCAGGAACGCGTGAACGTCGTCTATCCGTTGGTGAACACCCGCGCCGAAGAGTTGCAGGGTTCGCTCGATACGTACTTCGCCGCGCAGCGCGAACTCGTCAGCAGTCAGAACGACGTTTCGCAATTGGCCATCAACGAACGCGACGTTACGGTCGTGGCACACGAAGAGTCGAACCAGTTAATGGTCTCGACCAGCCCGCGCTATCAGGCGGAAGTTCTGCGCATCATTCAACAACTCGATGCGCCGCCTCCGCAGGTGATGATCGAAGTGATGATCGCCGAAGTGTCGCTCGACGACAGCTTCGAAATGGGTCTTGAGTTCGCACTGCAGCAACTCAAGTTCAGCGAGTCGGCAACGCCCGGCCCCAACGGCATCATTCAAAGCAACTCGTTCGACTTTGTCGGCGGTACCGACTTGGGTGCGGCAGGTGCCGGCTTGGGCGGTTTCTCGTTCACAATTACCGGCGAAGATTTCAACTTCCTCGTGCGGGCATTGCAAACCGATAGCCGCCTCGAAGTGATTCAACGACCGAGCATCATGTGCCAGACCAATCAGGAAGCGAACATCACGATTGGTGAAAACGTTCCGTTCGTTCGCGGCACGACGATCTCCGACGCCGGGCAAACCACGGCACAGGTCGAATACGAAGAGGTGGGTGTGATTCTCAACGTCGAGCCGGTCATCAATCCCGACGGCTTTGTTTACCTTCGCGTCGCTCCCGAAATTTCGTCGGTCTCGTCGTCCAACATTCCGCTCGGTAACGGCATCTTCGCGCCGATCATTACGCAGCAAAGTGCCGAAACGACCGTCGCAGTTAAAGATGGTGAAACCGTCGTCATCGGTGGTTTGATCACATCGAGCAGCACCGAGTCGGAAAGCAAGGTGCCGGGTTTGGGTGACCTCCCCGGTTTGGGTGCCTTGTTCCGCACGACCAGCCGCATGAATACGCGTTCGGAATTGTTGATCGCTCTGACGCCGACGATCGTGCGTTCGGTCGAAGACGCGCGCCGCATGAGCGTCGATCAGCGCGACCTCGCCGGCATCATTACGCCCGACATGAAGGCCAGCCCGATCTTCCGCCAGTTGCAGGTCACGCCTGAAAACGGCAGCGAGATCGACAGCATCGAAGTACAGCCCAACAACGGTACGCCGCTCGATCCGCCGAGCGCGACGCCGGTCCGACCGCGCACGATTCCGAGCTATCAACCAGACGGCACGCCGCGCTACGGCCCCGTCGTTCAGCCGGCCCCTCGTCAGCGCAGCACCACGCCGCCGCCGACCTATCGCCCGACGATCCGTACCAACCCGGTAAGCCGACCGTCGTCGATGGAACGCATGGTGCCGGTCAACGCGCCGGCTCAGCCGCGCAGCGTGCCGGTGCATACGGCCAACCGTCGCTCGAGTTCGTCGTCGATTCCGAGCCGCGTGGCCGGTACGTCGTCAACGAACAACATGGAGCCAGTTGCAACGCAAAACTCGGAACGCCGCGTGCAAAAGGTTCGCACGGCGCCCAATCCGCAACCGTCGACGACGCCGCAGCGTAATACGCCGCCGAAGCGACCGCTCTACGGTCCGTCGCCAGTGGTGCGCGTCACGAAAACGCCGGTCCGAAAGGTCAGCGTCCGCACGACGCCGACGACGCGCGAGGAAGACACACGCGAGTCGGAAGAAGACGCCAAGAAAAAACGCAAGCCGCGCGCCACACATCGCTAAGATGAGGTAGGCTAAAACGAGTGCGAATGATTCAGTCGAGATCAACAACATCGTGTTTCTTAATCTGTCTCGGACTTATTGCCGCCGGTGGCTGTAGTAATATCCCGCGCGAATGGCTTCTGTTTCCACCTCCGGAAAACGACGGCAGCGGCTCCACAACCAAGAACGGCATCACGATCCCTTCCGAAAACGAACGCGACGACATCATTCGCGTCGTGAAGATCATCAGCACCAACCCCTGGCTCAAGTTTGACCCGCTGGGCAGCAAGGTCGACGGCTTTCGCTGCACGCTGTATCTCTCCGCGCCGGTCGTCGGTGAATCCGGCCGACAAGGTGAAAAGGGTGTCTTCGGCGCGGGCACGATTATTGTGCAAATGTTCGCCGTCGAATTCGACAAGGCCACCAAACGCGAAGTGCTGCGCGAGTTGCACAAATGGGAACTCGACCGAGACGAGGCATACAAATATCGCGCGAAAAAAGCCGAGGCCCTCGGCTGGGGATACGGACTGCGCCTGCGTTGGCCTGACGGTCTCGATGTTGCCGGTCAGAAAGTCGCGTTTCATATGAGCTATCGACGGCAGGACGGCAGCGTGATTCCGTCCTCGCGGCCCACGATTCGCCGCGTGCCGGTCAGCGGTGTGTAAGCCCAACGCATCTTCCTCGCCTCATCGGTCGATGCCTAAGATATGACTTCATCGAATGCCAACGCCGGCATGCCGCCGGTCGCCAAACCCACTAGCCCAGAGACTGCCGTCGCGCCACAGCCGCGCACTGTGCTCCGCGCGATGCTGATTGTCTGCGCGCTGGCGGGCCTCGGCCTCAGCGCGCTGCTCGCATTGATGAGTGCCGACCCCGGTGCGGGTTGGGCCTCGGGATTGTGTTCCGCGGGCGACGGATTCGGCTGCGGTCACGCGCTATCCAGCTCGGCAGCGACCGTCATCGGCCCGTTTAAGGCGACGCACCTCGGGCTCGCGTACTTCGGCATTCATTTGCTCTGGTATCTGATCGTCGGCATTCCAAATCGACAAGGTCGCAGTTGGCAATTGTTGATCGTATTGATTGGCGTAGCGGGGTTGTTCGGTTCACTAACGTACACCGCGATCATGATTTGGCGGCTGCCGACGATTTGCCAGTTCTGTTTGACGGTACACGTCGTCAATTTGGCGATGGTTGTGCTGGGTATGGTCGCGTGGTTTAAGCCGCGCATCGACGTGGCGCCAGTCGCGCGACCGACGCGCGGCGTGGCGCTTGGCACGTTGGGTTCAGGCTTCGGGTTTGCCATCTTTGCCGTCGTTGCGGCCGTCGGCTATCAAAATCAGCAAGCGGCGTTTCGACTGCAAACGTTATACATGGATGTGGTCAACGACGCCGAATACATCGTTTGGGATTGGTCGCGGCAGGATCGACATGAGATTGCCGTCAGCGCGCGCGATCAACAAATCGGGCCGACCGATGCACCACATACGTTGGTCGTGTTCAGCGATTTTGACTGCGACAAGTGCGCGGGCTTCCACGGCGTCGCAGAGAAGCTGGTTAGCGGCTTCGCGCCGGATATTCGCATCGTGTTCAAACACTACCCGGTCTCGCAACAGTGCAATCCGTACGTCGATCGCGCGTTTCATCCGCAAGCGTGTACGTCGGCGCGGGTATTCATCGCAGCCCAACGCATCGCCGACGAACAGCAGGTGAAAGATCTTGCCAATCTGCTGTATCAGAACCGTACGCATCTATATACGCACGAATATCTCGTGAACGCGGTAGGGCTCGATTGGTCGGCCATCGAAAAGCAGATGCAAACGGATCAGTCGATCGATGCACAACTGCAAGGCGATATCGAAATGGCCCACGACATGGGCGTCGACGGCACGCCGACTTTCTTCTTAAACGGTCAACGCCTGAGTCGTTGGATGATCACGACGCCAGGCCCGCAGATCGAGCCGGACTATCAAGCGACGAACAAGCTATGGGAAACGCTTCTCGGTCGCGCAATGACGAGCAAGGCATCGAATTGATTGAAAGGGTAGGTTGCTCGCGAAACGGTGTTACGCGCTAGCGGCGATGGACGACGCTACGTTGCTCGTTTCGGTGCTCTTCAATGCTTCTGAAGCCGAACGGTCTTGCGAAACAGCCGCTTCGCGCGGGGCGGGAAGCGGATGGTGAACCAGCACGTCGCGTTTCAAATCGGCGGCGGCTTGTTCGATGAGCTTATCGAGCGCTTGATTGCTTGCGTCGTCATCGCGCATCAAAACGACCAACTCGCCACCAGCACCGCCGGACGTTACTTTCGCGCCATAAAATACGGCACCCGGCGCGTCGCATTCGCGAATCATCTTCACCAAGCGGTCGGCCTCAACACCACCGATGCCGCAGCGCTGCGAATAGCTCCAGTGCGACGCATACATAAACTCGCCCGCGTCATTCAATGCAGCCTCGCGGTCGGTGCGACCGGCTCGGGCCAAGGCCGTGGCAAAATCGTGCACGCGCTTGTTTTCATAAACGTGGTGCTCGGCACGTGAACGCGCTTTGTACACACCTTTGGAGTTCGCACCTTCGCCGTCGAGGCCTTTCAAGTCGCCAAAGTCGCGAACAAACTTATCGCGCGTGATCTTCGCCGGAATTCGGTCGCGGAACTTTTCAACGAACTCTTGGGGCGTAATAGACGACAGGCAATGACGGTCGGTATCGACCGGAACACCGTCGCGCCGTAGCAAATCGAGAATGATGCGGTGGCCCATCGTCGCGCATAGACGCGTTTCCAGCATGCGTTGCCGCGTGGTCGGCCGACCCAATCGCGTGGAAATGCCGCGCACCACAACGCCTTGCGGCAGAGCCAATTCATCGCAATACGTTTGCGGGTACATGCGCAGTTGCAACAGCACATCTTTAGGTGGTGCCAACAACGCCGTGATGGCCGTGCGCATGACGGCAGCGCCGTAGATCGGTTGCAACGCTTGCGCGACGATCTCGGCCAGTGCCAAGTTCTCGGCAGCACCGCCGGTCAAACCCATGACGGCTCGCAACGCTGCGACGGCGCGCACATAGTCACGCCCCAAATCGGCATCCGGCGCAAAGCCGTCACCAATCAGAATATGCATACCTGCTTTGGGGGCGGGGCAGCGATCCATGATGATCGCCTGGCGAATCGTGGCTAAAACCGGATAGGCCCAGTCACCGCAAGCGGCATTGGACGCGCGCTGCAATTCGCGAAGATCGCCGGAAGATTTTTCGGAAAGTAGATTGCTTGGCAGGCCGCAGTTGTGTTCCTGCCCGGCCATGTCGATGGAGGAAATCGTGACGTCGGTCGAATCCGTTGCCCAAACGGCGACGCGCTGCGTTTCTTCGGCAGCGCCCGTGACGACCAACGAACCCGAGTATTCGCCGATGCCACCCATGACATCGAGCACGCCGGGGGCTTCAAATTGAAACACCGGCGCCTTCTTCGTGTTTTGCTTGGATAGACAATCCTGAAAGCGCGCGTCGAATTTCGACATCGCTTCGCGCGAATGGTCAAATCCCGCCATGGGTCATCTCTTTTCCGGTATGGTCAACGCAAAAGCCAACCGCGGGGCGTTAACTAAATAACTTCCCCGCAGGCTTCGCGTAATACGTGCTCGCTAACAAAGATCGGCGTGTCGCTTGCCACGCCCAAAGCAATCGCGTCTGAAGGTCGGCTATCGATTTCCATCAAAGCGCCCCCCTGACGGACTACCAGCTTTGCGTAAAAAGTATGTTCTTTCAAGTCATTAATGACAATCTTTTCCAAATCCGCGCCGAGTTGCTCGATTACATCCGCCAGCAAATCGTGCGTCATCGGACGCGCTCGCTTTTGACCCTTCAGTCGTCGGTCAATCGCCAGCGCTTCGTTGTCGCCAATGACAATTGGGAACTCGCGCGTGCCACCGTGCTCCCGCAGATAGATGTACTGTTGATCGCTCAGCTCTTTGATAATGATGCGAGCTAAGTCCATTCGCACATCCATCGGCAGTCGCCCTCC
>JAUIHO010000066.1 GCA_030432035.1 Phycisphaerae bacterium
AAAGCCGAATCGTGGCAGGACTCGCTCACGGGTGTGTATAACCGCCGCTTCCTCGATGAAAAGCTGCCGGAGGTGTACGAAGCACAAAGCGCCGGGCGTCGAGACCTATCGTTGGCGATGTTCGACTTGGATTATTTCAAGTTGCTGAATGACACTGCCGGCCACGGTGCAGGCGATAAGGTTCTCGTGTTCCTTGGCGAGTTGCTTCGTCAGATGACGCGAACCGGCGACTTTGCCGTCCGTTACGGCGGCGACGAGTTCATGCTCATCATGCCCGGCTTACCGGCTTCGCGTGCGATGGCCGTAGCAGAGCGTGTATTGGCTCACTTTCGTCAACAGGCAAAGGTGATGGTCGATGTACGGCCTGCACCGACATTATCCGTCGGCGTCGCAAGCATCGCTAACAACCGCCCCGAGTCGTTGGCGGAGTTGATCTTCATGGCCGACGAAGTGTTGTTGGAGAGCAAACAAAACGGCAAAGGCCGTGTAACGCTTGCAGTGCGACAAGGCGATTTGAAGATCAGCGACGTACGCCGATCAGCGTGAGCCAAGGAAGAACGTGCCGAGCGTGCGCAGCAGGATGACGAGGTCCAGTTCGAATGCCGCGTGTTTGATGTAGAACAAGTCGAGCTGCAACTTGCGGCGGGCGTCGCTGACGGACGCGCCGTAGGAGAAGTTGATCTGTGCCCAGCCAGTCAGGCCCGGTTTGATCAGATGGCGTTCGTCGTAGAACGGAATGACTTGGCTGAGTTGTTCCGTGAATTCCGGGCGTTCGGGGCGGGGGCCGACGATCGACATATCGCCCCGCAGAATGTTCCAAAGTTGCGGCAACTCATCGATGCGACTGCGGCGTAGGAAATGCCCGAAAGGTGTAATCCGCGGATCGTTGGGCTGACACCACGCCATGCCGTCGGCTTCTGCATCGACGATCATGGTGCGGAATTTATAAAGCGTGAATCGTCGTCCGCCTTGGCCGACGCGGGTTTGCGAGTAGATCGCTGGTCCACCTTCGCGTAAACGAATGATCGCGGCGACCAACAGCATCAGCGGAGCGGCTACCACGAGCCCGATCGCGGCAAGCGTTGCGTCGAATACCCGCTTTGCAAAAGCATGTTCGCGCCGCTGCGCCTTCAAATCGGCAGCCAAGAACCACGTCGGCTGAATGTGGGTAACCGGCACTTCGCCGTAAGTCGATTCGAAAAACGTCGCTTCATCGGTCACGCGGCAGCCGAGTCGCAAACAGGCCAGAGCGGCACGCACGTGTTCGCGCTCGTTGGTCGATTCGTTGGCGACGACGACCTCAGAAATCGAATGACGTCGGCAAATCTCTTCGATCTCTTCGACGCGACCGATTACGGGGATGTCGCCGTCGTACACCATGCCCGCCTTGACTACGCCGACGAGGCGATAGCCGGGCACCGATCCACGGCGAACCGACCGTACGATTGTGCCGGTCAGCGGGCCTTGGCCGATAACGAGCAGGCCGCGTCGCACGTTCTTTACGAGTTGATGCGCGATCAGGCGAATCGCCGAAGCGCTGAGCAGGTAAAAGATCACGCCGGTGGCGGCCGAGCGCCGACTCAGCTCCGAATACATAAACAAGTGCATCACCAACCACGCGGCGGCCATGGCGGCAATGACGGTCATCATGCCCCGCGCGATGATGCGCGGTCGCGACCAAAGGGTTTCGGAATCGTATAGTCCGAAGATGTTGCCGGAGAGCACGACCGAAGGAGCGAGCGCGACGCCCGCGAGCAACAGGCTGTACTCGTTTAGCCCCAGATGATGGGCGTCCCACCAAACGAACAGTCGATGCCCTAACAGCAATCCGCAAAAAGCAATCGCCGTATCGAGCAACATCCACGTGACGCGCGGTAGCTGCAGGATGTAGCGGCCTAAAAGTGCTTGCTGTGGCAGGGCTTCGGTGTTGGGGAGAGCCGGAAATACATCGCGCAACATCGGCCGATCGATACGCGGCTTTGAAGCCAGCATCGGGTCGGCAGTCAGATCGATCGGTAGCGTCGATTGCGTGGTTAACGGCATGTAACGATCACCCTGGGTATTCTCGTATCGGACGATTTACCTGTGGGCGTGAGTTCACAACGTGCGTTTAAAGCAGCAATTCATGACGGAGGTAATTTTGATCTTCGATAGCGCAATTGCTGCGCACCGCGACGTTTGATTTCGATCGGTCGGGCAAGCGAAGTTGGCAGGGGAGCCGATATTTACAACGGTAAAGCGGCTTGTTTATTCGAGTCACATACCGTCGTGCGCCGTCGTTATTCTGTCCGTCCGCCGAGATAAGCATTCATGATCAAGCCGCAGTATCGAACGCGTTTTTCAACCAATGCCTCAGCAGGCTGGCTCCTCGGTCTCACGATTGGCGTAGCGGCGTGTGGTGCGTGCGGCAAATCGGATCGTGAGCACTTTCGGGTCGAGCGCGATGAAACGCCGGTGACGATCACGTCGCAAGACTTGGGTGTTGCGCCTGCGGTGCTGTCGAATATCGGCGTTCGCAATCTGGCTAAGACACCCCAGGCCAATCGCTTTCCCGCGGCGATCTGCGTGAGCCGTGTGGTCGCCCGGCGCGACGAAAGCGGCAAGCGACGCTATCTGCGGTTGGCCGAATTTTCGCCACACCACGCTGTGTATTGGAATCAACTGCTCGACAACCAACCGGGCGTGCGCGAAGTGCTGTTTCTAACCGAAGGTGGGCTCGACCCGCGCGGTTACGACGTCGACACAATTCTCAACGCGGCCTTCCAGCGCAACGCAGACTTGTGCGTAATCTATGCGCGCAAAGATAGCAACGAAGCCGACGCCGAATACCTGGGTGTGCTTTGGGATTTGCGTCAGCGCGAGGCGCTGCTCGCGATTCGTGTGGCTGTGAACTTGCCGCCGGAACTGGCGGTGCGGTTGGCCAAACAGGCTGAGCGCGAGGACCATGATTTGTCCGTCGAAGAAGCGGACTTTCGGGCGGAACAACAATTTCGCCACCTGTTTCGCGATGCCATTTGGGATTTGGTCGCGATGGACGATGACGCGCCCGGTAATCAATCGAATCCGTGGGAAGGTTACGTCCAACCGCGGCAGCGCACGCTCGATAACTTGCGCGATCTGCGCGACCTGTTGCGAAATTCGGACGCATACCCGCTTAGCCCCGAATAACGGCGACATGCTCTTCCTATAAGCGACGCGCTACACCAGCGCTGCGGTTCATCTTTACATTCCGAACCCGTGCGGCCCGACCGATGTAAGTTGGTTAGGAGGTCCGCACCTTGTCCACGTCGTCACCCGCATTCTCGCAAGATCCCTTGATCAACTGGTTGGGGCGGCACGTAGCATTGCTACTGACCGGCGGCTTTGCGTTGGGCGTGGCTTATATGTCGTTGATCCCGTTCGACTTTGTGGCGGTGCCGGCGTGGGATCCGACGGTGCAATACCTCGGCTATCTGCGTTTGAATGACATCAGCATGACCGATGTGATTGCCAACATCGGCATATACGTGCCGCTGGGCGGCTTGGCGTTCTGGAGTCTGCGTCGTCGCCGTGTGTGGCGCTTGGTAGCGCTGATCGGTGCGCTATTCTTCGGATACTTGCTCAGCTTCGCGATCGAACATGCCCAACATTGGACGGAACTGCGCGTGTCGTCTTGGGTGGATGTGGTGGCAAACTCACTCGGTACGCTGCTCGGGGCGATGCTGGCGTTTTTCATCGAACCGTTTGCGCGACGCATCGTGATACATCTGAGCGGCAACGCCGAGCGCAACTGGTACATGTTGTTGGCCAAGCTGGCGGCGTGTTGTTTATTGGTGGCGAGTTTGCGACCGTTCGATGTGGTGGTGGATGTGCGCAGCGCCGCCGCAGCGTTGCCGAGAGCGAACTATTTGTTCGAAGCAAAGTGGCAGCAGCTACCGGCGATGTGCAAGGCCGATATTGAAAACCATCAGCGCAAGGGCATGTTCGAACTCGATCGCATGCGCGTGGATTACGTCATCGACCGCGTGGTTGATGTCGTGGTTTACACCGGTCTCACGGTGTTGTGTTGCACAGGGTTAATCGTGGGGGGCATGCGCGGCTTTTGGAGTGTGTCGGCATATGCCGGGTTGCTCGTGCAAACGCTCTCTGTGCTGATCGTTTTCATTCGGCATTTCCTAAGCTCGTGGGGGATGGATACGGCCCACTTCGCTTGTGCCATGCTGGGCTGGGGGCTCGGTGTGGCGATATTTGCTTACACGCGTTGGGTTAAGCGGCGCTTGAGTGAGGATGAATCGCGCGGCGCGATGCTTGCAAAGTGGTTGCAGTCGAAACCGGTGATGATCGCGACGGCGATGTTGGCCGTTGTCACTGTGGTCGGTTACGAGTTGTCACCGTTCCAATTTGAAACAACGGAAGGTCTGCTATCGTGGCGGAAGGTGAACCTGGTGCCATTCCAGCCACACTTTTTGAATCGACCTAATCGGGCCATGTTCGATATCACGGGTGAGATGCTGCGCTATGGCACGTTGGCGTTCTGTCTGATTAGCTTGGCGTTTAACCGATTCGGCATTGCGAATTGGCGTCGACATGCATTGGCGTGCATCGGCATCTGCACCGTGGCGTCCGCCTTTGCGGAATTGAGCCACTTGTTCATTCGCACGCGCGCTGCCGATATCACGACCGTATTCCTCGCGGCAACGGCGGCGGCGATCGCGTGCGTCACGTTCCGCGCGCTATTCGACCTGCGACGATTCGTGATGACGCAAATTGCCGACGACTTGTTAACGAGCCAACTAGTTGAGGGTGATACCTACGATAAGGAAGCGGCTAAGAAGCTCGCGAAATCACGTGGCGATGTTTCCCCGAAGGCAGCGTCGCGATCCGGTCCACCTGATTAATCCGCACCGGCAGGCTACCGCCGAGTTGTTGATGCATCTGGCCGATCATGCGTGCCTCATCTGCCGTGGTCAGCGAGCGCTCAACTTCCACGTGAATATCCACGCTTAGATCAGCTTGCTGTTCGATCTGAAACGTGCGCACCACGGGCGTGTCGCGTAGCACGTATATCAATGACAGTGCATGGGCGTAGCCACCGTCCGGACGACGCAGCATATCCGTTTGACGCCCGGATATATCCGCCAAACACATGAGATGGCGACCGCACGGACACGAGGTTGAGCCCCAGGCCGCCATGTCGCCGGTGCGGTAACGAATCAGCGGCATTCCGACGGCATCGAGATGCGTGACGGTTATTTCGCCCGCAGCATCGTTGGCGACGGGCTTACCGTCGTCGTCCAACAATTCGACGATCATGTTTTCGATCGCCAAGTGGTAGTTGCCCGCAAGGCATTGATGCGCGACGAACCCTGCATCGCGCGCGCCATAGCCATCGGCAACCGGAACGGTGAAGGTTTCTTCGAGTGCCGCACGATCCGATGGCGTTAGCACTTCGCCCGTCGTAAAAACGGCCCGCAGGTTGCGGTTGTTCAATCGTTTGCCGCGTTCGCGTACGACCTGTGCCCAACGCACGAGGCTACTCGGATAACCAAACAGATGTACCGGTCGATACGCATGATAGATAAGCAGATAGTCGGTACCATTCGTTTCGTTGAGCGCAAAGGCATTCAACAGGCGGTGATTGGTTAACCAGTCGCGCACGCGTTTGATGCGATCCTGATTGTCGATTTCTACGGGCGAACCCCATAGATACAATTCGCGTTCGCCTGGATCGATGCCAAACCATCGACGGCTGCGCGCGCGTGCTGCCTGATCGGCTGCTTGGCGGGCGCGACACATATAAAACTGCAAGGGTTGACCCGTCGAGCCACCCGTCGAACTCGGCGTGAGGTGCTTGGCGGGCATCGTCAGCATGTCGGAACCGCAATCGCGGATGTCGTCTTTGTGCAGCGTGGGCAATTGTTGCAACGATTCGAGTGTCGCACGGCTTGGATCGATACCCGCATCATCGATGCGCTTGCGATAGAACGGCGAGCGCTCGTATACAATGCGAAGCAACCGTCGCAGTTTGGCCTGTTGCAACGCGGCCAATTCGTCGGCGCTGCGCCATTGCGAGGCTTCCAGTTCACGCAGGAACCGAAACGTGGGGCGGCGAAGCAACGCTTCGTGCACGGGCAGCAGCAATTGGCGAACAACGCGGGGTGACATCATGCGGCTGGCGAACTTACGCCTTTCATCTCGGCACTAAGGAATCGTTCGGCCCAGCTGTGCAGCATCAGCAAGCGCCAGAGCACGTGGCCGATGTTTCGTTGACCGGTCTGATGCCGGTTCCACATCTCTTCGACTTGCTGCGGTTGAATGATTGCGGAAAGCGTGGAGTTTGAATCGAACAACCGGTTGCGCGCCCAACCGGGCTGCTTGCGAAACCATGCGTCGAGCGGTACGTCAAATCCCGACTTAGTGCGCCAGGCGATCTCCGGATTCAAACGCGATGCCACAGCGCGCCGCAACGGTGCCTTGCCATGACCGCGTTCGCGCAGGTGGGCCGGCTTGATGCCCCATGCGTATTCGACGAGGCGATAGTCGAGCAGGGGCGCACGCACTTCGAGTCCATGGGCCATGCTGGCGCGATCGACCTTGGTGAGAATGCCGTCGCCCAATCCGAGCCGAATATCCACGTATTGGCATTTGCGAACCGCGTCAGGCGCATCGCACGCGGCATATAAATCGCGTACGCGTTGAAGCGGGTCGTAATCGTGCAACGCCAATTGTGCGTCGTTCGTGAACAAACCGCGCGCCGCTTCGGGCATGAGCGTGGCGACCGAGCGACCGTGGGCGGTGGCGGCATCGAGCGCGACGTTACTGAGCGTGGCCCCGGCGCGTAGGAAGCGCGGCATCATCGGATGGCGCGGCCAACTGCGCCCAAGCGCGCCGATGCGACGATGCCAGCGACTAGGAATGGCGTCGCGCAGTTTGTTCTCGAACGCGTCGAACGCGTAGCGGCGATAGCCGGCGAGCACTTCGTCGCCGCCGTCACCGGACAGCGCCACCGTGATGTCGCGCCGAGCCGTTTCGCAAATCAGATAGAGCGGCAGGGCGGAGGCATCGGCGAATGGCTCGTCAAAGTGCCACGCGAGTCGATCGACCAGCGGCAGCATATCAAGCTGCGCCCGTCGTTGTTGATGATTGGTGCCGAGCAAGGCAGCCGTTTGTTGCGCCGCAGACGTTTCGTCGTGGTCGCGTTGATCGAAGCCGCAGGTGATGGTCTTGATAGGCTGGTTGCCGCTGTGGCTATCCACCATGCAAGCGACGACGGAGGCCGAATCGACGCCGCCACTCAGGAATGCGCCCAACGGTACGTCGGCCATCGTGCGGGCGCGCGTCGCCGCTTTGACTTCGTGCCACAGTTGAGAGGTGATGGTGGCTTCGTCGTCCGCGTGATAGTCGTGAAAGCGTAAGTCCCACCAACGTCGCATGGTGATGCGTTGATTCTGCAACGTCAGCATTTCGCCGGGCGCTAACTTGCATACGTCTTTGAATATCGTGCATGGCGCGGGGATGAATCCGAACGTAAGGTAGTCGTGTAACGCAGGCAGGTCGATGTCGGGCTCGTGATGGTCATCCAGTCCGGCTACGACGGCTTTCAACTCCGAACCGAAGACGACGCCGCCGTTTAACGATGCAAAGTAAATCGGCTTTAGGCCGAGGCGGTCGCGTGCCAGAATCAGTTTACGTTGCCGTTCGTCCCACAGCGCGATCGCGAACATACCATTGAGGTGTTCGAGAAACGCCTCGCCGTGTTCTTCATATAAATGAACGACGACTTCGGCGTCGCTGCCGCTGCGAAAGCTGTGCCCCTTTTGAATGAGTGCATCGCGCAGTTCGCGGAAGTTATAAATTTCGCCGTTGACGATCGTTTGAATGCGGCCGTCCTCGTTGGCGATTGGTTGGCGACCGCTGTGCAGGTCGATGATGCTGAGGCGCCGATGGCCGAGGGCGACATTAGCCGACGCCCAAATGCCTTCGTCGTCCGGTCCGCGGTGGCGCAGCAATGCCATCATTCGCGCGAGGCGAGCGCGACCGTCAAAGGCGAGGGCGTGTTGTCCGGCGATGCCGGCGATACCGCACATGAGTGAGTCGTTTCCCTCGAGTTAAAAGTTCGGCGCGCACGCAAACTGACGGCGCGCGGCTACCCACTTAGTTATCGGCGATTCTTGCCGTGGCGGCGAAAATGTGACGGTAGTGGCGTAAGCCCGAGAAAAACCATGAGTCGCGGTACCAGCTTGATTTATCGCATTGGAGCCTGTCCAACGCCACTAACCGTCAAAAAATGCCGATGAAACTCGGGAAACCCGCATGCGAGCGGCATTAGAACGGCCGCCACGACGTTTGGCAGTGGATTATCCGGCTTGCGTAACTTAGGATTTAGCAGGCCTTGCCGTTTTCAGATTCCCCGGAGGTCCGTGATGGACACGCAACCTATGCTGTTGGCTTTTTTCCAAAATATCGGCTTTCCGGAAATGCTGGTGATCGGCGTCGTGGCCCTGTTGATTTTTGGCCGCCGCCTGCCCGAGGTCGGTCGTTCGCTCGGCAAGAGCTTCGTCGAGTTTAAGAAGGGCCTGCGGGATACGGGGGACGAAATCGAAGACGTTCGCAATGAAGTCAAGAAGAGCCTTCCCAATAAGGACGACCTTGACGCGAATAATAAGTCGTTCAACGAACCCAAACAGCGCGAAGCCGAGTCGGTGCACTGAGCTTCGACGTGTGAGTAAACCTAAAGCAATCGAAACCGTGCCGACCGGCACGGTTTTTTTGTGCGCCGAGACCGCCGTTCCGGATTTGCACTTTTCTTAGAGGGCGTGTGCGCGAATTCCCAGAAAGCGCGGGTTTTCTCCGCGGGTCTCGACTATCCTAGGTTTTAACGTTTTGCCTTAGGGCTTGGGTGCGTGTTTAGAGGGATTCGACCATGCACGACGGGATGCCTTTCTCTGGGCCGCCAATCTCACGGCGGTACGCTTCATTCACATTGCTAATTGGTTTCGCGATCGTCGCGTTGGGCGGCTGTCGAGATCAGGCCGCGCCGCCACCGCCGCAGACGCCGATGGTCAAGGTTGCCACGGCTAAGCGCGGGGCGTTGACGGAGTATTACAAATATAACGGTGTGCTGCGCGCGGCCAGCACGGTCGAGGTGCGAGCGCGGGTGCGCGGCTTCGTCGAGCGCATCGAGTTTGAGCCCAGCACCGACGTAAAGAAGGGCGACTTGCTTTTCGTGCTGGAGCAAGACCGATATCAGGCAGCAGTCGATCGCGCCGAGGGCCAATTGCAACAAGCGCGGGCGCGGCTGGAGTTGGCGCAGACGACGTTCGACCGCGTGCAGCGCGTGTTTGAAAAGAATGCGGCGTCGGAAGATGAAATGAGCAACGCCCGCGCCGATCTTAGCCAGCGACAGGCAGAAGTGAAAACGGCAGAGGCCGACCTGAAAGACGCGCAAATCGATTTGAGCTACACGGAGATTCGCGCGCCGTTGAGCGGACGCGTCGACGATCACCAAGTCGACGTTGGCGATTTGGTTGGCTCGAGCGAGGCAACGTTGCTATGCACAATCGTGCAGATGGACCCGGTGCATGCTTACTTCGATGTGAGCGAGCGCATCGTGATGCAATATCTTGAACGCGGTAAGGACGGCACGATCGACGAGACCACGCCGCCGGCCTTCCTTGGCTTGATCAACGAAGAGGGTTACCCACATAAGGGCCGTATTGATTACGTCGATAACATGCTCGACCCGTCGACGGGGACGATTTCGGTAAGGGCCAGTTACGAAAACCCGCGCACGTTGCTTTATCCTGGGTTGTTTTGTCGCATCCGCGTGCCGGCGTTTGAGACCGACGAGGCGCTGTTGATTGAAGAAAAGGCAGTCGGTAGCGGACTCGACGGTAAATACATCTTGATGCTCGATGAAAAAGATGTCGTAAGCCGACAGTCCGTCACGCTCGGCGAACGGACCGACGACGGTCGCATTCAAGTGATCGAAGGTTTGCAGGGCGGCGAACGGTATATCGTTGAAGGATTGCAAAAGGCGCGTCCCGGTATGCCGGTAAAGCCGACGCCGTATGAATCGAACGCGAGCAAGTCTGCCGGTTCCAACGATACGACAACCAACGCCGAGGCCGGTTCCGATGCTTAGTCAGTTCTTTATCAATCGGCCCATATTTGCGAGCGTCGTCGCCATCGTGATGGTGCTTTCCGGTGTGTTGGCGATCTTCGTGTTGCCCGTCGAGCAATACCCCGAGATTGCGCCGCCGACCGTGCAGGTGACGGCGGTCTATCCCGGTGCCGATGCACAAACCGGAACGGAAACGGTGGCCGCGCCGAGCGAACAGGAAGTCAACGGCGTCGACGGCATGATTTACATGTCGTCGGTGAGCGCCAACGACGGTAGCTATTCGCTGACCGTCACGTTTGATGTCGGCACCGACATCGACCTTGCGGCGGTGAAGGTTCAAAATCGCGTGTCGGTGGCGGAGCCGCGTCTGCCGTCGGAAGTTCGACAGCAGGGCGTGTCTACGCGCAAGCGTTCGCAGAGCATGTTGATGGTGTTGGCGCCGCACTCGCCGAACGGCAAGTACGACCAGCTCTTTTTAAGCAACTACGTCAGCATCTATATGAAAGACGAACTGTCGCGCGTGCCGGGCGTGGGCGACGTGAGTGTCTTCGGCGTCAAAGATTACTCGATGCGCATCTGGCTAAACCCGGATCGCCTTGCAGCGCGCAGCCTGACGGTGGGGGATGTGATCGCGGCGCTGCGCACGCAAAACGTACAGGTGGCGGCGGGCGAGATCGGCGGGCCGCCGGTCGAGAGTAACGCGGGGTTTCAATATACGATTCAAACCAAAGGGCGGCTGAAGACCGTCGAAGAGTTTGAGAACATCATCCTCAAGGTCGGCGATCAACAGCGCACGCTGTACTTGAAAGATGTGGCCCGCGTCGAACTCGGCGCGCAAAGCTATTCCAGCTTTGGCAAATTCAACGGCATGCCCGCACCGGTGCTGGGTATCTTTCAGTTACCGGGTTCCAATGCATTGGATGTTTCCGAAGGTGTGCGCGCCAAGCTGGCGGAGTTGCGGAAGGACTTTCCCGAAGGCATCGAGTGCCCCGTGTTCTACGACTTCACGCGATTCGTAGCGGGCTCCATCGACGAGGTTGTCGAAACGCTCGTGATTGCGGCGATCCTAGTGTTTCTGACGGTGCTCGTTTTCTTGCAGGATTGGCGGGCGACGCTGATTCCTGGTGCGGCGATTCCCGTTTCGATTATTGGCACGTTCGCCGTGCTGTTGGCATTTGGCTTTAGCATCAACATGCTCACGCTGTTCGGGTTGGTGCTGGCGATTGGTATCGTCGTCGACGATGCGATCGTGGTCGTCGAAAACACGGCACGCATCATGGAGGAAAACCCGGACATCTCCGCGAAAGACGCCGCGCGTCAATCGATGAAAGAGATCACGGGGCCGGTGATCGCCACGACGGCGGTGTTGTTGGCCGTGTTCCTGCCCACATCGGTGTTGCCCGGCATCACGGGGCAGTTGTATCGCCAGTTCGGATTAACGCTTTCCATCGCTACGGTGCTGTCGAGCGTGAACGCGCTTACGCTCAGCCCGGCGCTGTGCGGCCTCTTCTTGCGCCGTCGCGAAGGCAAGGCGAACTTCTTCTTTCGCGGCTTCGATTCGCTCTTGGGCTTGGGGCAGACGAGTTATCTTTGGTTTGTGCGCAAAGGCGTGCGCGTTGCGTTGGTGTCCGTTTTGATTTTCGTCGGAATTCTCGGGGCAACGGGGTATATGTTTGATGCCGTACCGACGGGGTTCTTGCCGCTCGAAGATCAGCTCTACATGTTCGTGAACGTGCAACTGCCCGATGCTGCTAAACTGCCGCGCACGGAAAAGGTGCTCGAAGAAGCGCAACAGGCGATTCAAAAAATCCCCGGCGTCGATGGCGTCGTTACGATCGGTGGTACGTCGCTGCTTACCAACGCGGCCATGCCCAACGCGGGTTCGTTGGTCGTAATTCTTTCACCTTGGGGCGAGCGGCAAGCGGCAGAGCAGTCGATCGAAGCCATCACGCAGAACATCCATCGTGCTGTGGCCGGTATGCCCGAAGCGATGATCTTTCCGTTTCGACCGCCGGCGATTCAGGGGCTGGGCAATGCCGGCGGTTTCGATATGCAGATTCAGGATCGGTCCGATGCCGGGGCCGACTTGTTGCAGGTTTTCACGCGAGACGTGATCGGTGCGGCAATGCAATCTGGTCAGGTGCAGGCACCGTTCACCGGCTACAGCGCCGAAGTGCCGCAGTTGTATCTCGATATCGACCGCACCAAAGCCCAACGGTTGAGCGTGCCGCTGGGCGTGGTGTTTGAAACGCTGCAGGCCAATCTCGGTTCGGCGTATGTGAATGACTTCAACCTGTTCGGACGCACGTATCAGGTGCGGGCGCAGGCCGATGCGGCGTATCGTCAAAACATCGACGACATTCGTCAGCTCGAAGTACGCAACGATCGCGGCGAAACGCTGCCGCTGAGCACGTTTGCCGAAGTGCAGAACATCGCAGGGCCGTCGGTGATCTATCGATATAACCTTTTCCCCAGCGCGGGGATCAATGGTTCGTCGCCACCGGGCAAAAGTTCGGGTGAGACGGTGGCGTTGATGGAACAGATTGCAGCTCAGCAGGTGCCCGACGGCTTCGGTTACGAGTGGACGGGCATGACGTATCAGGAAAAGAAAGCGGGATCGGCCGCGCCGATCGTGTTCGGCTTGGCGCTGGCGTTTGCATTCTTGTTTTTGGCGGCGCAATACGAAAGCTGGTCCACACCGTTAACGATTATGGCGACGATTCCGATCGGCGTGTTGGGCGCGCTTTTCGCCGTGTTCTTGCGCGGCATGGATAACAACGTGTACACACAAATCGGTCTGGTGCTGTTGATCGCCCTCGTGTGTAAGAACGCGATTCTGATCGTCGAGTTTGCCGAGCAGTTGCGCAAAGGAGGCAAGAGCATCACCGATGCTGCGGTGGAAGCGGCGCAGTTGCGCTTTCGACCGATCCTGATGACGGCGCTGTCGTTTGTTTTGGGAACGTTCCCGCTGGTAATCGCCAGCGGTGCCGGTGCCAACAGTCGCCAAGCCATCGGCACCGCCGTCTTCGGCGGCATGTTGTTGGCAACGTTTCTCGGCGTGTTTTTGATACCGTTGATGTATGTGGTCGTGATGAAAGCGACGGTATGGGTAACGGGTGGAGAGAAGGCGACGTCGGGTGCGTGACGCATCTGTAAGGTCTCGCTGTGCGGACCATTGTTTAGGTATGGTGCTGTGATTGCCCTATCGTTTGCGTTACTGAGCGGTAGGTCAGGTGATAACCTGACTTTGCGACCAGCGACGATCGATTAATTCGAGCTGTATCTAATCTTTCGGTACGGCCAAACAAGCATTATGCAAACGACGCCAGCTCTGCGCCCGGTGTCAGGTTATCACCTGACCTACCGCGCGCAGCGTCGCGCGAAGTGGTCCGCAGTGCGGACCCTACGAAGGCTTGGGTTTCACCAGATCCCCAAGCAAAATCGAATCAACATATACATCTCAATACAACGGATTCACCACCATGCCCGTTGCCAGCTTTGGGAAGAAGTACGTCGACTTCTGCGGCATCAGTTCGCCTGCCGTGCAAATGTCGCGTAGTTGATCCATCGTCGTGGCTTGCATTAGGCAGGCGATGCCCTTCGTCTCTCGCGCGACGGCGACGGCTTCGTCCATGCTCTTGAGATAACGCATGGTGACCGTCTCGCCGTTGTTGAGCTTGGGTTGCACGAGGCGTTCGATGATCAGCTTGTGCAGAATCGTGTAAGAGAGGGTGCGCCACGCTGGCGCGTGATCGGGTTCGAGACTGGCGAGCGGGTCGTCGGCCTTGGGTTTGATGATGGCGTAGGCGTCGTCCTTGGCGACATATAGACAAATGGCTTGATGGCTGTACTTGGCTAAGTCGCTGCTGAGTTGGTTAACGTCTTTCGGAGCGGCGCAGCTCGTCCATTCGAAATCTTCGGCGAGCGCGTCTTTAAGATCGTTACTCGTGACGCCCGGCAGCTCCGTCATCGTTCGGAAGTACGCCTGAATCGTCGCGCCGGGGTCTTCCATACCACCGAGAACGGCCAGTACGTAATTGATCGGATCGTCTTCGGCGACGCTGCCGGAATCTTCGAGTTGTTGCTTGCGATACATCAGCGCTGTGCCGTAACGATGGTGACCATCGGCGATGAAGATGGGTTTGTCGGCCATGCGCACTTGGATGGCTTTGATCGTGGGCAAGTCGTCAATCACCCATAGCTTGTTGTCCACACCTTCGAGGTGACCGAACTGATCCGGCTCGCGGTCGATGGATTCATCGATGAGTTGCGAAATCTCATTATCCGCGTCGGGATACAAGCCGAAGATGGGGCTCAGATTGCAGCGCGTCGCCGCCGTCAGCATCAGGCGATCTTCTTTTGGTCCACCGAAGGTTTGCTCGTGCGGAAAGATTTTGCCGGTGCCGAATTCTTCGAGCCGCAAACGGGCGAAGAACTTCTTGCGCGTAAGCGTCTTGCCGTTGAGTTTGTAAGTCTGGTGATAGACGTAGAGCCCGGGCTTGGCGTCGCGGGCCATGGCGCGGATGTCGAGCCAGCAGGTCAGATCGCCAGCGGCCTTTTGATAGGCCGATTTGGGGCCGGCGGTCTTGGGCGGCAAATGCGGCAGATCGATGGCGACGATGTTGTGATCGTTTTTCTCCAGCAGGGCATTTTTATCGGCCTCATCGAGCACGTCGTAAGGTGGTGCGATCAAGGAGGTTACGTCGCCAGAGGTGAATCGAATCGCCGGAAAGGGTGCAATCTGCGCCATGGGAGGTCCTTAGGTTGTGATTTTTCGGAGGGCAATTTTTGCCCCGTTAACGGTATGGTCGGGCGCGGTTGGGAAGATGTCCAGACGTTCAGAACTGTTTATTTTACTTGACTTTACGTCGCGCGGCGGATTAGCATCGAGGGGTGGTTTGCATGGGCACTGCCCGCGACGAGGCTATCGTGTTTTGGGGAGATAGCCACGAAGCGACGTAAGCAAAGGCCTATGCGAGCCACCGACCGCCGATTGCTCGCCGAAAACGCATCCAGCCGCAGGGCGGCCACCACGGAGGCGTCGCATGAAGAAGTTCAAATGCTCGGAAATGACGCAACTCGCCCGCGAGTTGGCCAAGGCACCCGCGCGCCTGCGGTTACGCCACGTCTCCGGCATTTTGCGAACGATTCAACTGCTCGACCCGAAGCGCGAGTATCCCTTCGATTTCATTTCGTATCACGTGACCGGCTATCAGTCGAAGCGCGGTCGGCCGATGTCCGACCTGCCCGATCAGGGCAAGGCGCTGATCGAAGATCTGACAGCCTTGGCGGATCACCTCACAAAAGAGCGACCCATTCCGGCGGCGGCGCTGCCCGGCGTGTTGCTGGATACCGCGTCGCTTTCGTCGCGGTTTGGCGTGTCGACGAAGACGATCGCGCGCTGGCGAAAGCGCGGCTTGGTCGGGTTGTGGTGCGTGGCGAAAGACGAACGACCGCGGCTGTGCTTTTGGTCGCGGTCGGTGCGGGCGTTTGTCGGCCGCAATATGGAACTCGTAAAGCGCGGCGCATCGTTCAAGGTGATGCAAGACGGCGAGCGCGAATCGTTGTTGAAGCGTGCAAGAGAAATTGTCGCGGCAACGGGTGCGACCACGCTGCATGCCGTTACGCAACAACTGGCCGATGAAACGGGTCGCGCGATTGAAACGCTGCGTTATACGTTGCGCAACTTCGATCGCGACCATCCCGAACAGGCGCTGTTTAACAACGTCGAACAGTCACAGCCCGTCGAGTGGACCGATGTGGTCTATCAGGCGTTTATGGAAGGCGAAGGTTTGTCGGCGTTGGCGTCGCGCTGGAATGTGTCGACGGCGCGTATCGGTGAAGCGATTACGCAGGGCCGCGTGAGCGAGTTGCGACGCCATCCGATTGAGTACATGCATTGTGCCGCGTTTGATGCGAAGAACGCGGACGATCAATTCCTCGGCGATGAGTTCGGTGCCGATCAGGTTGGGTCGGCAGATGATGATGATTCGTCGGCGGAGCGCATTCCCGCCGGGTTGCCGGCGTATATGGAAGCGTTGTACCGCACGCCGCTATTAACGGCCGAGCAAGAGCGTACGTTGTTTTTGCAGATGAACTATCGCTTGCATCGTGCTGAGATGATGCGGCAGAAGCTGATCGCAGAGGATGAAGTGAATACGTCGGCTGTTGCCGCAATTGATGCCGAAATCGACGTCGCCAATCGCCTGCGACAGCGGATCGCGCAGGCCAATTTGCGATTGGTGGTGAGTGTGGCCAAGCGACATATCAGTTCCGAGCCGGATCGCGGGTTGTTTGAATTGGTGAGCGACGGCAACGTGGCGCTGATGCGATCGATCGATAAGTTTGATGTGATGCGCGGCTTTAAGTTTTCGACGTATGCGACTTGGTCGATCAAGCGGGCGTATGCCAAGGCATTGCCGCAGGAGCAAACGCAGCGGAAGCGCTATCGCACGGGGCACGACGAATTTTTGGCCGAAGTGCACGATCATCGACCGAATGTGCTGGCATTTGAAACGCCGGAGCCGGCAATCGAGAACCCAACGTTGGCGTCGAGCTTGGCGTCGCTATCCGAGCAGGAACGCGAAGTCGTTGAGCGTCGCTTTGGGCTTACGTCGGCAGGCGCTGCAGAAAGTGCCGAAGAAATCGCCCAGCGCACGGGCATGGAACTGGCGCGCGTGAAGTCGATCGAAGCGGCCGCGCTGGCGAAGTTGCGCGATCGACTTAGTGGCGAGGCGTTACAGCGTGCCGGTTGACTGCAGAAATTCTTGCGACGCGACACGTGAGCGTCGTCGATCGATACGATTGAATGAAAAAAGGCGGCTCGAAATGAGCCGCCTTTTTGTTTTTACTTGAACGTCTGTGGTACTCGTCTTACACCCAGCCGCGCAGTTTGCACGCTTCGGCCACGCGCGTGACCGACACCATATACGCCGCGAGTCGCATGTGAGCCTTGGCCTTTTCGCGCGTGTCGAACACGGCGTTAAACGCGTCGGTCATGCGGCGATCGAGTTGTTCGTGCACGTGTTCGAGCGACCAATAGTAGTTGTAGGTGTTTTGCACTTGCTCGAAGTAGCTTACGGTCACGCCGCCGGCATTCGCGAGGAAGTCGGGCAGGATAAGCGTGCCTTTTTCGTGCAGGATTTCGTCGGCACCGGGCGTGGTGGGGCCGTTGGCCAATTCGCAGATCAGCTTGGCTTTGATGTTGCCCGCGTTCGCGTCGGTGATAACGCCTTCGAGCGCGGCAGGGTAGAGAATGTCGACGTCGAGTTCGAGCAACTCTTCATTCGTGATCGACTGCGTACCGGGGAAGCCGGAGACCTTGCCCGTCTCAAGCTTGAAGCGCACGATTTCTTCGGGGTCGATGCCGTCCTTATTGACAATGCCGCCCGACGAATCGCTTACGGCAACCAATCGGCCACCGCCGAGGATTTCGTTGTGTAGCGTTGCGGCATATTGGCCAGCATTGCCGAAGCCTTGAACCGCATAGGTGGCCTTGGTCGGGTCGAGGCCGATCTTTTGCGATGCTTCGCGCACGACGTACACGCCGCCGCGCGCCGTGGCGTCGCCGCGACCTTGCGAACCGCCGATGGCGATGGGCTTGCCGGTAATCACGCCGGGATGGCTTTCGCCGAGGATGGTTTCGTATTCATCCATCATCCATGCCATGATTTGCGGATTGGTGTAAACGTCGGGCGCGGGTACGTCGCGATGCACGCCCAACTCGCGCGCGACGGCGCGGATGTAGGCGCGTGCCAGACGTTCCTTTTCCGTTTCGGTCATTTCTTTGGGGTTACACGTAACGCCACCTTTGCCACCGCCGAGGGGTATGTTCACGACGGCGCACTTCCACGTCATCCATGCGGCGAGCGCGCGTACCGTGTCGATGGTTTCGTCGGGGTGCCAGCGCAGGCCGCCTTTCGTTGGGCCGCGCGCGCCGTTGTACTGCACGCGATATGCATGGAAGACGCGCGTGCGTCCGTTGTCCATCTTGACGGGCAACGTGAAGCGAAACTCACGTTGGGGCCAGCGCAAAAACTCATGCGTTGCCTGATCGAGCCCGAGCTTCTTGGCCGATTCGTCGAGTTGTTGCTGAGCAATTTTGAAAGGATTCATTTCCGCCATTTGAGCCTTAACCTCCGCCGCGCCCGTCAGTTGTTTCTGGTCTCACGGTTGTCGCAAGATGCAAATGCGGCCAACCACACGGGTCGCGAATTGCACCGAATCATTAGGCGCCATGTGGATGGTACTAATGGGGTGTCGGAATCGCAATGCAAGCGAGGGGGTATTGCCGATGGCGATGCGGAGGCGCGGCGACACTCACGCCGATGGTCGGTAAAACGATAAGACTAGATTGGTACGAAGGGCTCGTTCGCCGCTTAGCGGAAGTTACCCAGCTCGGCTCGCTGCAGGAGTTTCTCAACCATCAGATAGTTCACGCCGCGGTACTCGGTTACCTGACCGCTGACGACAAAGACGATGGGTTTGCGACCGCTTTCTGAGATCAGCTCCATGTCTTCGAGCAGGCGATTGGGCAGCAAACGCAGCGGCAACTCTTCGGTGCCTTCGCTGCGGCTTTCGAACGTGAACGTGAGGTAATCACCGGCGCGAGTGAGGCGACCGGCACGGTCCACAATGCGCGAACCATCGGGGCGCAGCTTGCGGTTGATCGGAGCCACGGCATTGCTTGGAATCGCGCCGGGGGCGGCGTTGACGCGCTGTTCGCGATTCACGCCGGGGCGAACCGGCAGAATGGGCTGGTTTTCGCGACGGTTGCGGCGCATGCGGTCGAGAATGTCGCTTGCGTTAACGCGGCGGCTCGGTGGCGGGCCGTCTTCCGTGGTTTTTTCGTCAGCCTGACTGTTGGTTGTAGGCTGGTTCGCTTGCACCGCTGGTGTGTTGGTGTTGTCTTTGGCTTTGTCGTCACCGCGAATCTCATCGCGCCGTTCGCGCATGCGTTCGCGAATATCGTTGGTGGCGGGTGTATCGGATTTCTTGTCTTGCGCGGAATCCTGCGCGATCGCGCTGGTGGTGAGAATAAATCCGCTAAGCAGCAGCAAGCTGATGATGCGTTGTCGATTCATGCCAATACTCCTTTAAGGGGCGTCACGCATTAGTCGGTCGGTATCTTACCAAATCTTGCCAGAATGCGTTATTCGCCACCGGAAGCGGCTGACGCGTCAACGCGAAGTGCCGCCAGTTGGTCTTGCAATACCCTGGGATCGGTCGTTGGGGCCTGACAGGCGTAGTTTTGACAGACGTATGCTGTGGCCTTGCCGTCGAGCAGTTTTTTATCACGCATTAGCGGCAGTTTCTTGGTTATTTCGGTCGCGTTTTGATCGTCGAGGTTTATTGCGACCACGACCTTATTCGGCACGTAATACGCGAAGACGGCGGCCAGCAGGCCGGCTGCATCCTTTTGGGTGGCATTGTTGTAAACGATCGCCACTTCGCGCGTGGGCTGATGGAAGAAATCGGCACCGGCCAAGAAGCGCTCGGAGCTGAACGCCATCTGATTGACCTTGTCGCCGAAGCACGCCAACATCTTTTCGGCTTGTTCGCGATAAGCAGGACGGTCTAGCAGAATCGCCAGCCGCTGCAGGTTCATCAATTCAACAGAGTTGCCCGACGGCACGGCGTTGTCGTTGGCGTTCTTCATCCGCACCAAAACCGTCTCGGCATCGTCGGCAGTGAAGAAGTAACCGCCGGCGTTCTTGTCTAAATAATGTGCATCGAGATCGGTTTGCAATTTCGCGGCGGCGTCGAGCCATTTGATCTCTTGCGTGGTCTCAAACAGATCGAGCAGGGCATCGATCGTAAAGGCGTAATCGTCGAGATAGCCGAGCGTGTGTGTCTTACCCTTTCGCCAAGTGCGTTGCAGACGTCCGGCGTTGTCGGACATTTGCGTAAGAACAAAGTCGGCGGCGCGCGTTGCCGAGTCTCGATAGCGATCTTCATCGAGCACGCGACCGGCCCGTGCCATGGCGGCGATCATGAGACCGTTCCAACCGGCGAGCACTTTATCGTCAAGGTGGGGCGGAACGCGCTTGGCGCGTTTTGCCAATAGCTTCGCGCGGGCGTCCGGCAATTTTTTGTTTAGTTCTTCGACATCGAGGTTGTTTTGTTTTGCGAACACGTCCGGCTCATTGGGCACGTTGAGAATGTTCTTGCCTTCCCAATTGCCGCTTGGCGTTACGTCGTAGAACTGGCAGAACAGCTTGCCGTCGTCCGCGCCGAGGACCGCGTGGATTTCATCCACCGACCAAACGTAAAACTTGCCTTCTTCGCCTTCGCTGTCGGCGTCGCGTGCCGAGTAGTAGCCGCCCGCATCGTCTTGCAAATCTTCGATGACGTAATCGCAAATGCTGCGTGCCGTGGCCGCGTATAGCGGATTGCCGGTGAGTTGATAGGCCGACAGGTAGATGTCCGTCACGAGCGCCTGGTCGTACAGCATCTTTTCAAAGTGCGGTACCAACCAATCGGGGTCGGTCGAGTACCGTGCGATGCCGCCGCCGAGATGATCGTAGATACCACCGTATGCCATGTTTTCCAACGTCGTATCGACCAATTCGAGCAAGCGCGTTTCGGACTTACCCGCTTGCGTCGAGCGCGCGTAACCACGCAGCATCAACTCCAACGCCATGCTCGGCGGGAACTTGTTGGTGTTACCGCTCAGGATGCCGCCTTTGGTCGGGTCGAATCGTTGCGCGATGAAGTTGGTGGCCGCTTCGATGGCACCGGCGGGCACGGGCTGTTCGCCGGCGGGTGTTACTGTAATCTGCTGCACGGCGTCGGTGAGTTGCTCGGCTTGTTCCAAGACTTTGTCGCGCTCTTCGTTCCACGCTTTGTTTAGAAAGAGCAGAACATCTTTGAAGCCGGGGCGACCGTAGCGTGATGTGGGCGGGAAGTAGGTGCCTGCATAGAAGGGCTTGAGATCGGGCGTGAGCCAAACCGACATGGGCCAACCGCCACTGCGCGTGAGGGCCTGCGTCGCGCTCATGTAGATATCGTCGAGGTCGGGTCGCTCTTCGCGATCGACCTTGATGTTGATGTAATGCTCGTTCATAACGGCGGCGATGTCTTCGTTCTCGAAGCTTTCGCGTTCCATCACGTGACACCAGTGGCAAGCCGAATAACCGATCGACAGGAAGATCGGCTTGTTTTGTTCCTTCGCCTTCGCGAGCGCTTCGGGGCCCCATTCGTACCAATCAACGGGGTTGTGCGCGTGTTGCAAAAGGTACGGGCTGGTGGCGTTGATTAGGTTATTCGTATGTACAGGCTGGGTGGTGGATGTCATGTTGCTTGGCTTTGGTTTGTTGCTTTGGTTATTTACTTGCGACGGAGCTGCTTGTTCACGCGGCGGTTTATTACCGCTAGCCGCTTCGCCTACTACTGTCGAAACGCATAGAAGCAGCGCGAGGCTAATTGTGAATCGCGATCTCGAATTGTCTATTTTTTGGCTAGATTGCATGTGCTTTGCCGAGTTGTTTTCGCGTACGTCGCGAGTATAGGGGCCAATTCGCGGCGCGGCCAAAATGACGCCCGTTTATGCGGGTTTGCCGTCGCGATGGCAGTTCCAGCAAATATCGAATGTCGCCGGATTGGGTTCGTCGCAGTGTTCGCAGGTCCAATCGGGTGCGTCGGAATCGCTCGCCGACGTGTCTCTGGTGGGTTCGCCTTCCGTTAGTTCCGTCGGGTTCAGATGTTCCTCCAGAACCAGTTCCAACGCGGCGAAGTATTCCGAGCGCAACACGCACGCGCGTTTGCTGTTCTTGAAGATCGGCATGCGTTCAAGGCCGTACATCGCGTCGGTATGACCGAGCTTGGTGGTGTAATGAATGCGGGCCTTGCGAAAACGCTCTTCGAGTTGCGGTGTTAAACGCACTTCGCGACCGGCAAAGATTAGGACCGGGAAGTCACCCTTCGGAACGTATGCTTCCAAATCAATCGCACTGCCGCATTCCGGACAGCGCGGTCTCGTTAATCCCGCCAAACGGTAGCGACAGTTCAGGCAGACCAAGCCGAAGTCGGGCAACGGGCGATCGGTGGGAAACTCAAACGACATGCGAATGATTGTAGGCGAGGCGGCGTGTGGTGTGCATGGGGTAGAGGATGCACGCGACCCATCAGAGCCGCGCCCGTAAGGAAGCGGTTGGCGTCGCAATGCAAATAGACTTAAACAATCTCTGGCAATCGTCCGTCAGTCACGACCATTTCAACACAGAAAAAAAAACGGCCCGGCAGCCTGAAGTAAGATGAGCTCAGGCGACCGGGCCAGGGGTGGAGTGGGGTCAAAGTTAAGTTGTTTGTGCGACGTTTCTCATTTGTCGCGCTTTGCGGTCGCGCTCGGGTGCCCCTGCCCCTCTGGGGCTGGAGGACTTAATTTCTCGCGGCCTTACCGCGCGAACGTCGTCGCACACGGGCTCAGCATCAGCACGCCTTCTTTCGAAAGCATTTCCATGTGCGTGATGAAGTCAGCCAGAATCATCGCCTTATCCGGGTCGATCGCGCTGACGGCGCCCATCGCCTGCTGTACAAACGGATTGCTGCGATAGGGCGTGCCGATGAACTTATCTTCCTTCGCCGCGCCGCCGAGAATTTCGGAGAAGATATCAAACGGCGATTTTGGCCGCGGATAGACGCGCATTTCGTAATCGGAGATGTTCGCTTCATTCGCGGCGAAACGCACGGCATCGCTAAAGCTGCCCAGTCGATCGACGAGGCCGAGATCCAATGCTTCTGCACCGCTGTAAACGCGACCACCGGCGAGCGCTTCGATGTCTTT
>JAUIHO010000310.1 GCA_030432035.1 Phycisphaerae bacterium
TAACAAGACGATTTCGGTTGAGTTTGACAAATCTTGCGAATCGATCCCGACCAACGCGATGACGCCACGCAGCATTACATCGAGCGGATGAACCGAGCCGTCGATTACGTGATGCAACACCTTGAGTCCAACATCAAGCTCGATGATGTGGCCGCCGCCGCCCATATTTCACCGTTTCATTTTCACCGCATTTTTAAGGCGTTGTTCGGCGAGACGCTAAACCAATTCATCAAACGCGTTCGGCTCGAACGTTCCCTAAAACTGCTGGCACATAATAAATCGAAGAACCTAACGCACATCGCAACGGCGTGCGGCTTTAATTCGCTGTCCGACTTCTCCCGCAGTTTCAAGCAGCGCTACGGTGTCGCACCGCGCGATTTCAACCTTCAGGATTTAAAAGATCAACGGCGCGAAGAACTTCAAACCGCCATGTACGGCCCCGATCATCGGCACCAACTCGGTCGCCTGCCAGTCAACGAAAATCCGGATGGCTTTGTGGTGACGATGCGCGAGATTCCGCCGCGTACAGTCGCCTACATTCGCGTATTGCGACCCTACGAACCGGGCCGAGTCGATGGGGCCGCCGAGCGCCTGATGGCGTGGGCCGAACCGCTCGGCTACGCGGATAACCAATGGCTCGGCTACATGTGGGAAGACGCCGACATCGTCGCGATGGAAGACTGCCGCTACGACGTCGCCGTGGAAGTGCCCGATGTTAAACCCACCGGCGAGATCGGTCGGTACGAGTTTCCCGCAATGACCGTCGCGGAAATCGAACTCCGCGGGCCGATCGAATTGGAGATGCGCGCGATCGACTATCTCTACGGTACGTGGCTACCAGCGAGCAAGTATGTACCAGCCGATCTACCGGCATTCGAAGCATGGATCGGCCGACCGTTTGCGCATGGGTTTACGCATTTCGAATTGCACGCGCAGATACCGGTCGCGCGTGCGCGATAAATTAGATGCGGCGGGCCACGATGGTTACATCAGGATCGTGAATCGTTAGACGCTTGGCTTGCTCGGCATCCAATTCAAATTCGATGCGCACCTCATCGACTCCAGACGGATTAAAAGCGTGATTGCCCCGCGAATTGAGATTGCGGGCAACACCGTCAGGCATCTGCTGGAGGGTTAGCTGCCCCCGCCGACCGATGGCGACGTCAAAGCGTAACGAGTCGAATGCTTCCGCTTCATACTGACCGACGTATGCCTGCTTCTGTTCGTTTGTGAGCGGTGCGTTTTCTTCTACCGTGTCAGCCCCTTCGAGCGACTCGAGATACACCGCGACGGCGCAGGCTTTATCGCGATGTTCGGATGTATTTCGCTTGTTGCCATGCCCCGCACGCGCGTGATCGAGTAACGAAATTCCATGCGGCCCCGGTATGCGCTCTGTCCCCGGCATCGCCTTTATCACCGCCTCTACCGCATCGAGTTCGCCGAACATTGCGAGCGTAAATAGGTTGGGCCGTGCCCCATGCCCGATTAGCAGTTGCGCGATTTCGCCTTGCCCCGTATGCGACGCCGCCCCGAGCGCCGTCTCCCAATCACCGAAACCCCAATCCCACGACGCCCGCGCCAACGCCGGTCGCTTTGTCACCAGTTCGCGCACGCGTTCGATATTAAAGTGCGACGCTCCGACGACGCTTTGCACGTCGTCAGGGTTCAGCGCCGGAAAGCCGGTAGGAAGTCCGCCACGCGGGTCGGAAGGTTGCGTCGTCGCTTCACGATCTACCGCAAACAGACGATGAATACTGCCGCCGCTAACCGCAACTGCCGCGCCCGCCACTAAACAACCGCGCCGGGAAATGCCTCGGACGTTTATTTCTCGCGGCTGAATTCCATCGGATTGATCTCCAAGACGTACGGTTTGGGGGTGCTGATTCATGAGACCAAATGCTTTCTGATTTGAATGAATTGGCTTGTGAGCGTCAGCCGAAAATGCGAACGATGGCATACCATTAAAAAACGTCGCCAGACGATGCCTTTCACGATCGGTCGCGCCGTTGCCCCAATACCGAGCAGCGGTAGGCATGCTGCGTTCGCTAAATACACAGCCGACAGTCACATTTTTTGACGATTTCTAAGCCATCGTGGACCGACCGCCCCCACACGACTACCCTCTAATCGCGGATGGTGGGATTCACGGTCACATTGGACCGCCCGCCGACTGCATGGATCGCCAACACGACAAACTGAACCGAGGAGCCCACCATGTCATTCGATGTCAAAGGAAAAATTGCCCTCGTCACGGGCGCCAATCGCGGCATCGGTAAGTCCATCACCGAAGCCCTGCTCGGTGCGGGTGCCACGAAGGTCTACGCAGCCGTTCGCCGCCCCGAATCGGCTGCCGATTTGGTGGAAAAGTACGGCGACAAGGTCGTGCCAGTCGCGTGCGACGTGAGTAACACGCAGTCGGTCAATGCCGCCGCCGACACCGCCGCAGACGTACAACTCGTCGTAAACAACGCCGGCATTCTACGCGTCAAAGGTGCCATCGAATCCGACGCGATCGAAACACTCCAGGAAGAGATCGACACCAATGTGTACGGCCTAATGCGTGTGGCGCAGGCATTTGCCCCGGTAATCAAAAAGAACGGTGGCGGCGCCCTGGTGCAGCTCAACTCATTGGCGTCGTTACGGTCGTTTGCGCAATTCTCGACGTATTGCGCATCGAAGGCCGCGTCGTATTCGATTACGCAATCGCTACGCGAAGCGCTTGAGCCCTTTAATGTCAAAATTCTCAGCGTACACCCCGGCCCGATCAAAACCGATATGGGCGATCAGGTCGGCTTTGGCGATGCCGCCGATTCACCGGAAAAAGTCGCCCAAGGCATCATCGACGCACTGGCCGCGGGCGAGTTCCATCTCTTCCCGGATAGCATGGCGAAAGATGTCGGCGCTGCCTATGCGAGCTTTGCGGAGAACGTGGTCGAATCGGAAATGTCGGTTGCGTAATGTAAATCGGGCGCTGAATCAGAAGCAGATTCAGCGCCCGTTTGCTTTAGCGAATTAAGCTACGCAGGACAGCTTTCCGGCCACCGGATGGAGTTCGCTTAACTGCGAAGTTATGGCTGCTCAATATGAACGAAATTTCCGTTCGCATCTACGACTGTCCATGCCACTCGAATCTGACCGAGCGTCTGCGTATCAACGCTTTGATTAAGAACCCGCCAAAGAACCACCCCACCCGGAACAAACTGAAACGGTAGTGACCCGCCGTCGTTGGTCAGATCGAGTCGAACTTCGGGCGCCCGTTCAATACCAAGGCTGCACAACGTGCCTTGAATCGATCTCGCATCCACCGGCGTGCCGACCTCTTGGGTTGCAGTCAACTGATCGAAGAATTGAAATGCCTTTTGCGTACACGGATCGTTTTCGTTGATGCAATCAAAGTTCGGATCGAGCGTGGTAAACACGATACGCTCAGGAATGGGTAGATTCGGATTGCGATCTATGTCGCGAACATCCTGTGCAAATATCGGTTCTAAATCGGGTGTCTGAGACGTGTTGCCGGGCAGCGTCACAATCTCACCTAAAAAGTCGCCGCTCCGCATTCCGAGCAGGCGCGTTCCGCGCGTTAACGTAAGCGTTACGCATCCAATGGTCGTCGTGGTACCGACGTCCGAATTCGGCGGTAACAAATCCATATATCCAGCTAGCATGTATTCTTCGATGTCATCTTCGTTTCGCACGAAGCCGCCTTCGCCCGCCGTGACGACAAACAAAGCGCGCCACTGAACCGGAAATGTGGACGACGAACCAACGAAATGCTGAAATGTTCGTAACTCTGCCGGCAACTGATCGACATGCTCGTATATCGTGCGATCGTTTGGATCGACACCGTCATCATCGTCGTTTTCGTCAACCGCGTCACCCGCGACGCCGCCCGCCGGTAACTTGCCATTGAATGCCGAAAGCAGGAACGGACTCGTGGATTCGCAACCGGCACCAACCGGCATCGCGACCATCGCGCAAAGCAAACATATCCGTACCTCGCGCCGTTGAATCAAACCACGCCAAAATCGCATCGAAAACGCCTCCAAAATCCTGCTAGCTCGGATGGGGTTACTTGCTGGTGAG
>JAUIHO010000311.1 GCA_030432035.1 Phycisphaerae bacterium
GACCGTGACCCAGAACATGATTTCCCCTGATGGTGCGTTTCGGCATCATTCGATACAGATCCACCCGAGCGTATTTTGTTGAACCGATTGATTCGGTTCGGCCCACCGACCAATTAGACCTTTCTTATCGGCTCCCGCCCATTTCCATGCCCGTTTGGCGCAAAATATGTACCTTGAGCGTGGCTTCTTCGCGTAGTGGCATAGACGGCGTGCGCGTATGCGCCCATAACGGGCCTCGGCGGTGAAACGATGCCGATTGCCCGCCGGGTTTGATGCCACAACGCGAAATGCTGCGTTTTGATAGTCCCGAGGATACCTCTCGACCAAGTTAGGAGTGATGACATGCCCCGATCCCTACGAACCACCTTGCACCGTTGCAAAGCAGTATTGTGCGTCACGTTGACGCTCAATCTTTGTTATTGGTCGGTGGCATGTGACCGCAGCGGGTTGACGCCCGTCAACACGTTGCCGGGGGGCGTCGCCCAGGTGGAGCGGATCGCGTTGGATAGCGATCATCCGGTCGCCCAAGGGCTCAGCGGCAGCGAGTTTGCCGGTGCCACGCATCTGGAGATCGACCGCGGGGCACAGTCGTTTCGGCTGATATTTGCGGACGCGGCGCGCACGGCAACGGGCACGTATGTCGTGCAAAGCGGCAAGACCGTCGTGACGGAGTTTACCTTCGGTCGCGCGGGTAAGTCGGTCACGCTCAAGCTCGACGCGGCGACGCAAGCCGTGACGCAGCTGATCACATCCGAAGGATACGTCTGGTCGCCGTCGGGCAACGCCAAGGCCAAGCTGCCGGCCGAGCTGGACGCGTCGAACCCGTACATCTCTGCCAACGCCGAACTGCTCGCCGCCGAACACGATTTGCTGACGCAAAGCGACTCGGCGTTTATCGATCCCGGCTTTATTGCTGCCGCGTTTCTTTGGTTTGCGTGCGTGGCGATTTGTCCGGTGATTGCGACGATTCTGTTGTTGTTGAATTTGATCGGCGGCACGATCGGTGAAGGTCCGGGGCCGAACCCGACACCGACGGATGCCGATGGTGACGGCGTTGCCGACGATGCCGACAACTGTCCGAACGCGGCCAATGCCGATCAGGCCGATGCCGATGGCGACGGCGTGGGGGATGCGTGCGACGATACGCCCAATCCTGAGCCGAACCCGACGCCCAACCAAGCGCCGGTTGCAGCCGACGATACGGCAACGACCGACGAAGACATGCCGGTCGTGATCGAAATCCTGAATAACGATGACGACTCCGATAGTGATTTGGAACCGATCAGCGTGGTGATTCTGAGCGGCCCGACCAACGGCACGCCCGACATCGACCCGGCCACGGGCGATATCACGTACACGCCAAACGGAAACTTCAACGGCACCGACACGTTCGAATATCAGATTTGCGACGACGAAACACCGCCGTTGTGCGATACGGCGACGGTCACGATTACCGTTAACCCGGTGAATGATGAGCCGGTCGCGCAAGATGATGCGCTGATGACCGACGAAGACACGGCGTTGATGGGCGATGTGCTGGCCAACAATGGCAACGGTGAAGACGCCGATATCGACGGCGACGCGCTGACGGTCACGGAACTCGACGGTAATGCTGCGGATATCGGCGTTACCGTTCGGCTTGCTGCCGGTGGCGAACTCACGCTCAACGCCGACGGCACGTTCACGTTCGATCCTGCCGGCTTTGTACCTTTCCAACAGCTTGCCGACGGCGCGACCGCCATGGTCACGTTCGATTACACCATCGACGATGGTAACGGCGGCGCCGACACGGCGACTGCCACGGTGACGATCACCGGCATCAATGATGCGCCGGTTGCCAATGATGACATGCCGACGATTACCGAAGATGCCGCGCCAAACACGGTGATGGGCAACGTGTTCATGAATGACGACGATGTCGAAGGCGACATGCTTACCGTGACGAACCAGGGCAATCTCATGGGGATGTACGGTACGCTCGATCTCGCGGCCAATGGCGACATCACATATACGCTCGACAACGGAAACGGAACGGTCGACGCCCTTAATGTCGGTGACATGTTGACCGACACGTTCGCATACGACATCAGCGATGGCAATGCGGGTACGGCATCAGCGAATGTCAACGTGCAGATCGATGGTGCGAACGACGCGCCGATCGGCAATGACGATTCGAGTTACCAAGTCTCGCAAGGGATGACGCTGACGGTAAACACCGTCATGACGGGCTTGCTCGGCAACGACACCGATGTTGACAATGATCCACTAACCGAACTCACGGTTACGCAAGTCGGTGCCGATCCGGCCGATGCGACGAGCTTCATGCTCAACGCCGACGGTACGTTTTCCTACGAACACGACGGCGTCGGCACGACCGACGTGTCGTTCCAATACATGGCCAATGATGGTGCCGTCGATTCAAACGTTGCGACGGTGACGATCCAAGTGTTGGTTGGGCCAGCAGCCAATGACGACATGTACGGACTCAATCAACCAAACGTTGCATTGAATGTCGATACAAACAACGGTCTTATCAATGCGGCTAACGGTGTGATTCCCGGCGGTTTTGCCAATGCGATGATGGATACGCTCGGCAATCCGGCGGCAGAGATTACGTCGTTCGGCGGCGGCTCAATTCCGATGAGTGACGCCGGGACTTTTATGGCAGGAAGCACGCTGTTGGTGTCGGGTAACAGCATTACTGTGAATCCGAATGGTTCGTTCGGATTCGTTCCGGCGTTGGGATTTGTCGGCGAGTTCACGTTTGACTATCGCTTGACCAATGCCGCAGGTAGCGACGACGCCACGGTCACGATTACCGTCGGTGACGCGCCGACTGCCGTTGACGATGCATACACCTGCACTGGCAACATCGGTCTCGATGTTTCGGCTGCCAATGGCGTGTTCGCGGATAACGGCATGGCTGTGGATGAAGGTGACTTCATTACCGTGACGGCTGTGCAAGGTAATGCGATGAACGTTGGCAATGCGACCGCAACCGCACAAGGTGGTAGCGTAACGCTCGCTGCCGACGGCAGCTTTACCTACGAGCCGCCCGCTGGGTTCGAGGGTATGGATTCGTTCACGTACACGATCGACAACGGTTTCAACCAACCGAATACGGCGACCGTGGCGATTACCGTCAGCGACGTGGTGTGGTTCATCGACAACACGGCCGGCCCGACTAGCAGCAACATGGGGACGTTCAATAACCCGTTCCTCGGTACCGCGAATTTCAATAATTCAATATTGCCTGGTGACGGTGATGTGATCTTCATTCACGAGGGCGTGGGCAGTTATCCGGGCGGCATCGTCTTGAAGGACAATCAGGTTCTGCTTGGCCAGGGCATTGACCTACTAACAGAGCTAACCAATCTCGGCATCACGCTTGCACCGAACAGCGCGTTGACGACGAGCCCGGCACCCAACGGTGCGATGAACCGCTCGCTGATCACGCACGTCGGCGGCACGACAGGCATCGGTATCAGCTTGGCGACGAATAACACGATTCGCGGTATCGAAGTCGGCAATACGGATGACTACGGCGTTCGCAATGGTGCTGCCGCCAGTGTGGGTACGCTAACGGTTTCGGACTCCAGCATTACCGGCAGCGGCGGCGCGCTTCGCGCTTCCGACGGCGGTACGCTCGCATGCGAATTTGATGAACTCTCTTCGGCGAACGCCGGTGCCAACGGGATCTTGCTAGTGAATTGCAATGGTCAACTGACGGTTACCGGGTTCTCCAGCGCAATCACTGAACCGGCCACTGCCGCGATTCGCGTAGATGGCGGCTCGATCGGAATTACGTATCCCGGTAGCACGACGAAGTCGACGACCAATGGACCGCTGCTCGAACTGATCAATCGCTCGAGCGGTATCGTCACGCTCTCGGGCGTTCACACGCAAAATGGTGTGGGCGGCACGGGCATTCGCATCGCAAATAACGCAGGGGGGTGCCAGACCAACCTAAACGGCACCGTCGACCTCGGCGTCACGACACCGCTCGGTAACATGGCCGTCACGCTCGATAACCCCTCAAACATCACGATCGCCAATATCGATATTGT
>JAUIHO010000067.1 GCA_030432035.1 Phycisphaerae bacterium
TTGCGCATCGGTGTTGATGCAGATCACCGGCGTGCCGGGGGCCGACCTACAACACGCGCCCGTCTCAAGCGGCGGGCAACCCGACGACTGACAGTTGGTGTTATCGCCTTGATAGTCACCGCCCTGCTCCAAGCAAGCGGCTTGCGTGCGTAACATACAGGTTTGTCCGCCAATGGCCGTTTCAAAACAGCAGGCACCGATAGGCTGAATGTTGTCGCACACAATCGACGGATCGTTACACGACGTGTTCACGCCTTGGAATTCACCCATCAGGGACAAACAATTGGCTTTGTCGGTTTCGAGACAAATCGCCGGCACGAAATCACCCGGCACGCAGCACGCACCTTGCGGCGGTTGAATGATCGGGCAGTCAATATCCGGATCGTTACAGCCGGTGCCGTCGCCTTGATACACGCCGCCCGCTATCTGGCAGTTTGCCTCGGAACTCTTGAAGCAACCCGAAGTGCCGCCATTGGTCAAACAGCACGCACCGAAGTTATCACCGGGGCAAACGACGTTGTCGCAGTCGATGCCGATGCCCGTCGGCAATCCACCTTGAGCGATACATTCGTCGAACGTGAGCACTTGGCAGCCGTTCGGCAAACAACACGCAAACGCCACGTTCGGGCAGCCCGTCGCCTGACAATTGGTGTTATCGCCTTGGTACTGACCGTTCTGGGCCAAGCACTGTGCTTCGGTCGTCTCGAAGCAAACAAACGGGCCGACATTCGGCGTGATGCAGCATGCACCGCGCGGCGTTTGATTGTTGCAATCGATGTTTGCATCGCTGCACGACGTGCCATCACCCTGATACTGGCCAAAGCTCTCGTCGCAGATCGACGGCGACGTCACGATACAGGTCGTGCCACCCGTCGGTGTTTGGATACAACACGCGCCGTTGACGCCCGAATCGCAACCAGCGAACGGACAGCTCGAGTTATCGCCGAGATACGTGCCGCCCTGCGCGAGACATTGTTCCTCAGTCGCGAAGATACATCCGACATTGCCGCCGATCGGGTCGGTCACGCAGCACGCACCCGTCGGATCCGGGTCGTTACATAGCGTGTTGCTGCACAACGTACCGTTGCCTTGGTAGTCACCAAGGGTTTCCGTGCACTGTGCTTCCGTCGTTTGAATACAGGTTTGACCACCGACGCTTATTTGCACGCAACATGCACCCGTCGGCGGTGTATTACAACCGGTCGTTTGGCAACTGGTGTTATCGCCTTGATAGTCGCCGCCCTGCGCGACGCACTTTTCTTCCGACGTATCAACGCAGAGAAACGCTCCACCTTGCGGCGTGAAGCAGCAGGCGCCCGTTGCTCCATTGCAGTCGACGTTGTCATCGTCGCACGAACTGCCCACGCCGAAGAATTGACCGCCAACCAGCACACATTCAAACGACGAGATCTCCAAACACGTTACATCACCGCCGCCAGGGCTGGGCGTCGCAACACAACACGCGCCGGGGTCGCCGAAGTTACAACCCGCGAACGGGCAGCTCGAGTTATCACCGAGATACGTTCCGTTTTGAGCGAGGCACTCTTCTTCCGTCGTGAAGATACAATCACCCTGCGCGCCGGCGGGCGAGACACAACATGCCCCCATAACCGTCGGATCGTCCGGGCAATCGATATTGGCATCGTTACAACTGGTGCCGTCACCTTGGAATTCACCAAACGCGATCAAACAACCGTTGGGCGTTGTTTCGAAGCAGAACGCTTGCCCACTCGGACCACCAGCACAGCACGCACCAAACGCGCCGCCGTCGCAAACCGCATTCGTACAATCGGTGTTATCCCCTGCGTACGTGCCGCCTTGTTCCGCGCAGCGTTCTTCGGTCGTTTCAAAACAAAAGAACGGACCGAAGTCTGGTGTGATGCAGCACGCGCCCAGCACGGGTTGTTCGCAAATATTGGGCACATTGCACGTCGTCAATGGCGGTCGCGGCAAGCCGCCAGCTTCGACGCATTGCATAAACGTCAATTCCTGGCAGCCGTTCATGCCCAAACAACACGCACCCGTGGGTGGCGGCGGCGGGCCGCACGGCACCGTGCTATTCTCGCACGTGGTGCCATCACCAAAGTATTGACCGCCGTCTTCCGCGCAACGTTCTTCCGTCGTGATCAAACACGCATTCGACGGCAAACCAAATACGTTGACGCAGCACGCGCCGACCGGCGGTGGCGCCGCACAGTCGGTGTTTGCGCACTGCGACATCGGCCCCTGCGGAACACCCATCATCTGCAAGCATTGAATGGGCGGAACTTCCGCACAGGTGCCGTCCGGCAGGCAACAGGCTACCGGCGGAGGAGGAGGCAAGTGACAACCCACGTTGTTATCTTGACAGGTCGTGCCGACACCGAAGAACGTCCCCCCCGTGTTGAGACAGGCGTTCTCCGGAACCACGACGCAAATTTCATTTCCATTGGGCAACGTGCGACAACAAGCACCGCGGTCCGGGCCAATGCCACCGCCCGCCATTTGCATCGCCGAGAAGGCTTGCAAGTCACGACCATCGGCAACGCCGTCGCCATTCAAGTCGGCCATGTTGACATAGTCGCTGTCGGTGATGTTGCCGAGCAAGATCTGAGTGAAGATCTCGGCTTCCTGCGGCGTCACAGCACTGTTGCCGTCGAAGTCGCCCGCCAACGCGGCAGACGAGGAGAAACATGCGGCAGCTATCAGCGCCGCACAAATACAGAATGTTCGCTTCTTAAAACAAGTGGGCATTGGATTCGTGTCCTCCTACTGGGGGTTGCGGGAAAAGATCCCGAATCGCCTGGTTGTCGCGTGGGCCACGTCTGCTAGAGGTCAATTGAGCCTACCACCGAGCAGTCGCATAACGAAGCACACGCGTTGTAATGCAATTGGTTACGCGGCACGGATGTGCACCGGCACCCTGAACGGGATCTCTTATTCGCAATATGCGTGCCGCGCGCAGGTGAATCACAAACGCATGCCGTAACCATCAGACAGTCATGGAGTTAGTCGCGGTGAATTTCCGCAGCCCTCGGAACTACCGTTCGACAGCATGGCCATATTTGGCCAAAGTGGCCAAATTATCGGCGACATATCGCCACTCCCGCATTAGGGGTAAGCAAACGCAACCACTGCCCGCCACAGTATTTGTGCGATTGCGCGCCGCTTGCGTATCATGGAGCTTTCGCGGCGCGTGCCGCTCGTACAGTCATACTATTTAGACATTTGTCATGTTTTTGCCGGCCCATACGATCTGCCGATCGTCAATGCTCGTCTTCGTCTTGCTTACGATGACGTGTGCCCGATCGTTGCGCGCGAATGGCCCTTGCGTTTGGCCACCGTCCGAAGGCAACAAGTATTGCGCCACAGCAAGCGTTCTCGAAACCCCTGCCGACGGCACGGTCGATTTCCCGCGCGACACATCCTTCTTCGCTGGTGTCGGCCCCGCTTTCTTGCTCAGTCGCTCGCCGTCGCTCGCGGGCATGCGCGTTGGCCCGTGGTCGCCGACGGATGCAATGCTCGATCTCTTCGACGGCTGTTGGGACGACGCGGGCAACTTCGTGCGCATCGAAATCTTGTTTGACGAGTTCCATAACCCACCCGGACCGATCGGCCTCGTTGATTTCACCTACAACCCATACCAATACGGCATCGACCCCGTTTACGGTTGGTTCGATATCGACATCGACGCCAACCCTCAGACCGGCGGTGACATCAATACGTTCGCCAACCGTTATCTCGGCAACGTCGCGCGCTTCGGCGGTAGGCCGCCGCCACCGCTCGCTTGCCGCACCGCACTAAACGGGGACGACAACGACAACAACCCCAATACCGCGCCACATGTCGAACGCAGCGGTGAAGACTTCCACATCGCCTTGTTCGGCGGGCTGACGACGAGCATCGAACGGCGCATCGGCGACAACGACAACAACTTCGAACCCGACGAGTCGTGGGTGTTAACGGGTCGCTACCTGCATCGCGCTCATGCTTACGAGTTGTTCTCGTCGGCCAATGGTGACGGCACGTACGAACCGCTTTGCCAACTCGAGTTTCGCCATTTCGCGGTGTACAACGCGACGCGTGTCACGCTCGTGTACCCGCTCAACCAAGAGGGCTCCGCCGAACAACTCGGCATCGATGCCAATCAAATCCCAACCGACAGCAACGCGGACAATGAGAACTCACTGTTAGAAGCGATGCTCGACCTCTGCAACGTGGCCGCCCAAATTCAACCCGGTTCGCCACTGGTCAATAACCCGCATTACGAAGTCATCGAACCGTGGCGCAATGCCGATGCAAACACCTTTCTCGACCCGGCCGCTTGGCAACTCACCGCCCTAATCGGCACGGCCTATCCGCAGCAGGATTTCTTCGGCGCGCTGCTCGCCTGGACCGACGCCTACCCGCGACCTTTGCTCGGCGACTTCACCGGCGACGGCAACATCAATATCACCGACGTAGCGTTCTTTAACATGCGGCTCGGCATGCTCGATGGCCAGTTTCCTTTCGACAACGATAACAGCGTTAATGGCAGCGTGACCATTCCCAACTTCGGCCCCAACTTTGACGTACTCGATTTGAACTACGACGGCTTCATTAACGACGACGATCGAGATTTAATCATCATCCCCGGCGATATCAACGCCGACTTGCAAGTGAATGCCCTCGATATTGACGCCTTGGTACAAATCCTGCTCGACCCGCTCGCACTCGGCGGCGTTTGCCCCGACACAACAGTCGTCGGCGCATGTTGCATCTTTAACGGCAACTTTGAAATCTGCGTCGAGACCGACAGCCAAACCTGTATCAATCAAGGCGGGTCGTTTCAGGGCACCGGCACCAATTGCACCGTCGATGGCTGCCCGCTATCGCTTGGCGCTTGCTGTGTGCCGCCTGCCATGTTTCAAACCTCTTGCGTGGAATTCACGCAAAGCGACTGTTCGATATTCGGCGGCACCTATCTTGGGCCGGGCACGACGTGTGCCAATCAGGGTAGCTCGTGCAACGGCACTACGGCGACCGGCGCGTGCTGCGTAAACGTCGGCGGCGTCGCACCCTGCTCGCAACAAACGCAGATCGACTGCCAGAACATCGGCGGCGTTTATCAAGGCGACAACACCGGTTGCAACCCAACCACCGGCGGATGCCCGAACGGTAACGATCCGTTCGTCTCGGGAGCGTGCTGTCTAAGTTCTGCCAGCGGCGATACATGCCAATTCGTTGACCAAACCACCTGCGCCAGCAACGGCGGCATCTTCTTCGGACCCGGTTCGTCGTGCGCCAACGTGCCGTGCAACAACACACCAGCGCCCGCGCCGTTGGCCTGCTGTGTCGGTAACGCGCAGTGCATCGACACGAACCTAATGGACTGCATCAATCAAAACGGAATTCCATTGTCCGGCGGAGACACCTGTGCGGATGTGGCCATCAAACGCCTGTTGCCCCGCGCCGATTTGAATCACGATGGCAAAATCAATGGCTTGGACATTCAGGTGATGGTTCACATTCTGATCGGTAACTAACGCGAAACGCAAAGACTCGAAACAACCGTGAGCAAACGACGACCCACAACCCGACAGCGATCGCACCAGCGCCGCAATGGTTTTAGCCTGATCGAATTGCTCGTGGTCATGTCGATCATCGCCCTATTGATCGGCATCCTGCTCACGGCGCTATCGGCCAGCCGCAAGGCCGGCCTCAAGCTGCGCTGCATCAGCCAACTGCACGAAATCTCGTTTAAATTCCGCATGTTCGCCGATCCGTTCACAGCCAGCACGCGCGGCGAAAGCGACATGCTCGGCGGCAACGCCTTCTACGTCGATGACTTCGTCGATAGCCTCTATCGCATCGATGAATTCTGGGACATCGCGCCGGTTGTGTATTCGCAGTACCGCCCCGACGAAGAGATCATGATGTGCCCCGCCGGCGAGAGCGAACTCTATCGCCGCCCGCAGCGCACCGCATTTGAAAATGCGATCATCCCATCCGAGAACGTCAGCCTTGCATTCAATCGACGTCTATGGCGTAACGGTATCGACCCCGGTATCACGACGGTCAGCACACGACTGTTGGATATGCCCGACGTGCCGCTGATCATGGACGTTGATGGTGCCGCCGCCAGCGCTGCCGGGCGTTTGCCGCATTACATCGCACCGCCCGTTCCGGGAGTTACCGACGACTATGCCATGGGCAACTTTTGGTATCCGTCGTACCGTCACAATGGCAAGATGGTGGTCGCGTTTGTCGGCGGCCATGTGTTAACCACCGAAGACCCGCTCGCGCAATCGACATGGCGATGGGATATTTCCGGCTACTGATTTAACGCTTGCATAATCTCGCACTCGTGCTGCCGCATTCCGCTAACCCTTCATGAACATTCGCACCAAATGCGCCCTGCTCGTCATCGTCTTTGAGCTGACGTTGGCCGTGTCGATCCTGCTCACCGTCTATCTAACCAAAAACTATTTTGAAGCCGCCGCCGAGTCGTTTGCCGCATCGCGGCGCGACACCGACGCGATTGGTCGCCTGCGTAGCGACGTCATTTACGAGATGTCGCGCCTCGCCCGCCCCATCGACGGCGACGCCGAAGCGAACAAAATCGCGCAGGGCTCCGAGCATATCGACGAACAGTTGCGCTCGCTCACCATCCGAGCGCCCGAATCCCTGCTTAGCGACATCGATCAATCCAACGACGACCGTCGCACCGCCGTTAAACAGGCCTTGGCCAATCGCGCCGCGCGGCCCACAGCATTCACGCCCGAAGCGCACCGCGCCTTCGACTTGGCCCTCAGCCGCTTGCAGGTGCACGCACAAAACGAACTCAGCCGCGCCGTCGCCGCCACCACCGAAGCCCAAACCACGACGACGATCATCCTATTTTCCAACATGATCGTAGGCGTCGTCCTCGGTCTCCTAGCCCTCTACCTGATTCGCCGCTGGGTCATTTTGCCCGTTAACGATTTGCAAAAAGCGACGAACGCGCTGGCGCGCGGCGACCGCAATGCATTTGCGCCGATCCACACGCCCGACGAACTGGGCCAACTGGCCGCTGCGTTCAACCAAATGACGGGGCAGATCGGCCGCATGGAACAACGCCTCGTGCAACGCGAACGCATCATCGCCATGAGCGAACTCGTTTCCTATATCGCGCACAACATCCGCAATCCGCTTGCCGGCGTGCAGAGCTCCGCCGAAATCACCTGCCATCAGGCCGCCGACAACTCCCAAATCGTCGAACAACAACGCCACATCATCGCCGCCATCGACCGCTGCTTGCGTTGGTTCAAACAAATCGAACACGCCTGCGGCTCGATTCACATCGAACCGCGAAACACCAACCTGCACGAACTCGTACAGGGCGTCCTCACCGTATTTCGCCCGCTCGCAGGGCCGCAACGCATCAACCTACACGTCATCGACGTCGATCAAGACGTCACCGTCTGCATCGATGCGCGGCATGTCGAACAAGCAATCACCGCCATCATCGGCAACGCCATCGACGCCATCGGAGCCGATGGCGATATCGAACTTTCCTACGCGCGCGACGATGACCACCAAACTTGGTCACTGTCGATCTCCGATAGCGGCGGCGGAATCGATCCCAAAATCATCGGTCGATTGTTCGAACCGACGTTCAGCACCAAGCCCGACGGCCACGGTCTCGGCTTGTTTATGGCACGAAAGGTGGCAGAGATGCACGGCGGTGAGTTAAAGTGTTACAACAACGAGCGCGGCGGCGCGACGTTTACCTTCACGTTCCCGCTCGAACTCGACGGATACCCAAACGATGACCGACCTGCTGATCGTTGATGACGAAAAAACGTTGCTGGCGAATCTCGCGCTGCAACTCGCGCAGTCGGATTATCGCTGTCGCACCGCCGAAAGCGCCGCGGCCGCGCTCGAACTCATCGAACATGCCGAACCGCAAATCGCACTCTTCGATTTGCGTTTGCCCGATACGTCCGGCCTCGATCTCATCAAACAAGTTCGATCGCAGGGGCGCGACTTCCCCATCGTGGTGATGACGGCGTTCGGCTCCGTCGAAACCGCCGTCGAAGCGATGAAGGTCGGCGCGAGCGATTACCTACAAAAGCCGGTGGCCATCGGCGAGTTGGAAGTCGTACTCCATCGCGTGTTGCAACACCATCGCATGCGCGATCGCCTCGACGTGTTCGAGCGCGAGCGCCAACGCCAGGGTGCCGAGCGCCAAATCGTCGCCGAAGATGAGAGCATGCAGCGCGTGTTAGCGCTCGCCGCACGCATCGCGGCCCAACCGCCCGACGACGATGGTCATCTTCCAACCGTGCTGATCACGGGTGAAACGGGTACCGGCAAAGACTTGCTGGCACACCACATCCACGATCTCGGCCCCCATCAGGAAGAACCGTTCGTGCAAATCAATTGCACGGCACTACCGGCATCGTTGGCGGAGGCGGAACTATTCGGTTACGAGCAAGGCGCGTTTACCGATGCCAAGTCGGGCAAAAAGGGGTTGTTCGAGGTCGCCGGCGGCGGCACCGTCTTTCTCGATGAAATCGGCGACATGCCGTTGGAGTTGCAAGCCAAGCTCTTGCTCGTACTAGAGAAGCGCGAGTTTCGCCGCGTGGGCGGCACGCGCGAACGGCGCGTGCAGGCGCGCACCATTGCCGCCACCAATTGCAACTTGCATCAACTCGTCGCCGAAGGCCGCTTTCGCAAAGACTTGTATTTTCGATTGCAAAGTATTTCGATCGAATTGCCGCCCCTGCGCGCGCGCGGTGACGACCTGCTGTTGTTAACGCATCACTTTTTAAAGCAACGAGCCAAGCGTTTGCATCGACCGCCGCCTGCGCTCTCGCCGCGCGCCGAAACCGCGATTCAAAAGTACACGTGGCCCGGCAACGTGCGCGAACTCGATAACGTGTTGCAGCGTGCGATGTTGCTCAGCGATAGCGACACGATCGATCTGCAAGACCTCAACCTTACGCAACAGACTGTCGACGTCATCGATTGGTCACTCGATACGTTTCGCTTTCCGTTCGATCGCGAAGCGTGCACGCTCGCGCGGGTCGAGACGCTGCTGCTGCATCAGGCCCTCGATCACTGCGGCGGCAACGTTTCCGAAGCGGCCCGCCTGCTCGGCATGAGCCGCGGCACGTTCCGCCATCGGCTGGAAAAACTGAGCCAGCTCGAATCGAGCGACGCCACCAACAACGCGTAAGCCAAACTCCTGCATAACCTTACACTCAGCCGCCCGCCCCCGTCGCAACTCACCCTAATTCATCGTAAATTACCGATCAATTGTCCATTTGGAGTTCGCACAATGCCAGCAAAAGAGTCCCCGCCAACCGCAAGCGTCGATCAGTTTGCCAAGGCATTAGCCCACCCGGCGCGGGTCGCGATTTTGCGATTCCTCGCGCGACAATCGACCTGCTTTTGTGGGGCCATCGTCAACGAATTGCCGTTGGCGCAATCGACCGTCTCGCAACATCTCGCAGAACTCAAACGCGTCGGCCTGATCCGCGGCACGGTCGAAGGCAAACGCGTGTGTTACTGCCTCGATTCGGATGGCTTAAACCGCGCGCGGCAGGCACTCACGAACACGTTCGATGAACTCACTGCGGCACAACTCGATTGCGAAGACGGAGCTTGCTGTTGAATAGCTCGCATTATTAATTGGCAGACTTAACTGGAAAGGATCTTCGAGATGATTCACTCGCTCGCCATCGCCGGGCTCTTGCTCTGTGCGAACAACTCTTCCGAAAATAGGGGCGTCGCCGTGTACGATTCACTGCAAACCTATATCAACCATCGCAAGGCCGAATTCAACAACATCCCCGAGGAACGCAAAGAGCAGCTCGATGCGTTTGCCGATTACATCACCTCGCGCGTGCAATCTAACAGACCCGTGCGTCTCAACTTCATCTGCACACACAACTCGCGTCGCAGCCACATGGGCCAAATCTGGGCCGCCGTTGCTGCCAACGCGTATAACGTCGATCGCGTTCACACCTATTCGGGCGGCACCGAAGCAACGGCGTTCAACCCGCGCGCTGTTGCCGCTCTGCGTCGTGCCGGTCTGACCATCAATCAAACCACGACTGACGACAACCGCATCTATCACGTAACGTATTCAAAACATGCGATGCCCATCACATCGTTTTCAAAGGTGTACGACCACGCCCCCAACCCGAAGCGCGACTTCGCCGCGATCATGACGTGCTCGTCAGCCGACAAGGCCTGCCCCGCCGTGCCGGGTGCCGACCAGCGCTTCGCCATCACGTATGAAGACCCCAAAGCCTTCGACGGCACCGACAAGGAAGCCGCTATGTACGACGAACGCTGCGCCCAAATCGCCCGCGAATTGTTGTATGCGTTTTCGAAGGTGAAAAAGTAAGCTCATGTAAGCCCGACCTTCGCGCAAGCGAAGGCGCTGTGGCACCGGTTTTCAACCGGTGTTTCGCGGTGGAAACATTAATTGCCAAACGGGTGCCCCTGCCCTTTTAGGGCTGGGAGACGCAGGTTCGCTCGCGCGAAATCGCGGGTGCCCCATCCTTCGCGACAGCGAAGGGTGGGGAATCAACTCGCAAAGTAGATTCTGCTCAATCCCGGACGCCGCCGGTGCCCTCGGCCATTGGCCGAAGGCTAAGTGTCACGTGCACACGCGTCGATGTCCCTACCCTTTTGGGGCTGGGGGGACAACACCCTGGCATGACATTCATCCCAACCCACAATCAATAAACTCAACACCTAATGGAACAAGTCAACTTAAAAAAACTAACCCAATCTCACGTCAACAACCCAACCACCCGCTCTGCAATCGACGCCTTCGATTCTTCCGCGCCGATATCCACCCACTGCGCCATATGAAACTTGCGATACCAGGTGCGCTGATGCTTCGCGAACCGACGCGTCAGAATCTTGATCTGCTCGACCGCATCGGCCAGCGACATGCGACCTTCCAGATGATCGATGATCTGCGCATAGCCCAATCCCTGCCGCGCTTGTTCGCTTAGCCCGTTCGGTCGTTCCAATAACCCGCGCACTTCTTCAACCAAACCCATCTCGACCATCAGCTTCACGCGTGCGTTGATGCGCCGTGACGCATCCTCTTTCTCACGCCGCAATCCGATCACGCAACCGGGATAGCGCAACCCATCCGCACTCCATTGCGTTTGCAATTCGGACAACGGTTTTCCCGTCAACTCATACACTTCGAGCGCGCGTTCGATGCGTTTGTAATCGTTGGGATGAATACGCTCGGCACCATTCGGGTCAACCTTTTCCAACCGACGATGCAGCGTGGCCGTGCCTTCCTCATCGGCAACGGCGCGCAACTGCCGACGCAACTCCGGATCCGCCGATGGCCCTTCAAACATGCCGAACATCAATGACATGAGATACAACGGCGTTCCACCGACGACGATCGGCAATCGACCGCGCGCCGCAATCTCTGCAATCGCCTTATCCGCCTCGGCCGCGAAGAACGCAGCGCTACACGCTTCCGATGGTTCCAAGATATCGATCAAATGATGCGGCACGCGCGCCCGCTCTTCGACCGTCGGCTTGGCCGTGCCGATGTCCATCCCGCGATAGACCTGCATCGAATCGACGCTCACGATCTCACCGTTCAGCGCGTCCGCCACGGCCAACGCGCAATCGGATTTCCCGCTCGCCGTCACACCCAAAATCAGGGCCAACTTCGGTCTGTTTTCATCACTTTTCATCGAATTGGAGCGTAACCCGGTCGTAACGATCTGAAAAACGGAACCGCGCGATGTTCGAACCGAGTTGCGGACAACCCCGCACCGCACCATAAGTACCGATATGCCATAGACTTATAATCCCCGACCCAATCGACCCTTTTCCCTCATCCCGCCAATAATCGAGACGCAATTGTTACACCCGACCTGCAATCCCATCGGGTAATATTTGAATATAATGACGTACCTCGGCAATCGAGCCTGCGGTGAGTCCGCAACCTCATGCCGTCGATCAAATGCAATCATTGAAAACCAATTCCGATTTCCGAAACCAGTTCTAAGGAGGAACTCGATGCGTAAGTTTTTGTTTGGTGCCACCTTCGTGGTCGCCGCCGCCTTGATGGCTCAGACCAGCTTTGCCGGCCCCGCTTGTTGTAAGAAGAAGGGTGACGCCGAAACCGTCGCCGCCAAGTCCACGTGCTCCAAGTCCAAATCGAGCTGCAGCTCTGCCACGACTGTGGCTGCCGAGTCGTCGTGCTCCAAGAGCTGCGACGGCTTCCCGCAAATTCGCTTCATGGTCGCGGGCGAAGCCTACAACACGCAGCCCGAAGCATGGGCAGCGCTCGCTAACGCATCGGAAAAGTATGTCGAACGCTACACCAGCATCGCCTGCGTCGTTGACGGCAAGGTGAAGTACTGCGGCGACGATTCGTGTGCATCCAAGGGCGCTAAGTCCGCTAAGGCGTCGTGCAACTCGGCCGCCGAAGTAAAGCTCGCATCGGCTAAGTCGTCGTGCGACAGCAAAGCCAAGACACGCGCTCATAACATGCAAAGCGCGATCGCCAAGCGCTCGTGCTGCGGTTCGAAGAAGGCCGACCTTGCAAAGGCTGATGGCAAAGGCTGCAGCGAAAGCAAAGGCGCCGAAGTGAAACTGGCTTCGGCCAAAGACGAACGCGTTTGCCCGCTTACCGGCAAGGTCGTCACGGTCGACGAAAAGGGCAACAGCAGTTGCTGCAATAAGCCCTGTGGTGATGAAGCCAAGGTCAAGACGGTCGCCGCCGAATCGAAGAGCGGCTGCTGCAAGAGCAAAGACGCCAAGTTGGCCAAGGCCGATGGCAAAAGTTGTGGTGAAAAGGCTGCACTGGTCGCAACGACTGACGCGAAGAGTGGTTGCTGCAAGTCGAAGATGGCCAAACTCGCCAAGGCCGAAGGCAAGAGCTGCAGCGAAAAAGCCGCACTCGTTAAGGCTGACGACGCTAAGAGCGGTTGCTGCAAGAGCAAGATGGCGAAGCTAGCCAAGGCCGAAGGCAAAGAAGGCTGCTCGTCGAAGTCGGTCGCACTCGTTTCGGCTGAAGGCAAGTCCGCTTGCTGCAAGAAGGGTGACGCCAAGCTGGCCAAGGCCGACGGAAAAACCTGCGACAAGGGCGCCACGCTCGTCAAAGCTGATGGTTGCTGCAAGTCGAAGAAAGCCACGCTCGCCAAGGCTGACGGTTGCTGCAAGAGCAAGGACGTTAAGCTCGCTTCCGCAACGGATAGCTGCTGCAAAGATGCCAAGAACGTCATGTACCGCGTGGCCGGTCGCAACTTCAAGACGTACGAAGAAGCTGCCGCCGCTCGCGATAAAGCCATCGAAGCCATGAAGGGCGTGAAGATGGCTTACGTCGTTGATGGCAAGAAGGTCGACTGCTCCAGCAAGGTTTGCCCCACGATGAAGAAGGCCGGCAAGGTCAAGTTCGTCGTCGATAAGACGGAAACCAACTGCGAACTGCAAGCTCGCGTTTCGCTGGCCAAGGCTCAAATGGAAGCCGTACAACTCGCCGTTAACGATATGGTCGCCACGGCGAACTAAGCCGCTGCGATTGAAAGCGCCGCTTAGGCGCGAATAGCAAACAGCTAGGTTCATTCGCTCGCATAAGCAAAACTCAAAAAGCCCACCGGTGGCCACCGGTGGGCTTTTTTCGTTGGCGTAGAGATTTTCGCAACCCCGCCGTAACGTTTATGATTCCCTAAACGAAAACGAAACTGAATGAACTCGAATTGAAGTTATTTCGATACGAATTCGACCAACCCAAGCCCCCCGCCCGGAGAATCAGCCTTGGCCACAGCCGCCGACAAAATCATGTTCGAGATTTACCGCGACGCCAGCTACGACCAGCAGTATCGCGTCGTGTATTTCACCGAACTCGATGAGAACAACAAGCACAACGAAATCAACCGCGCCATGGCGGGCGACCACGTATACGACGGTTTCCTAAAAGAACTCAGCGCCGACGCGGGCAAAGAAAAGATCAACGCCATCCTCGCGCGCCTCAATGACGGTGAAACGCTCGATGGTGATGCGATTGAAAAGGAATTAGAGGAATGCGGAGCGCTGGCGGAGTAGATACAAACAATTTCCGCATCAACGTAAGCCGCCCCATCGTAGGGCGGGTTCCACCCGCCACCACGCGCCTCAATCAACCCATCCCACGATCCAATCGCATCTCAAACGGCACGAAGACCCACTCGCAGCCTTCCCGATTTCGACTTTTTGCCGTTTCGATGTTTCGACGTTTCACCTACGCGATAGAATGCGCCGCAAAGAAGCAACCCGCGACCCGATTTTAGGAGCCTTGCCCCGTTATGAAATTCTTCCTCGACACCGCCAATCTCGACGAACTGCGCGATGCCGCCGCCATGGGCATTGTGGACGGCGTGACCACCAACCCCAGCCTCGTCGCCAAGGAAGGCAAAGACTTCAAAACGCTGGTCGCCGAGATTTGCGAGATCGTGCCCGGCCCCGTCTCCGCTGAAGTCGTCAGCACCGAGGCCGACGCCATGGTCAAAGAAGGCCGCGAATTGGCCAAGATCGCCGACAACATCGTCGTGAAGCTGCCGACCATCGCCGAAGGCGTGAAGGCGCTGACTGTGTTGGCGGGCGAAGGCGTGAAGACCAATCTGACGCTTGTGTTTCAACCGTTACAGGCGTTGATCGTGGCCAAGGCCGGCGCGACGTTCGTTTCGCCCTTCCTCGGTCGCCTCGACGACATCGGCCACGACGGTATGGAAGTGCTCTCCGAAATCCGCCAGATCTACGATAACTACGGCTTCCGCACCGAAATCCTCGCCGCCAGTTTGCGACACCCATTGCACGTCGTTCAAGCCGCCAAGGTCGGCGCCGACATCGGCACGATGCCGTACAAAACGTTCAAGTCGCTACTGAATCACCCGCTAACCGACATCGGTCTCGAACGCTTCCTCGCCGACTGGAAAGCCGCACAACAGTAACAATATCCACGAGCGCGACTCGGCATCTACAGACCAACAAACGCGCGACCAATCCGGAGCCGCGGTCCATCAGAGCCGCGCCCGTAAGGAAGCGGTGCGTACTAGGATCTGCGGGGTCTTCGGCAAAACATTCCAATTAAACAAACGCATTGCCAACATTTAAAACCACACGCAACGAGCCACTAATGCAATCGTCCCTATCCCGGCTGCGTCTCGCTTAACGTCAACCCATACACGGCATTCACCAGTCGCTTTAGCTCATCGACCGAATGCCCCGCAGGTGCGATCACTTCCGGCTCATCTTCGTTTGCACCTTTTCCCGCTGCGATATCCTGCTTGCGCAATTCGCAATACGCGTGCATCAGTTTCGCCAACTCGTCGGTCTTCGCTTCATCTGCGTTTACCCGATCCAACATCTGCGCGAGAATTTGATTCTCAAAATCGGCCCGCAGTTTGTCGCTGCGCGACAGACGCCGCCGCTTGCTGTTCTTCGCTTTTCGTTTTGCCACGAGACTGCCTTTCTAAAATGTTCGATGCAGGTTTCGACCCGCACTTAAACATAGGTCACCCTCGGACCGTGGCAAATCGTGAATTATCAACTGTCCGGCGCGCAACCACCCAACGGCATCGTGGGTCGATGGTTGGGTGGTCGAAGAATTTTCGAAAATGTTAGCGACGTCGCGACTGGCTACTCGGCGTGTTGCCCGTCGTCACGCCGATAGCGCGCCGTGGGAAAGATATCTTCGCAACTTTCCGCATAACCGCAGCCGGGGCACACGAGTTTGCAATGTCGACCGCCGAGTTCGGCGCGACCGCAGCGCGGGCAGGTGTCGTCAATTTCCGATGGCAACGGTTCGCGCGTGTTCGTGTCGACTTGTTCTCGTGGCGCATCCATGCGCTGAATCCTCCGTCCGTGGTTCATTAAATTCGCGAAATCAAAACCGCATACTGTTACGGGCGTTGTGCATAATGAACTTCTCTGGATAACCCAACCGCGGTCGGCTCAGCCGTGTAATCGCATTCAGATCGTCATCATCAAACCGCACATCGCAGGCCGCCAAATTGTCTTGCAATTGATCGACCGACTTGGGGCCGATGATCACGCTGCTGATCATCGGTCGCTGCAATATCCAGGCAATCGCCAGCGTTGCCGGCGTCGTTTCCATCTTGCCGGCAATCTCCGTCAGCATTTCGGCAATATCGAAGTTGCGCTCATTCACAAATGCCTTGCGCCATTCGTTGTCTTCATCCACCGTCTCAAACCGCGCGCCCGTTGGCCCCGAACCTTCGCGCGAATACTTGCCCGTTAAAATCCCGCCGCCCAACGGACTCCACGGTAACAAGCCAACGTTATACCGCTCGCATACTTCAACAATCGACCGTTCGATATCGCGACAGACCAAACTGTATTGCATCTGCGCCGTGATGAACGATTCCCAACCGTGCCGGATGCAGAGCTGCCGCGCTTCGACGATTTGCCACGCGTCAAAATTCGATAGGCCGACGTAGCGCACCTTGCCGCTCTTAACGAAACTATCCAGCGCGCTGAGCGTTTCTTCGATCGGCGTATGCGCATCCCAACAATGCACCTGATACAAATCGATGTAGTCGGTCTGCAACCGTTTCAGGCTGTCGTCGAGCGCCGCCGTGAGATGTCGGCGGGTCGAACCAAATGCATTCGCATGTTTAGGTGGTTCGCCAAAGACCGGCACCACGGGGAAGTGCCCTTTTGTTGCAACCACAACGCTGTCGCGCCTGCCTTTTAACGCCTCGCCGCAAATTCGCTCGCTTTCGCCGGCACTGTACACGTCGGCCGTGTCGATGAAGTTGCCGCCCGCATTGAGGTATGCGTCGATGACCTTACGACTTGCGGCGGCATCGATTCCCCAATCAGCCATGCCGAAGTTCATCGTGCCCAGACAAAGCTCCGACACGATCAATCCCGAATTGCCCAATTTCCGCGTCTTCATTGCCGCCTCCTCAATAAACCGTAACCGTCAATCAGATGGTCATTGTAAAGGCGGTAATTCGAATCGCGAACGTGTCGGTAAAGTCATGTCGTTTGAATAAAAGGGGGAAGTTGGCCGCAACGCTTTAAGCGTTGAAGCGCAACCTTGGGTACGCGACCAACCTTCGACTGTGGATAGCTTACTTTTTGTAGTGTGTGAACTACGACGACGCGCCCAAAGAATCGATGCGCTTCTGCAAGTCGTGCACGTGATTGATGCGCAGGCCGAAGTGTTCGTTGACCTTCACCGCAACGCCGCCGCCGATGACGCAGTTGTTGATCATTAGATCGAGTTCCTGATCGACGGTGCGATCGAACTCGAGAATGGTGCCCGGCCCCATCTTCATGATTTCATTGACCGCCATGGATCGGCTGGCCAAGCGAACGATCACCGGCACCTGTAGCCCGAGGATGCGCTTGAGCTTCTGCTTTTTCAGCGAGGCCCCACCGGGTTTTGCCGTTGCTGCATGCGGATTGCTCTTAGGAGACGATGCCGTCGGCTCGGGCGCAGGTTGCGGCGCGGGCGCAGCGGCCGCTGGTTTCGGCGCAGACTCGCCAACGTCGTTAGCGAGATCGGTGACCGCGTCTTCCGCTTGCTGCAAGACGGCATCGATATCATCTTGGGAAAACATCTACGCTTCGCAGCATCCAAAACGCGAAATCGATTCCGGCCCGTTGCGAGCTTAGCAAAGCAAAGCGCGCCGCTTATTAACCGATACTCGATCGCGGTGAAATCAGAACGGCGCGCAACTCGCGCACCCTAGCCGATTTATCGGCCCCGGCGATTCGAGACTTGAAGCTCGTACGAGTTTGAAACCGCGTTCGGCAAGAACCGCCGAACGGTTAGTCGATCAGCCCCAAAATGACGCAGGCATTGTGCCCGCCGAAGCCGAATGAGTTGCACATTGCGACCGGAACGCGCGCATCTTGCGCGGTGTTCGCCGTATAGTTCAGGTCGCACTGTGGATCTTGGTTGTCGAGGTTGATCGTCGGCGGAATGACGCCGTTGACCATCGCGAGCGCCGTAGCGGCGATTTCAACACCACCGCTGGCCCCCAACAGGTGACCGATCGAACTCTTGGTGCTGGTAATGCGAATGTTCTTGGCGTGATCGCCATAAACACTCTTAATCGCAACCGTTTCGGCAACGTCACCCAGCGGCGTGCTGGTGCCGTGAGCATTGATGTGTACCATCTGCTCGGGATTGATGCGGGCGTCTTTCATCGCGCGACGCATGGCCGCCGCAGCACCCGCGCCCGTTTCCATCGGTTGCGTGATGTGGTAGGCATCGGCACTGGTGCCGAAGCCCAACACCTCGCAAATGATGTTGGCACCGCGCTTCTTGGCGTGCTCGTATTCTTCGAACACGACCATGCCGGCACCTTCACCCATAACGAAACCATCGCGATCTTTATCGAAAGGGCGCGAGGCACGTGTGGGATCGTCGTTGCGCGTAGAGAGCGCCTTCATCGAGGCAAAGGCGGCCAAGCCAAGCGGCGTTAGCGCCGCTTCCGAACCGCCGGTTAGACAAACATCCACATCACCGCGACGAATCGCCGCCAGCGCATCGCCCATGGCGTTCGTTGCCGAGGCACAGGCCGTGCCCACAGCCGTACTGGGGCCGCGTGCACCGTAGTGAATGCTGATGTTGCCGCTGCCGGCGTTGGCCATGAGCTTTGGAATCGTAAAGGCGGAAACCTTGCTCGGCCCTTTGTTTTCGAGCCGGCTGTGTTGCTCTTCGAGTTCGAAGATACCGCCGATGCCGGTGCCGGTGATCACGCCGACCCGATCGGGTTCGGGCAGCTTGCCCGGCTCGAAACCGGCCTGTCGAAACGCCTCATCGGCAGCCACCATGGCGAACTGAGCAAAGCGATCAAGCCGTTTGGCCGACCGTTTGTCGACCACCGGCTCGGGCGTGAACTCGGTGCATTCGCCGCCGATCGTGACATCAAACTCGCTTACGTCGAAGCGTTGAATCGGCGCAATGCCGGACTCCCCCGCCAACAAGCGATTCCAGAATTGGTCCACGTTGTATCCCAACGGACAAACAACGCCCATACCGGTAATGACGACACGACGGTCGGACATAAATCGATACCCCGATCACACAACGGCCTTCAATTCGCCGCCGGCGCGATTGCGGCCTTTACTCTTCGCTCTTGCTGCCCTGATGTTTGAGCACGTACTCGACCGCCGAACCCACGGTGCCGATCTTTTCGGCTTCTTCATCGGGGATGTTCATCTCGAAGCGGTCTTCCAGCTCCATCACCAACTCGACGGTATCGAGCGAGTCGGCGTTCAGGTCGTTTACGAACGAGGTTTCCATGCTGATATCGCCAGCATCGACACCCATCTGATCGCTTACGATTTCGATGACCTCTTTTTTGACTTCTTCCTCTGTCTTTGCCACCGTTTTGTTCTCCATGTGAGCACCCTTTCGCTATTGAAGGGCGATAGCGGGACGACGAGATAACCGCGCCGCGCCGCCCTGCCGGACAAAGCCCGCCTGCCAACGGCAAGCGGATTAACAACTTACATATGCAGACCACCGTCCACGACGATGACCTGACCGTTGACGTAGCTCGCCATCGGTGAGGCAAGAAACGCCACCGCAGCAGCCACTTCCTGCGGTTCGCCGAACCGTTGCAACGGAATCAGCGGCCGCACACCTTCCTTCACCTTCTCGGAAAGAATATTGGTCATGTCGGTCTTGATGAAACCGGGCGCGACCGCATTGCAGGTTACGCCACGTCGGGCCAATTCCTTCGCGACCGACTTGGTCAGACCGATGACGCCGGCCTTACTGGCGGCGTAGTTACCCTGGCCGGCGTTACCCATAATGCCGGAAACGCTCGTGATATTAACGATGCGGCCCTTGCGCGCTCGCACCATATGACGGCTAACTTCGCGCGTAAGCAGGAAGACCGCCCGCAAGTTTGTATCGAGCACGCGGTCGAACTGATCGTCCGTCATGTTCATGATGAGGCCGTCGTCGGTGATCCCGGCATTGTTCACCAGAATATCGATGCGGCCGTGCTCGGTCGTGATTTTTTCGATGGCATCGATGACGGATTGCGAATCGGCAACGTCCAACGCGAAGGGAACGATCCGCCCCGACAGACGATGATCGCCGGCGGCCGATGCGACTTCCTGCAACTTATCCACGCTGCGCGCACACGCGTAAACGGTCGCACCCTCGGCAGCCAATAGCAGGCAGGTCTCCCGCCCAATGCCGCGCGAACCGCCCGTGACAATCGCAACTTGCTCCTGCAATGAATCCGCCATGCGGCCTCCAACCGTGGCAACGCACTCGCTTACGACGAGCCCGCCACCCGCATACCCAATTACGAAAACGCAGCGACCGACGACACGTTGACGGCCTTTGCCGAACGGTCGATCTTGCGCATCAATCCCGTTAGAACGCGTCCCGGCCCCACCTCGACAAATTGGTCGTAGCCGTCCGCGATCAGTTTCTCAATCGACATCTGCCAACGAATCGGCTTGGCCACCTGCTCGCGCAATAAGCGTCGAACCTCATCAGGCCCGCCATGATAGTCAGCCGACACATTCGAGACCACACCCAAACCACTGGGCTTAATCTCAGCCTTGGACAATGCTTTTTCGAGGCCTTCGACCGCCGGCTGCATCAGATCCGAATGAAACGCGCCGGCCACCACCAGCGGAATCGCCCGAGCACCGTGCTTTTCGGCCACGGCGACGGCCCGCTCGCAGGCGGCGGCATCGCCGGAAATGACGATCTGCCCCTGACAATTGAAGTTCGCCGGGCTCAACACGCCACCCTCAGCGGCTTCGGTACAAATGGTGTTCACGACGGCTTCGTCGACGCCCATGATCGACACCATGCCGCCCTGCGACGCTTCGGCGGCGGCCTGCATTAGGCGGCCGCGCTCGGCCACCAACTGCAAGGCATCTTCAAACTCGATCCAACCGGCCATGTGCAACGCCGAGTATTCACCGAGGCTCAAACCGGCCATCGCACCGGGGGCCCAAGCTTCCGTCATGCCGCGCTCGATACACGCCTGCCAGATGGCGACCGACGTGACAAAGATCGCGGGCTGCGACACATCCGTCGCGTTTAACCGTTCGGCCGGACCTTCGAAACAGAGCGTTTGCAAATCCCAACCGAGCACTTCATTGGCGCGACTAAACGTCTTGCTCGCAAACTCGGAGACCTCGGCGATATCTTTGCCCATGCCGACGGTCTGTGCGCCCTGTCCCGGAAATATGATGGCTGTCTTCGCCAACGGTCTCACTTCTCCATCAGTGGGTGCAACCGCACCCGCAGGCCGCAACCTTGCGCCCGCTCCGTGTTCTTCGAATACCTAAATACGAATTAGCGCCGATGCCCACGTGAAGCCCGCGCCAAAGGCAATCAACAAACACAAGTCGCCCGGCTCCAAGCGACCGGCCCGCATGCATTCGTCCAAACAAATCGGAATCGATGCGCCCGACGTATTGCCGTACTTTTCGATATTGGTGTACATGCGATCGGGAGCAAGGCCCATTCGCTGACGGGCCGACTCGACGATCCGCAGGTTCGATTGGTGCGGTATGACCAGCTTGATGTCATCCGCCGTAACGCCCGCTTCGGCCAACGTTTGATCAACCAAATCGTGGTTGCGCTTCACGGCACGCTTGTACACTTCGCGACCGTTCATCTTCACGTAGTGCAATCGCTCATCGAGCGTCATCTGCGACGTTCGCACGCGCGAACCACCAGCCGGAACGAACAAGACCGAATCGCCGCTGCCTTCGGCACTCATTGTCGAATGCAACAACGCCGGCCCTTCGGCATCGGGCGTTGCTGAAATTACGGCTGCGCCGGCACCATCACCAAACAAGATCACCGTACCGCGATCTTCGGGGTCGGTTATAGCCGTCATCACTTCGGCACCGATGGCCAATACATTCTTGTATGCACCGGTCTGCACCATCGCCGTCGCGTTGATCAGCGCATAAACAAAACCGCTACAGGCGGCGACCAAGTCAAACGCTGGCACCGGCTTACTGCACAATTCTTGCTGAACGAAACACGCCGTGGACGGCAGAATCGCTTCGGGCGTAATCGTTGCGACGATGATCAGGTCGATATCGTCGGGCGTAAGTCCCGCCATTTCGATGGCTTTTCGCGACGCATCAACGGCCAAGCTCGCTGTGGTTTCGCCTTCGGAGACGAAGCGGCGTTCCACGATGCCGGTGCGTTCGCGAATCCACTTATCATTCGTATCGAGGTACTTTTCAAACTCGGAGTTTGGCACCACGCGATCGGGCAACGACCGACCGGTCCCCGAAATTTTCATGCCCAACGGCTTATGCATCGGCGGTGACCTCCGACAGGCGTTCGGCGATGACCTCATTCATTCGCTTGGCAACCAAATCGCGAGCGGCGCGAATCGCATTGCGAATCGCGCGGCTATCGCTACTGCCGTGGCAGATGATGCAATAACCGTTCACGCCCAACAGCGGAGCACCGCCGGCTTCGCTGTAGTCGTGCTTTTCCCATATCTTCGCAAAGATCGGGTCGAGCCGTTTGGCCAAATCCTGACATTCGGCACGCACTTCGCGAGCGAGCGTTTTGAAGATGCCTTCCGCAACGCCCTCAGCCAGCTTGAGCACGACGTTACCGACAAAGCCGTCGGCGATGCCGATCTCGCAGGCCCCCGAGAACAATTCGCGACCTTCGACGTTTCCGAC
>JAUIHO010000312.1 GCA_030432035.1 Phycisphaerae bacterium
CAGGTTCGCGAAGCCAAGTCGTTTATCGAACAGAAGATGAACAATAAGGCTGAGGTGGGTGCCCTGTACTACATGGGGCACGGCAAGGCAGCGAGTCACATCGCTGAAGGTGATGCCGAAACCAACTATCGCGCTTACATGATTCTCAATCAATCTGAAGTAGGCGATAAAGTGTTTGGCATTGGCGAAGACATGATCAGTGTTGGTAAGCCGATTCCAGATGTCTCGCCTGATAACGCTCGTACCAAGGACGGTGCTTGGCTGCAGACCGCGAAGGTGCCCGTGGAAGGTGTTTCGCACACGCTCGAAATGGTCGCGACGGACAAGGCGTCGCTCAAGCAGTACATGACGTTCTACGACGTCACGCTGATGAACCCGCGTGTGCTGTGCGGTATGTTCGCCGGTGTGTTGTTGGCGTTCTTGTTCTGTGCATTGACGATGAAAGCTGTCGGTCGCGCGGCCTTCGCGATGATGCTCGAATGTCGCGATCAGTTCGACAAGATGAAGCGCTACCTGAAGAGCCAGGGCAAGTCCGACGAAGAAGCGAACGACTGCGAAAACTGGCCGCGACGCCAGGTCGATTTCGAGGGCGGCAAGCTTCCCGACTATGCGAACTGCGTGCAAATCTCAACGCTGGGCGCACAGAAGGAAATGGTCGTTCCGTCGCTGTTGGCGATCGTCATTCCGATCGGTGTGGGCTTGTTCTTCGGCGTGCCGGGCGTCATGGGCCTTTTGGCCGGTGGTCTGACCAGCGGTTTCGCCGTGGCAATCTTCATGGCCAACGCGGGTGGTGCTTGGGATAACGCCAAGAAGTGGATCGAAGTGGGGAACCACGGCGGTAAGGGTTCGGATGCTCACAAGGCCGGCGTCGTCGGCGATACCGTGGGCGACCCCTTCAAGGATACGTCCGGCCCGTCGCTTAACATTCTCATTAAGCTGATGAGCATGGTGTCCGTTGTGTTTGCCGGCCTCGTCGTCAAATACGCACCGGCCATCAGCTCGATGATCGGCCTATAAGCACGGTTGGGTTGGTATGCCGACTCAGATGGGGCGGCATACGCAACTTCCCTCGAATAACTAAAACGAAAGGGCGGCTCGGTAACGGGTCGCCCTTTTTTTGTGGAATCTTGAATTCCGGCGGATTTGAAGTATCCTAGTCGCTTCGTATCGATTCAAAGGAGACGCGGCGAGCGGACTGATTACAGCAGCAGGCGAAATGTACCCGCGTGTATCTCACCCTCGATACGCGTGGGTTTTTTGTTGGCACCGAAGATAGAGATTGCTATGAGTGGTAAAGACGATTTATTGAAACATGCCGAATCGTTGGGCGTGCAGCCCGCAGCCGTTGATGGTAACGACGAAATGCTGCCCGAGCGCAAGCGACCGCAGATGACGAGCGATGTCGCGCGCGAATTCGCGATCGAAACCGCACGCCTGATGGACGACGACAAGTGCGAAGACATCGTGATCTTCGATCTGCGCGGAATCAGCCCCGTGTGCGATTTTTTCGTGATCTGCACAGGTACGTCGGATCGCCAAATGCGCGCCGTCGCCGACCACGTAAAGCAAATGGCCAAAGACCGTGGCGAAACGCCATACAGCATCAGTGGCGTCGAAGATGCGTCGTGGATCGTGGCCGACTACGTCGACGTGGTGATTCACCTCTTCGCCGAAGAGCAGCGCGGGTATTACGACTTGGATTCGCTCTGGGGTGATAGCCCGCACGTGGAGTGGAAGCGGGCGTAATTCATATTCACCCGGGTCAATCGTCACGCTTCCAGCGTTCGGCGAACTGTTCTTCTAAGTTGATGCGCACCTCATGGCGTTTTGCTTCAACAACCCACTCGTTCTGTCTTTCGACGAGTGTCCGGAGCCTCTCGGTTGCGTCTGAATCTTCCCAGTCAACCTTGAATCTGCCATCAACCATTGGCCGCACCAATGCTTCGTGAGTACCGAAGGCAATCACGATCGGCCCACCGAATAATTGTCGAATGGCGACAAAAACGCCATAAGATAGGGCCAAGGCGAGAAGCAAAAAGAACAAGCTGAAATATGGAAGTGGTTTATCGACGACATACCAGGCAAGGCTAAACATCAGCATTCCGGGTACAAAAAAGAAGATGGCGGCGAGTAGGTAGCGCTTCCGATGGCGAAATACAAAGACCGCAGATAGCTCGTCAAATGCCCAACCGCACTCAGTGCATTTTCCATTCGTCGGCTCGCGCAATCGAAGCTGATAATTGCAATCGGGGCAATTCTCCATCCAAAATTGCGCGTTGCCTGTTGGAATCATCACCGCCGCCCATAGCGTTTGATGCCATCTTCGACACATACGGCGAACGCGCACCCGTCAGAAAAACTGCGCATCGCTTTCTTTACGTTGATGCGCTGCGCCCGCTTCTTACCGTGCACTTTGAACGTCGGCATGCGATAGGCCGATGCCTCGGCAAACACCACGCGCCCCCAGGGTATCACGCGCGTTTTGTGCGAACGAATGCGACAGACGACACCACGCGGCGTCGTGGCGATAAAGCGACCGTCCTGCGCGATGAGCATGTCGTACACCGCGTACGCAATCAGGCCGATCAATCCCAGCACGACCAACATGATCACCCACCACGGCGGTACGAGCACGATCATCGCGCCGACGCTGATCACTGTCGCGAAGATCGAACCACCGATGTTGCCGCCGCGCTTGCCTTTCCACGCGCGCGTGTGTTCGTCGTAAACAAAGCCGCAGTCAGGGCATTTGCCACGCCGCGATAGACCGATCCATGTGACGTCACAATCGGGGCAACTCGTCGGTTGGCGACCGGGCAACGGCGAGCGCGGCTTCTTGTTTTGTTGCTGATAGCGGATCTTCTCGTGCATCCGTTGCAGCGTGCGCGGCGGCGCAGCGGGGGCCTCGACGATTTCGTCGTCGGCCGTGATAACGTCGGTGGTGGGGATTTCGTATTCGAACATCGGCACACTCAAGTCGTTAGACGGGATAGCATAAAGCTACCAGCCGATGCGTGCGAACGGCCTAGCCATAGCGTTTCCGCAGGTCGGCGAGGGCGATTTCGAATTCCTGATGCTCGTCGGGCCGCTCGAAAAACACGCTGATGTTGATGCTCTGCGAGCGCGTCATTCGCGTTAGGTAATACCGGTCGTCCATGCTGTGCGTAACGCCGACATCCAACCATCTGATCACCGTCGGTCGCAAAATGCCACGCGGGTAAATCTCAACGCCGCTGGGTGAGAGGCAGAGCAATCTGGGGCCCCGCAGAAGACGGTACAGCCCCGCTGCGATAGCGACGATGCAAATGATAAGCAGCCAACGGTTGATGCCGAAAATCACGGGAGCTTGCCAAACCACAATTGAGAAAAGCAAGAAGCTTGGCACGGCTTCCAAGGTATATCGCCAAGGGATTCTCACGGTCGGTCGAATACGCTTCCAGACCATCGTGTGTTCGTCGTAAGCAAAACCGCATTCGGGACAAGCATGTTGCGACGGTAGACCAGTCAGATCGTAATCGCAGCGCGGACAGCCGCTGATGCCGTATGGGCGAAAGCCGGTGAAGCCATTGCCTTGATCCTCTTTACTCGGGCCCGTCATCAACTTCCTTTCACCTTAGCTTCGCTGCACCTTCGGGTGTCGATTTATTGCATTCATAAATGCGTCTCGTTTCGCGGTATCGCCGTCGGGTATCAAAACACCGCGGATGCAAATGCGTCCACGCGGCTTGCCGGGACGATAAAACACCGAGGTAGGCTTGACCGTGTCAATCAAACTCGATTCCTGTGCTTTGATCACGCAGTGCATAGGAATTTCTGGTCGACCACCAAACCAACGGGATTGGATCAACACCTCCGGCATAACAGCTAACACAGTGCGATAGGATCGGTTATCGAAATACCAGGTCGCCGACTCGAAACCAAACATTAGTGGCAACAATATCACCGTGTTGAAGAAAATTTGATCGAATGTCGGCTGCCCGAATAACCTAGCGAATTGCGGGTCGAAATACCTCGGAATGTGGTACATACTAAGAAATAAGA
>JAUIHO010000313.1 GCA_030432035.1 Phycisphaerae bacterium
CGACCGGAGGCAGCTCCCGCCGCAGCTCCTGGTAGGTGTCGTATTCGTACCGCAAACAGCACTTCAGCCGCCCGCAACGGCCGGAAATCTTACTGGGGTCGAGCGTGGCCTTCTGCAGCTTGGCCATCTTCATGTTGACCTGACGTAGTTTCTTCAAGAAGTTGCGACAGCAGCACTCGCGCCCGCAAATTTCGTAGTCGGCGACCAACCGTGCTTCGTCGCGCGCGCCGACCTGGTGCATCTCGATGCGCGTGTGGTATTCGGCGGCCAGCAGTTTGACGAGTTCGCGGAAATCCACGCGCTCTTCGGACATGAAATGGAAGATGATCCGTTCGCCGCCGAGCAGGTGCTCGCAGCAGACGAATTTCATATCGAGTTTCATTTCGGCGGCTTTTTCGCGGGCGTAAATCAGCTTGCGGGCCGCATCCTGATTCAGGTGCATCGCCTCGTCGATATCCTGCGGCGTGGCCGCCCGCAGAATCTTGCCCGCCTTGAGCGTCATAAACTCCGGGCCGCTGGCTTTGACGTAGTTCAACATCTGCTTGCGGTCGACGGATTTGTCGCAGCCGGTGCAGGTCAGGCTGACCTGCTCGCCCAGCTCCATGCCGCGGTTGGTTTGAATAACGACTTGGCCGCCACAGTTGAAAACCTGACCGGGGGAGTAGCGAAACTCACCGATGTAGCCCATCAGGCCGTAACGCACGGCGCAGGTGGGGTAGATCTTCTCCATGCCGTTGCCGCAACGCCCGCTGGTGCTGCAGCTGCTTTGTTGTACCGGAAAGCGCGGCCCGTTCCATTGGCCCTCGGGGTTCCCGAGGACATCCAGTTCCATCACCATGATGACTCACTTCCTGCAAATATGCATCAAGACCGGGCGACGTCTGAAGCGGCGGCAGTGGCTCAGGTTGCCGTCATGGTGGGTCGCGCCAAGAAGTGGGGACCCGGGCTCGCGTCGCGCGCCAGTCATTAGCCGCCGCACATTGTAACCGAATCGGTAGCCGGACGTTAAACGCAAAATATGCCCAATCGTGCCGAATGGCGAAGTGCGGAAGGCTTTGTCGGGTGCCCCATCCTTCGCGCCAGCGATGGGTGGGGAATCGCGACCGCGCATAGCCGCGTACCGCTCACCGCGATATCATTCATTTTGATCCTCATACGCTATCGCGGGCGCATTCATTTGCTTGCATGGGCCCCGTTTGGAAGATGTAAATGACCACGCCGGGGGCACCCAGCTTTCAACTCACCGACTTCATCAGCCTCGACGATTTGCAGTCGCTGCAAGACCGTTTTGCGCAGCTCACGGGCATCAGCACCAGCATTCGCGATGAAAACGGCAACGCTCTCACCAGCCCGACCAACAAGCCCGACTTCTGCGGTCTGATTCAAAGCACCGAGCCGGGTCTGCTGGCGTGTCGCGCGTCGCATCGCGAAGCCGCCGAGATGGTGCGCAGCGGTGATTCGCCATGTTTGGCGCACTGTCACGCGGGTTTGCACCAATCCGTCGCGCCGATCGTTGTGCGCGACCATCATGTCGGCACGATCATCGTCGGCGATCGTCCGCGCCATCAGCTCACGCAACTGTCTATCGAAGGCCTGTCGCAATCCACGGGCATTCCCGCAGACGAGATCGCCGCCGCTGCCGAAGACCTCAAGCCGTGGTCGGACAACCGCATGACGGCGGCGACCGCGTTTATTCAGGAGCTGGCGAATACCATCGCCCGGCTTTGCTATAACGCGTACCAATTGCAATGTCGCGTCGAAGACTTGGCCGCACTGCACGACGTGGCCCAGCATCTGGCCGGTCGCACCGAGTTGCAGGCGATTCTCGATACCGCCGTGCGCCAGTTGGTTTCCACCATGGAACTGAAAGCGGCGGGGCTGCGCTTGCTCAACGAAGAGAGCGGCATTTTGCAGATGGCCGCCGTGTGTAACTTGTCGGAGGAGTACCTCAGCAAGAAGGCCATCCTCGCCAGCGAAAGCGAAATCGATTCGGCCGCGCTCGAAGGCAAAACGCTCTACATTCGCGACCTCGCGACCGACCCGCGCAACTATTACCAAGAGAAGGCACGCGAAGAAGGCATCGGCAGCGTGTTGGTCGTGCCGTTGATTTCGGACGGCCAATCGATCGGCGTGATGCGCGCCTACATGGGCGGCATCTACGAATTCTCGCCGTTCGACGTTGCGCTGGCCGAAGCCATTGCGTCACAGGTGGCTTCGGCGATCGTCAACGCGCGCTTGCGGCGCGACGCGGCCGAAGCCGAACGGTTGGACCGACAACTCAAGCTGGCGCGCGACGTGCAGCGGCGCATGTTCCCCGCCGAGATGCCGCAGCATCATTCGTACGAATTCGGCAGCGTGTACGAACCGCACTCCGACGTCGGCGGCGACTTTTATGATTTTGTCGATCTACCCTCGGGCGACATCGGCTTCGCCATCGCAGACGTCGTGGGCAAAGGCGTGCCCGCATCGTTGATCATGAGCAGCGCCCGCTCGGCTTTGCGTGCCAATCTCGCGCCCGCCGAGAACCTCAGCCAACTGATGAGCGCCGTGAACAAGCGCATTTGCGAAGACACGCTGATTAGCGAATTCGTCACGCTATTCTTCGGCCAACTCTCTCGCGATGGCCGCACGCTTCACTTTTGCAACGCGGGTCACGAACCGTTGGTGCGTTATCGCGACGGTCAGTTCGATTCGCTCGACGTCGGCGGCTTGGTGCTCGGTATCGACGAGACGGCCGAATACGAATCGGGCCAATCCGAAGTGCGGCAGGGCGACCTGTACGTGCTCGTCACCGACGGCGTGGTCGAAGCGAGCAACTACGACGGCGAAACTTACGGCCGCGCACGGTTCCTCGAATCGATTAAGAAGCACAGCGTCTTGCAAGGCGAACCCGCGCCGGCACCGTTGGTGGCCAAGCAGATCATGTGGGATGTGCGCCGCTTCGTAGGGCTCAAGCCGTTGGACGACGATCTGACGGTGGTGGTGGTGAGGGTGCGGTAGGGCGTGGGTCGTGAGACTTGGGGCTTGAGTAGTGCGGATTGGGGCTTGAGGCTCGCGGGTGCCATGCCGACCCAAACGATACCATTTCGTGTGTCTATTCAGAGATAACCTTGCGCGCGACCGTTCAATTACATCGCCAACGCATAGGTCGGCATGCCCGAGGCGCGAGGACGTTCGTTCCAAATCGTGACTTAAGCGGAATTCCGATGTGCTAAGCCGTTGAATCTGACATCTGATTATTAAACGCTCGCGCTAGAAGCATGCCGACCGTTACGTTGGTTTCGCGACCATAAGGCCCCGACGTCGGCTACCGTTATATAGACGCACAATCTCCTAATAAGAAGGTCGGCGTGGCACCATGCGGATGGATCGTTCACTGTTAAGTTGACGAGTAAACCAGCAGTGCTTCGTGAGATTTGAATTCTGCATCGATATTTATTACAGTAATTCCTCAGCATATTACCGTTTCATAATAGTCGTCGCCGTTTTGGTTTCAGGTTGTGCCATGTCTAAATCCCGTACGCTAACATTTGAAGACGCGAATGCTGCCGCAGCCCTCATGTTAGACAATCAAGCGTTACCACCTGACCTAAATGTGCGTGTTCGCCATCTCATAGACGGCTTATGCTGCATCGTGGGCGCCAAGAACGGACTGTTCAGCCCGATTAGCGACTTCAAACGAGGTGGTGAAGCAATATTTGAAGAAGCGGTGTTGGGCGGTGACACGAATGACGGTGTTGAAGAAGGGCTGATGGAATATGCAGATGCGGCCTACAGCACAGACCCACTGCTGATGGCAACCATGGACCATTATCAGCAGCCGATTGTCGTTGCACGACACCAATATGTTTCGGACAAGGCATGGTACGGACATCCGCACGTCGCCGAGTTTAGAAAGCAATTCACCAAGGTCGACGACAGCATCTATGCCTACGCCCCGGTAGGGCCGTCTAAGGTTCTTGCGCTCGGTATCAACCGTGCTTGGGGCGAACGCGTGTTTACAGAGCGCGATCGCCTGCTGATCGAACTCGTTTTC
>JAUIHO010000068.1 GCA_030432035.1 Phycisphaerae bacterium
AATGTTGCGCAACGTGATCGGGCAATGACGATTCGATCTTCAATGACGCTTCCACAGCCGCATCATGCAACGGATGATTCTCGGCGCTGATCAATGTGTGCGTCGCAACCATCAACGCGAGTGCTTCATCTAGACTGATATGCAGGGGCGGCAAAAACTTGCGATCTTCTAACCGATAGCAGCCTTCTTCATGTGCGAAGCGGTACGGAATGCCCGCCGCCGCGAGTAGATTCAGATCGCGAAACACCGTTCGTCGCGAGACACCCAAATCCTTGGCGAGTTTTTCCGGGTGAAATTGGCTACCCGAACGCAGCATCGAAATCATGCGCAACAAGCGCGTCATTCGGCTAACGCTAAATTGATTCTCTTCCTGCTTCATTTGGTCGCGATGTGCAGAAGATTTGAGTGCGAATTCACGTGAAGACGCCCGACGAAACAGAATGCTAAGCGATGTGGACGGCGCGACTCAAGTATTTACGCTTACGTACTAAACGCAGCCACGAGCAACACGGCCGCCAACACCACAAAACTGCGACGATGTTCGCGCAAGCCCGCGACGGTATAAGTCACCGCCAGCGGCAACAGCGTGCCCGCCTGAATCCACGATTCGGCGAGGCGATTGGTTGTCATCAGACTCGAAATTGCCAACACCGGCAGAAACAATAACGACAGGAACCAAATCGGCGTCGCAAACGCGCGGCCGGTCGCTTTGCGATCGAGCGCCTCGGCAATCAGCAACAAGAATAGGCAGGCTACTCCGATCAAGACTGGTGCATACTGCTTGAGAAATCCACGCACGCCGGGCTGCGGCCAACGCAACGCGAGATACGCAAAGAGCGCCGCCACCAGCACGCATGCCACACTGGCAAACGCAACATTCTGTTTCGCAATGCCGATGCGCAGTGCGGGAATCATCAACACGAAAATCCCGCCGCCGCCGATGATCAATCGTCCGAGCGACAGTTGATCGGCTGATGCGCCGGGGTTCACGGTCCAAATCGTCATCTGAAACGCACAGATCACGCCGATCAGCAATAGATACAATGCCAGCGAATTTGCGTAGGGAATCATCTTTCCGGTCGTTGTCCAACCGCGACCATTGAGAAGCTGTTGATCCCAAAACACGCTCAGCCACAACCAAAGCGCGACGACGATCCAAAGCGCGTATAGCATCACGTTTAACAGTGCCGGCATGCGTCGCACATAAGCCGTCGCGGGTACATCAATGATGAACGCCACCGCCGCAGTAATAGCAACCAATACCAAAGACAGCGACAACAACGTCATGCCCAGCATGGCCGTGTTACCGTTCCACCGACGGTAAGCCATAAACAAACAAGTCAATCCCGCCGCCAGTGCTGCCAACCCATTGAATGCCGCGGGCCAAACGGCTTGCGTATCGGCCAACACCACGTGATACACACCGAGCACCAATACGCCGGCGGCAAGTACGGATTCGACAGTCGAGAAAGCGGGCCAGTCGAGAAAACGCGTGAGTAGCAAATCGAGTCGGTCCGGCCATGCTGCGGCGCGGCGACGGCGAAACACCTGGTCTTGCACGATCGCGCCAACAGTCAGCAATGCCGCCACGACAATTTGAAACCAAAGCGTCCACGGCATGGGTACTGCGTCTTGGCTTATCAAGGTGGCGGGATTTCGAAGGGTGGTGGTCGGCGCCCCGTAACTCACGCAAAGATGCAGCGCAAGCAATGCTGAGATAGCAAGGAACCAACCGGGCGCGAGGTTCGACCGCGCGGCGCGCCCACCAATGACACACGCCAATAGGAGTAAGCAAAGGATTGCCGTAATCGGTGGTGCGGATGCGACCGGCCCGACGGAGTATTGTTGAATCAACCGAACGGCGGTTTCGGTAACTACATGCGTGATGATGAGGCTCGTTGCCGCTACACCAAAAAACAAACAAATGTAACCTAAGATGCCGACGGGCCTTGGGGTTGATGACGCCCCACCGCGGCGCACAACGAATAGCAGCAATGCCGTCAACAGCGAAAGAGCTGCTGCGCCAAACGCCGTTTGCTGCAGCCAGTCGGTCGGCCAATAGGCATCCCAATCAACTTGGGCCGCAAGCATGCCGGGCGAATGAGATGGATGTTGAAAATTCATCATGTGCATCCGTGCAACCCGTCATGCTACGCGAATCTTTTGGAATCCGCGCGTCAGGGATTCGCTCGCCTTAGCCTGCCGTTAGGAAGGTTGGTCACCGCCAAAGATTACGGACAATGAAGGTATCCTATACACCGTTTTCGTAAGGTGTCGTCGAATGTGCAAAGTTTGCCGACGCGAGTCGCGGAGGCAGACTAGGACACAGTCTTGCATCGCGCATGAAAAAACGCGATAGCTTTTCCTACCGCGTTGATCGTTTCTTATGCTGAAATGGCGAACGAGACTAGCCGACTGACACGTGGCGCTCGACGCTTTCGATATCGCGAATCAGCGACGTCGACAGCGTGAGTTCGCACTTGTCGCCCTTCGTCGGCTGATACAGTCGCGGTGCCTTCGGGCGGACCATCCAGATGCGACCACCGCGCTTGCGACCTTCAGAATTGTTCGTTCGTAGGGCCTTGCGACGGCGTCGGGCGTTCGAAGCGCCGGGGGCTGCCCTGAAGATGCGCGACAACGTCTTCGCTGCGCCTTCGCTGGCAGGCGTCGTATTGACCGTAACCGTTACTTTATCGCCGGGCTTTGCACTAATCGCCATCAGATCACTCCCAAAGTAGTCCAGAGCCCGGAAAAGGTACCATGTTTCACAGGATTTGCAAGGGCGATTAGGCGTCGGAACCGGAGGACACCGGCTCGCGTGGGCGGTCGGCCTTGGGCTTTCGCTCGCCGACATTGGTCGGCGTCGATTCCAGGATTTCAGCACTACGGTGCTCGCCCATTCCAGGCGTTCTGTGGCCCTTATCGCGGAACTTGCGGACCTCATAGATGATGAAGATCGCGAATCCGACGATGACGAGCCCGCCAACAATGTGGCCGAACTCCCGCACCGAATCGATCACGGTCTTGCCGAATTTCCAACCCATGAAGATCAGCAGGGGAACGGAGAGCAAGGCCGCCCCGCCGTTGTAGGCAACCAGCTTCCAATACGGAATCTTAAAAACGCCGGCCATCATAAACATGATGCAGCGCAGGCCCGGCATGAAACGGCTGGCAAACAGTACTTTCGCACCGTGCTTGGTGTACTTTTCCTTCGCGCGTTCGATTAGCCACGGCTTGGCGATACGCCGGAACCACCGCTTTTCAACAATACCGGGGCCGAAATGCCGACCGAGCCAATACGTCGAAGAATCCCCCGCCATGACGCCCGCCAACCCTGTCAGAATCATCAAGACCAGAGGATTGATCGCATCGCCATGGGCTTCGGCGACCAGATACCCCGACAGCACCAACGGAATATCCTCTGGCAACGGCAGGCCGAAACCGGCTGCGAGCAGCGCCAGAAACAACCCGGCGTAAGACCAGGTGCCGAGATATTCGAGAAAAGCGGATTCCATAACACCTTTAAGGTAATGGACTTACTGTTGATTTCTTTGGGCGGGTTCGTGCGGGATGCTACGAGTTATCCGCGACAGTCGTCGGCTGGTCGAGCTTAGCGATCGCGGCTTGCGCCGCTTGCTGCACCGATTCGTCCGCCGCCTTCGCGAGCCAACCCAGCCATTGTCGTTGCTGATCGGAATCGCCCTGCTCTGAAACATAGCGAACGAGCCAGAGCTTCCGGCCAATAGATAATTCGTCGGCGCATTGCTGAATCGAGTTCAGCCCGACGTCACCCAGCCGGTAGAACGCGGCACACGCTTCATCGACGACGGCCGGACAAACGGCATCCTTCAGGCAGGTCGTCATCAGCTCGGCGGCAGTTTCGGAGGGCTTTGCCTGACTCAGAACGCGCGTCGCTTCGGCGGCAAGGCGTTCCTGGGGGAATCCTGCGATTCGCCCAAGCGTCTTCCGAATACCGTTGGATTCGAGGAATGCCTCGGAAATGCGAATGGCCGACCAGCGTTGCTGTTCGGTTTGCCCAGCCAGCATGGTTCTACGTATTTCTGGCAACAGGTACTGCTGGACGCCTTTGCGCTGCTTCAATTCAATGGCTTGTTCCGCGAGTTCGGCAGGCGATCGATTGGGTAGGGCCTGCACGAAATTTTGAATTTCGCGTTCGCGGCGCTTCTTTTCATAGAAACGCACGCCGAGGTAAACGGCCGAACCGAGGATCGTGATCGTCAGCACCGTCGAGGCCAACATCACAAAAATGGGGCCTAAGAAGCCTGTTTTTTGGGGGGATTCGCTCGTCACGCTTTATATAGACAAATGTCTATAACTCCTCTCGTTGGACGCCCAACCGTTCGGCGATGGATTCGAACGACTCCAAATTGTAATAGTGAATCACAATCTTGCCGCTGTTCCGTTTTCGCCCTTCTTTGATGACGACCTTGCTGCCGACGGCGGAGGTCAATTGTTCCTGTAAATCGGCGACTGCGGGGCGGGTTTGAGGTTTGCTGGCGGGCTCCGGCTTGGTGGCACCGTCTCGAATGGCCGCGGCCTCGCTTTCCAACTTTCGCACACTCCAGCCCTCCTCGACCGCCCGATCGGCCAATGCGGCCTGCCTAACTGGGTCGGCGACCGATAAAAGCGCACGAGCGTGCCCGCTGGATAGCTTTTGCTCCGCCAGAAGCGTTAAACAATGGTCGCTGAGCCCTAACAGGCGAATCGTGTTTGCGACTGTCGACCGGTCTTCCCCCATCGCCTCGGCAATGGCGTCGTTTGACATGCCGTGCTTCTGAGCGAGCTGTTGATAGGCGCGAGCCTTTTCGACAGGGTTGAGGGCTTCTCGCTGCACGTTCTCGACGAGGGCTAGTTCGAGCAGTTTCTCGTCGGAAACGGGCCGAATAAGGGCGGGTATCTCGCTAAGGCCAGCGATTTGGCTGGCTCGGAAGCGTCGCTCACCGGCTACGAGTTCATATCCGCCGTGATGGTGGCGAAGCACGATTGGCTGGAGGGCCCCCTCGCGTCGAAGCGAACTCGCCAGCGCTTCGAGGCGGTCACGATCGAATGTGCGACGGGGCTGGTTGGGATTGGTGCGGATGGCGTCCAAAGAGACCATCTGAACGCGCGGCCCGTCGGGGTTTTCGACAGGGGTGGTGGCAGGTTTTTCTGCCACAACGGGGGCTTCTTGAGGCTCTTCGGCAGGTAGCGGGGCCTCTGCAGTTTGTGTGATTGTTGAACTAACGAGCGACGAAAGCCCCCTGCCGAGGCGTTTTCCGGACTTTTTGGCCATATTCGTACTCCGTTTTTGGCTTTTGGGCAGGATACTTTGAATCGTAGGGGATTGAAAGGGTGTTTCACGTGAAACAGGGTATATCTCACCGCCCACTCCGTTTCACGTGAAACAAGAAAGCTTCCACGAATGGCCTTCTGCGGTGGACCCACGAGAGATGTCATTGACCTTACTTTTCCGCCATGGATGCCGGCATCGCTTCGTCGGTGCGTCTGTATGACCCCTCATCACGCGTGTTTCACGTGAAACAAGCCTTGTCGGTTGGGAAATGAGCGTCAAACACAAATACACCCCCCTGTTTCACGTGAAACGGGCTGTGGATGCCGGCTCGAGCCTAGAAAGTTTTGATCGTGGCGAAGGGCTAAGTTGCCCTTCATCTGGGTGTAGCGGCATGGGTCTGATGGCATTGAATTTATTGAATCATAAAGCCCGGCAGGGCTGATTGGTCGACAGCCCCGGATGAATCGCAGGCCGCGACAGCGGCTAGTGCGCAATCCAGGGTGACAGTTTGCACAAGCGTTATGTTCCGGCAGTGGGCGTAGGTGCCTGCACCACTACCGCGGATTAACTCGTGATTCAAACACCTCAATAGATTGCGCGGCCAGCGTCGCACCATCCATGGCTTTCAACCGGCGCCCCATCCGGGGCTGAGAAAGAATGTCGCGACAGCAAAATTTAGGCATATTCATCTATATTTTGACAGCGTTTCACGTGAAACCGGTGTAAACGTCCGAGAATCCGATTAAATACCGTCACTGAGTCGCCCTTTTTGCCACTTCGCCCCTCTGTCCCGATATCAAGGATGGGCGTTACGATGCTCAAAGGATTTTCCGAAAGGCGGGGTGATGGCGAACCGGATTTTGATCTTCGTATTCACGTTTGCGATTGCAGTCGTACTCACCGGCTGTAGCGATCCGTATTCGCAAGAGCGTTTGCGACGGCGGGAGGCCAACCGCGAGCAATTCATCCGCCGCGCGGCCGAATCAGAAAGCCGTCGACCGGCGAAGCTGCAAAAGACCTTCAACATGTTCGAAGATATGCACCAACGCAAAATCGAACAGTTCGAACGCGCCCAGCGTGAGATCGGCTACTATGTTTGGTAGGCCAAACAAACCGATCAGAGGCGCGCCATGATCCAATGCGAAGACTGCGAATTTTTCCAGCGAACGGCCGACGGTCGTCCGCTGCTTCTCTGCGACCCACACAAGAATATCAAAGAGCCGGAATGCCTCGCCAAGCTTCAATTGCACAAGCTGGCATCGACCGAACAGAGCATGGAGCGGCTCATGCGGGCGTACGAGCAAATGCTGGGTATTTATCAGCGGATGCAGCCGATGCAGGAGAAGATGTTCGAGCACATGGAACGCGAAATTCGCGATGCCGAAGAGGGCGATTCCTGGAAATTCGAATCCTACGGCGACGACGAAGATGACGACGACGACGGCTATCGCCCCGGCCAGGACAACCCGTTAAATTAAATATAGACACCCGTCTTTTTATTGAAACTGGCGGCGTTAATCGCCCCGCGTAGGATAGCCGTCGATGAAACTTCGCAATCGACCGCGGTTGTTCGGCACACTCGTCGGCTACGCCTGTTCGCTGGCGGCGATGTTGGTGTTGCTTTGGATCGGGCCATCACTCCAAGGAAATTTTCTTGACCGCCCGATATTCGATTGGCGTGCACGCGAATTAAGCACGATCGAGGCCCACCCGGATATCGTGCACGTCGATATCGATAACGGCGCCATATACGAGCACGGTCGCTGGCCGTGGACGCGGCGTCAGATTGCCGACCTCTTGGAAGTTATCTCCGATGCCGGCGCAAGATATGTTCTTGTAGATTTACTAATCAGTGAGCCGGAAGCGCCTTACCTACAGGACGCAGGGCTTAATGCGCAATACTTAATCGACGAAGACGTTGAAACGGTCGGTGCGCCGCTCCCGGTTTATGGCGATCTGGAATTGCTCCAAACGCTGCGTGCAGCGGGCAATGTGATCATGGCGGCGGAGTTCGAGTATCCGTCGGCTCGCAACATTGAATCATCGCCTGCCGCCACGGTGAATATCGAAAGCGAGCTAATAGATGCCGTCGCGACATACCTCGTCAAAAATTTCTCCGCCAACCTCGATACTGCCGCTGGGGCGTTAAACAAGCAGGTAGCAACCGTTCGGCGCGTGTGGGCGCGCAGCAAGCGGTTGGCTGCGCGGCGTCTCGTCGCGAACGTGCTTTCCGATAATTCCAATGCCGCACTTGGCGATGTGCGCATGGTCGCATTGGGTGAGCGAGCCGGTGCCGAGAGTGCCGACGATCAGGATTTGAAAGTCGCCTTCCGCGAATGGAAGGGGCGGCTGGACATGATCGCGGGAGCGGTTACGCCGCAAGACCTGAAGCGACTTTATGGCTTACGTTCCGCGAATCGATTGATTCCGATCCTCTGGCCCTTGCGCCCAGCATTGGTATCGGCGGCCGATGTGAACTTTGAGGCTGACGAGGATGGTGTCGTACGACGTGTGCCGCCGGTCATTGTTTATGAAGAACGCTTGTTCGCGCAACTCGGCGTCGCCGCTGCAGTCGAAATCCTCGGGCTCGATTTGGCCGGCGCGTCGGTCACCACCGACGGACGCTCGCTGCACTTGCCGCGCAACGACGGTGGGGCCGCATTGTCGGTTCCGCTCGATGAACGCGGCAACATGCTGATTCCGTGGACGCGGACTGGGAAGGACTGGCGGAAGAATCGCGACTTTCAGCACATCACGGCGGGCCAGCCGATGGCGATTGCCGATGCGCGGGGCGTCGTGCGCGATAACCAGGATCGCTTGCAGTATCTTTGGGCCGAGGCCGTTCGCCTTACCAAGGGCACGACGACGCGGCAGGTCGGCGGTCGCACAGAGACCATCGTCGGTGGCGAGAAATATCGACAACTCGTGAACCAAATGGGGGCGACGGAACGCGACCTACGGGATGCTCAGCAAGCCGTCGACCTTGATACAGATCGCATTGCAACACTGAAAACCGATCTGGATGCACTGCGCGCTGCCGTTGCAACAGCCCAAGAGAAGTGCGAGAAGGAAGCGCGTTACTACCTGCGCAAGCTAACGGAACAGCCGGATGACGCCGACGATACCCAGCCGATGGATGAGGCTACGCAGAAGCGACTCGACGAGATTAACGCGGCGTTGGCGATCATCGAAAACGACATCCCCGCCGTTATCGAGGCAAGCCGCAAGGAACAAGCGAAGATCGACGAACAACTGGCGGCGCTGCGCACGCGGCTGGACGGGAAATACGTCTTCGTCGGTTTTGCCGCTACGGCGCAGGGCGATATCGTCTCGACGCCGATCGACGCCAATACCAACGGTGTCATGTGCCACGCGAACGTGTTGAACGCGTTTTTGCAGAATCGCTTTGTCACGCCCGCGCCCGTGAGTATCGAACTGCTCGTGTGCGCGTTGCTCGTTGGGTTGGTCGCGCCGATCACGGCGGCACGCAACCCCGGCTTTGCGTTGGCATCGACGGCGCTGTTGGCCACACTCTTTGCTGTCGTCAATGTTTGGTGGTTGTTTCGCACCCACGATTACGCGATGGCGGGCTTGTCGATCATTGCCGTGATGTTCCTCTGCTGGTCGGTGGTCACGCTGTTTCGCCAACTCACGGCCGAGCGCGACAAGCGACTCTTTCGTGGCCAGCTTAGCCAGTACACCTCTCCCGCGATTGCCGCACGCATCGCCGAAAGCCCCGACGCCGCCCGCGCGTTTAAGGTCGTGCAGACGCGCGATATGACGTGTTACTTCAGCGATTTGGCCGGCTTTACCACGATCAGCGAGCAGGAAGACGCCGAAGTTATTCAGACGGTGTTAAACGTGTATCTCGAACGCATGAGCGAAACGATCTGGTCCTACCGTGGGCTGATCAACAAGTTCATGGGCGACGGGATCATGGCGATTTACAACCCGTCAGTCGATCCGCTCGACGTGCATCCGCTTAACGCGTGCGAGTCGGCTTTGGCGTCGATTCAGGCGTTGGAGTCGCTCAAGCGCGAACGACGCGACACGCCCGAAGCACGCGTCTTCGAAAACCTGTACGTGCGTATCGGGCTTGCAACTGGCGCGTGTAAGAACGGTGATATGGGATCCGAACTAAAAGCCGATTACACGGTGATTGGTGACGTGGTGAATCTTGCCGCGCGTTTGGAGCCCGCGAACAAAGTGTTCGGCACGCAGATTATGATTTCCGGACCTACATACGAGCGCGTGCGCGACGATTTTGATGTGCGCTACTTGGCTGAGCTGCAAGTGAAAGGCAAGTCGCGAACGGTTCCGGTTTACGAACTGTGCGGTCGTAAAGGCAAGTTGACCGAAGAACAGCTCGAATACATTCGCAAGTTTGAAGCGGGTGTCGAAATGTATAAGGCACGACGTTGGGATGAATGCATTGTGCACTTCACGCGTATGTTGGCGCGACGCCCCGATGATCCCGGCGCGGCGCGTTATATCGACGCCTGTCAGGAGATGAAGGCGTTTCCACCATCGGACGATTGGGCGGGCGCATTGGAACTTAAAGAAAAGTAGGCACTCCGTTTTAGGTTAACTTTAGAACTATACGGACGTGGGCTTAGCGTAAACCCCTAGAATAGATGCGTTAAACGAGCACCGAATCATACGTCCCATTTAGACGAAATTTATTTTCCTATACCCCTCGATTCTCTCATTTGAACGTGCTATTAATAAACACCTCGAAGTGCGGAGAGTCTCCGTATTTCGCCTCGCAAAATGAGAGTCGCATTCCTTGGGGGGAATGTCTCAAAAATAGTTCGGGTTTGAGATGTCCAAAGAACCTAACCGCAGGTTTTTGGGAGAGGAGTACGCCCAGAGATGAAGAATTTCGCTAAATGTCTATTTGCTTTGACGGTCGTGTGTCTGGCATCGGCTTCGGCAAACGCCGCCGCCATTCAGTTCGGTGCGACCTATGCTTTGCACAATCACCCGGATGGTGATGCCAGCCCGCCGCAATACGGCTTGCGTCTTGACGAGTTGTTCGACGAAACCGGTGGCAACGATATCTACACGTTCGACTTCGATAACGCCGCATCGTCGATGTTGATGTCGATTAGCGCCGGCGGCGACGAAATCCGGATTTTCGGCACCGTGTACGGTGGTCGCGATACCGGCGGCAGCTACGCCAACGACCAGTATCTCGGTTTGTACGAAGTGGACTTCACCTATTCGACGGGTGTCGGCCCGGTTCCGGGTGATGACGACTTGCAAGTGCTCGCCACGATGGGCTCGACCAACGGCGGCTTTATCGCGCCGCTGGCAGCAATGGACGGCGGCCCCTCGATCGGTGGCGGTCAGATTGCCCTCGGCGAAACGGCCAACGGCAGCGGCATGACCTTCCGCTTCGGCGACGAAAACAACGACAACGGCCACCGCGGCTTTGCCGGGCTTTCCGGTTGGGGCTGGATCAGCGTCAACGGCGACCCGCACGCCGGTCAGGCAAATGACTGGCTCTTCACGGCCGATCCGGAGCCGATTCCGGAACCGGCGACCATGAGCTTGCTGGCACTGGGTGCCGTGAGCCTGATTCGCCGCCGCCGCTAAGGCTGCGAGCCGCCCGCGAATCTGCGAGATTTGGCTCGACCGCAACGATACGCAGGTAGGCAGCTAGATAAAAACGCCCTGCCACAAAACAGGGAAAGAGATGGAAACGGCTGGGAGCGCTAAACGCGTGACCAGTCGTTTCGTTTTTACTGAAAGAAGGTTACGGCAATCGGCGGGGCGGCGGATCGGGCCGTATGGGCGTTTCGTGAGAAACGGTAATTCCGCTATACTGGGGCGTGTGAATTGACGAACCGGCGGCCTGCCTTCGTGGGCTGCCTTTGCTTTTTTGATACGGAGTTTTTTGATGTCCGCCCCTGCACCTGCCGCTGTGGTTGAACCCGATGTTCTCGATTTTTACAACGTTCGGTCGCTGCTGACCGAGGACGAGCGGCAAATCCAGGATGCGGTTGCCCGCTTCGTCGATGAGAAGGTGATTCCAATTATTGGTGACGCCTTCGACGCCCATCGCTTCCCGAAAGAACTGGTGCCCGAGATCGCGGCGCTGGGCCTACTCGGTTGCAACATCGACGGCTACGACTGCGCCGGGCTGAACCATGTGTGTTACGGGTTGGTGTGTCAGGAATTGGAGCGCGGCGATAGCGGGGTGCGCAGTTTTGTCTCGGTGCAGGGCTCACTCTGTATGTACCCGATTCTGACGTACGGCAGCGAAGAGCAGCGACAGAAGTTTCTGCCGGGCATGGCGCGGGGTGAGATCATCGGGTGTTTCGGTTTGACTGAGCCCGATGGTGGTAGCGACCCGGGCAACATGAAGACGCACGCGGTGAAGGATGGCGGCGATTGGGTCATCAACGGCGCGAAGATGTGGATCACCAATGGCACGATTGCCGACGTGGCGATCGTGTGGGCCATGACGGATGACGGCGTGCGCGGCTTTTTGGTCGAGAAAGACATGCCGGGCTACACGACGCGCGACATCTTGAAGAAGTTTTCGCTGCGTGCGTCGATTACGTCGGAATTGTTCTTCGACAATGTGCGCGTGCCGGAAGCAAACATGTTGCCGAACGTGCGCGGGCTCAAGGGGCCGCTGGGTTGTTTAACGCAGGCACGATACGGCATCACGTGGGGCGCGATCGGCGCTGCGATTGCGTGTTTTAAGGAAGTGCTCGAATACGCCAAGGTGCGCGAGTTGTTTGGCCGACCGTTGTCGCATACGCAGACGATTCAACGACGCTTGGCCGATATGTCGCGGCGCATCACGACGGCGCAATTGCTGAGCTTGCAACTCGGCCGCATGAAAGACGAAGGCACGATGCACCATTCGCAAGTGTCGATGGCCAAGTGGAACAACGTGCGCGCGGCGATGGATATCGCCCGCGACGCGCGCGACATGCTCGGCGGCAGCGGTATCAGCGTCGAGTTCTGCCCAATTCGCCACATGCTGAATCTGGAAAGCGTGATTACCTACGAAGGTACGGAGACGATTCACGAGTTGATCGTGGGCAGCCAGCTTTGTGGGCAGCACGCGTTTTAGTCACGTCGTTTCTGAGTAACGTGAGTGAACGGGGTCCTTATTGCCAAGGAAGCTGAGATTTGTACGTCGGCGGCAGGTTATTCGTCGCGGCGAAGCGTTCAAGCTTGGCGTTGCAGTCGGGTTCGCGACCCTTCCATTGGCCACCGTATTTGGCATCCCTGTTTTCGCGTTTGTAGCTACTGTACTTGATGGCTTGCAGAGCGGTCTTACTTTTGAGATCCAAGCGCTGATTTCGCTACTTATGATTGCGACCGCCGTGATCGGTATTGCAATTTCTTATAATCGGAAACGCATCGCATCGATTGATAACTTCCTCTTGGTATCCTTAGGTGTCGGTGCAGGCGTGGTTGCGGTGAACTTTGTTATCGCGCTGACCGCAGCCATTTCACTTCAATCCGCAAAAGACTTGCTTGGGGTGATTGCCTTTCCACCGTTCATCGGCGTGGGAATTGCGGTGGTGTGCGGAGTCTTGATATGTTCACTCTGCCCGGTCCGCGTTGTCGATGCCGATTGCTGCGACCATTGCGGTTATGATTTGACGGGTAACGTGACCGGCAAGTGTCCGGAATGTGGCACATCATGTTTAGCGACGCCTGATGCGTAACATGGACAGGGTTTCGTTCGTCAGTCCCGATGATCTTGTCGAGCCCTCGACTCTCGTCGTTACGGGCATGGCGATCGCGCTGTTTAGTGCGGCGACGGTCGCGACCGCCTTCATCATACTCGCCATCATTTCGCTCGGCGGCTTCGTGCCAACACTTGTGAGCCTAATGGGGTTAATACCCTTCGCCGCGTTACCGTCCGTGTCTGTGCTTCGTGATGATCGAACGCGTATCGCTACGACCCGCCGCGCGCTCATCGTGGCCAGTGGTGCCACTGCTTCCGTGGCAATAACGGCCGGCACCACGCTGTTTTTTGTCGGCCTCATCGATTCGAAGGTGACAACCGCAATTCTTTGGCCGTTGGTGGTATCGGCGATCACATTCGCGTGGGTAATGCTTTGCTGGGGTTGGGTGCGGTTGTTTTACGGGCGCGTGAAGATCGTTGAACAGGGCGACTGTCTTACCTGCGGCTACTCGCTGATGGGCAATCAATCAGGCGTTTGCCCCGAATGCGGGCAGCGACTGCAATGGCCAACAAGAATCATTGAAATTGCTTAGCTTGGCATTTACGGTTGCACAGATGCGACCCCATACCCTTCTTCAAGTAGTCGTCACGAATCTAAGCTGCGTTGTATTGCTCGCCGGATTTGCGTGCGAGCGTAAGCCGACACAGCCGCCGCCGGTCGCGGTGACGAACACCGCGGTCGATCCTGTAATTGCGTATGAGCAACCGGCAGTCGATTCGCAGCCGTCCTCATCCGAACCACTCATTGATCCGGAGCCGACGCAACCACCTGCACCGGCGAAACGGGCGAAAAAGATCGAGCGACCGACGAGCCCGATTGTTTTTCAACCCTATTTTTATTATCGAGACCTCCCAGAGCCGAGCGCTAATGGCACCGGCTTCTTTGCGAAGGGGCCCGACCGCAAAGTCGTGGCGATCGGCAGTGCCCATTATGTTGACTTCGAAAACTCGCCGCTGTTGAAAGCCGAGTGGCTTTCTAATGTGGATTGGAGTGTTACTGCGACACTCACGAAGAGTTGGGGACCGCCCGGCAACGCCGGCACCACCGATCCGATTGATTTGCGCCCGGATTATCTAATTATGCCTGTCGAGACGGATGTTCCGAAAGAATCGGTTCTGCGTTTAGATAAGCGTCTATATCCAAAGAAGGGTGAGCGAATTTGGTTTCCGAATAAGAAGCACAACACTCCGCTCGGATTTGAATGGGTCGGCGGCTCGGTGACGGATTCTGATATTGAATTCATCGAAGTAACGCTGGATAGGCACGTTCCCATGCAATCGCAAAGCGGCTCGCCGGTTATTAGCATCAAAACGGGCCACGTAATCGGCACCCTTTCGCGGTGCATCGATGATCCGCCGCGAACCATTATTTATCTTTGCCCGGCATCGTCGATTCGAAAAGCGATTCGAACGGCGACCGACCATCCTCCGTTAGAGCACGTGGTGGGACGCGGTTAACAACTGCTCGCCACGTCGGCTTCTTCGTGAGTTAGTACAGCAGCAATCGACGACCACAAATTCAATCCGCGACGTGCGATTTTATGTGGGGTGCTGTTCGCACTGCTGATTCAATTTTTTATCTGGCTGTGGATGGAAAGCACGCGACCTTCGTCGACGCCGTTTTTTATTCTGATGGCCGCCACGACACATTGTGGTTGGGGTTTGCACTCGCTGTTTGGCTGGCCCAAGGACCCCGATACGTGGGGGCACTTGTTCGTGAATGTCGTCTATTGGTCGGTGATGTTTTCGTTGATCTCGTGGTTGCGGTTCAGGTGGCGCAGGCGCGAGGCGGCTGACGAACCGTTGTGCGATGCGTGTGGATACAATTTGACGGGGAACACGTCGGGGATTTGTTCGGAATGTGGCGCGGCGATCAAACTCGAAGAAGTATCCCCTCTAGAGGCAGGGTCGTGTCGCTAAAATGAGAATCCGTAAGTCACGCGTTATTGAGAGGCGCTATTTGTTTTCGCGTGGTGGATTGTGTGCCCACGGTTTCTTTCATGCGTTGCTGATCATAAGTGGTACAGCGACTGGTGCTGCCGTTGCGGCGATGCTTCATGTTTTGATTGACCAATTTGATGTAGGACCGATCCTAGTTCTACCGTTTGCCGTGATAACCGCGGCCTTGTTTCCGGCAACGCATCTGGCGGATGTTGGCAAGCGAATTGCGACCGCACGCCGGATGGCATTGGTTGCGCTGAACTCGGCCACTTGGTTAGCTATCGGGATTTCATCATCCCTCTTTTTCTTATTGGTTGGCTATCCGAATCTTGATATCTTGCTTGCAACGGTTGGGATCTTCTCAGCCAGCTTTCTCGTCAGCATGCTGCTTTGGTATGGCTATGTAGGGATTGGTGGAGAGATCATCATCGTGAGTTCGGATTGTTGTATTGACTGTGGATACAACCTAACGGGGAATATATCGGGTGTGTGTCCGGAGTGTGGAGCCGTAGTGATGGATACGGAAACTGAATCAGGAAAGGCAGCTTCGCGTGTCTGCGACCCGTGAACGAATCATCGAACGACATCGCCTGTTGTCCGTCGGCGAAATGAACCGGCACAGCTTATTTCAAGCGTTACTTCTGGTTCAGGGTGTCTTTCTCGGGTCGATGGTTGCGGTATTAATTTCGGACATGTTCAGGACTTCACTTGTCCTACGCGCTATCTGGTGCTTATTTTCGCTTGCAGCGATCGGTGGGCCGCCTTCGATTCATCTCTGGTATCTTTATGAGAAGATCGCAACGGATAGGCGCATGGCCGTGTTTGGAATAAAGTCGGCCGCGTGGGTGGCAGTGGGCGCGCCATGCTTTCTGTTTGTGAGCCTAGGTGGTTTTCCATTCTTCGTGTTTGTTGCCTCGGTTTTGTTTACCTTTCTCGGCGTCTTCATTTTGGAGTTTGTGCTTTGGTGGTTGTGCGGCCTGTTTGCCGGGCCCGTCGTCGTGGTGAGCGAAGATCGCTGCTTTCATTGTGGATATGATTTGCAGGGTAATGTGTCGGACGTGTGCCCGGAATGCGGGACCGCGACGCAAATCCGTACCACCGAATAATCGGTAGCTAAGCGCTCGGTACAAACCAAAGAGTGGCCGTGAAAAATAGTCGATCTGCCAAATCCGAGCATAGCGTCGTATTTAGAGATCAGATACCAACACCTCGGCAGTTGGTCGGACCCGGGCTCGTTGTTGCGTTCATGCAGCTTCTGGTTGGTTTTGTTTGGGCGATCTTTGCACTACCTGTATTGGTCTTCTCTCGCGGCCTCTCTGCTGGCGCATGGATTTTCATTGCCATCGTTTCCTTGATTGGCTGGTTGGTTGTATTTCCGGAGATTCGATCGCGGCGAAACGAGATCGCGACGACACAACGAGCAGTATTGGTTAGTGCTGCAATAGCGATTTATATCGATACTTGTGTTATTCCATTCTATTTTGCATTCAGGGGAATTACGACGGTATTCGACTTTCTCTTCTACGCCGCACTTTACGGTTCGATCTCATTCACGTGGACGATTAGCTGCTGGATCGTCACGCGCTTAATAGACGGACCGATCAAGGTTGTCGAGCGCGGCGCGTGTCTCCAATGTGGTTACGATCTGACGGGGAATCAATTGGGCTATTGCCCGGAGTGTGGCGGGACGGTTGAAGATGTGTTGGTGCGGGATGCTGGTGATAGCTAGCCCTATCGAACTCATAAAGTTGGGCTTGTCATTCATGCGGCCACAGGCCACGGCTCTGACGGTTTCGCGCGCTACTATTCGTCCGCTAACGTAACGCGGCTGAACCCGCCGCGCGGGTCGTGCCAAAGAGCGTGCCATTCGCTATGCTGCACCGCATGGCTACTTTCAACCGTGCAGAAGTCGTTGATAAGAACTTCCTGAAGCTGATTGACCGTTGGGATGAGCCGCCGGTCGCGCCGCGCGACGCGAGCGAGACGGTTACGCCGACGACGAGCATGACGGGCGAAGAACTCGTCGCGCTGTTCGAGTCGCAGATTATCTCTCGGCACCTCGACTTGATCGCGCGGGCGCTGCGCGTGCACAACGCATCGTTCTATACGATCGGCAGCTCGGGCCATGAGGGTAACGCGCTGGTGGGTAGGCTCACGCGCGCCAGCGACCCGGCGATGTTGCACTATCGCAGCGGTGCGTTCATGGCCGAGCGCACCAAGCAACCACCCGCGAGTGATTTTATTTACGAGACGATTCTGTCGCTTGCCGCGAGTGCCGACGATCCGGTATCCGGCGGTCGCCATAAGGTTTGGGGCAGCCGCGCGCATTGGGTGATGCCACAGACGAGCACGATCGCGAGCCACTTGCCCAAGGCCGTTGGTGCGGCGATCGCGCTGGGGCGCGTGCGGCGCACCGGCGTTCAGATGGACGTGCCGCCCGATGGCATCGTCGTGTGCACGTTCGGTGATGCGTCGCTCAACCATAGCACGGCCGTCGGCGCGTTGAACGCCGCACGCTGGTCGGCGTTTCAGAAGATACCCACGCCGATCTTGTTTGTTTGCGAAGACAACGGCACCGGCATCTCGGTGCGCACGCCGCCGGCATGGGTCGATACGATCAAGCGGCACGATCCGGAAAAGCGTTACTTCGATGCCGACGGTCTCGATATTGTCGAAGGATATGACCGCGTGAAGGCGGCGATTGATTGTTGTCGCAAGTCGCGCATGCCGGTCTTTCTGCATCTGCGCGTCGTGCGTTTGTTGGGGCATGCCGGAACGGATTTGGAAGCAGCCTATCGCACTATGACGGATATCACGGAGACCGAGGCGCGCGATCCGTTGCTGCAGACGGCGCGGCGCGTGATTCGACATGGGTTTATGACGCCGACGCAGGTGCGCGCGCTGTATGAAGGCGTTCGCAAACGCGTGCAGGCGGCGGCCGAGAAAGCGATCAAGCGACCGCGGCTGGAAAGCGCGGCACAGGTCATGAAGGCGCTGGCACCATTCGATGAAGAAGTGGTGAACACCGAAGCGCGACGACCGGTCGATGCGGAATTGCGGGTGACGGCGTTCGGTGGTGAAGACAAACTGCCTGAGGCGCAGGGCAAGCGCACGCTGTCGGTCAATTTGAATAGCGCGCTATACGATTTGATGGTGAAGCATCCGGAGACGTTTGTCTTTGGTGAAGACGTAGCGCAAAAGGGCGGCGTGTATTATGTGACGGCGGGTTTGCATCGGCAATTTAAGTCGACGCGTGTCTTTAATACGCTGCTCGACGAGCAAACGATTTTGGGCATGGCCCAAGGCATCGGGCTGGTCGGTGGTTTGCCGCTGCCCGAGATTCAATATCTGGCCTACTTTCATAACGCCTGCGATCAATTGCGCGGCGAGGCCTGTTCGACGCAGTTCTTCTCCAACGATCAATTCCGCAATCCGATGGTCGTGCGAATCGCGTCGCTCGGTTATCAAAAAGGGTTCGGCGGCCACTTCCATAACGACAACAGCATCACGGCGTTGCGCGATATTCCGGGCCTCGTCGTCGCGTGCCCGTCGCGCGGTGATGACGCCGCGATGATGTTGCGCACTTGCGTGGCGATGGCGAAGGCCTGCGGGCGCGTGGTGGCATTTCTCGAACCGATCGCGCTGTATAAAACAAAAGACCTGCACGAAGAGGGCGACGAGGCGTGGTCGTTTGAGTATCCGCATCCGAAGCAAACGATACCGTTCGGCATGGGCCGCGTGTATTTAGAAGGCGCAACGGATTTGGCGATCATCACTTATGGCAACGGTGTGCCGATGGCATTGCGCGCGGCGAAAACGCTTCGTGAAGAGCAAGGCATCCACGCGCGCATCGTTGACTTACGCTGGTTGAGCCCGTTGAACGAAGCGTTTATCGCAACCCAGGCATCGTCGTGCGATGCGGTATTGGTGTTAGACGAAGGTCGTCGCAGCGGCGGCGTGGGCGAGGCGATCGTCACGGCTATGGTCGAGCGTTGCGAACGCATGCCGCGCGTGAAACGCGTGACGGGCGTGGACACTTATATACCGTTAGGCCCGGCGGCGAATTTGGTGTTACCGCAAGAAGCGGATGTGATCGAAGCGGCGACGGTGTTGTGTAGGGCTCCGTCCATGGCGAGCGCAGTACGCTAAGCAAAATAGTTTATTTGAGATTGGCAAATGAAACTTCCATATGCAACGGAGCTATTTCCCGGGCGCGAGGCGGTGGAAATCTGCCATCAACTTAGACGAGAGAGCCGCAGCACTTATACACCCGTTATCCTTGGGCCGCCGTCGATACTCGAACGGACGCTTCAGGATTTCACGTATCGTCCAACGTCTGTCAGAATCATCTTGGAGCAGGCCGAGGACATTGATGTACATACCTTCTTCGGTGAGCGTTGGGCCGCAAAGAAAGCGTACTTAAATGATGGCGATGTGGGGTGGGGTAATAAGCGTCCGCCCCATGTACAACGTCTCCGGACTCATTTTGACTTTCTTAAGCAAGACTTCTATGGCCAAGTTGTAATTTGCAAAGTACCGACACCCCGTTGTTGGGAGGTGCCCGCATATTTCAAAGCGGATGACTGCAACGATAGCCCGCCTGCGGAAGTTCATACGGCCATACATAAGTACTGGTATGACCTGTACGAAGCTGAGATTATTTCGTTTAGTGGATGGTGGCAGATGGAGTTCACGGTTGGCAATCCACCATGCGATGAGGCCTCAGCGATGGAGCTGGCGAAACAATATTATGGATATTGTCCGGATTCGGTTTTACAGGGAAGCATGACGCTCGAAGCATTGGCGCGATCGCTGATTAAGTCTGATGTCTGGTTTTTCTGGTGGGATTAATAAAATCGGAATTGGAGGTTGTCGGGTGCCATGCCGATCCCAACCATCGTGAGCTTGTGCGTCCATCCGTCGTAAGCAACTCCGTGCTCACACGAGCGCGAGTCGAACTCGAACGTCGGCATGCTTCGTGCACCTAGATGTCATACTCGAATATTAGAATCGGCGGATAAGTGTATGTCGGCTGGTACAGACCACTTACTAAAAATGTGGCATACTCGTGTCTCAATCATGCCGACCTACGTATTGGTTGGGCGGTTGGGTGATCCCGCGCCAAGCTACCTGTCTATTGATAACTACATTTTTCTCGTTTGGGTCGGCATGGCACCCGGCGGCGAATTTAGTGTTACCGCAAGAGGCGGATGTGGTAGCGGCGGCGACGGCGTTGTGTGGACGGAAGCATGCAGTGGCGATGACGTAATTGTGGTAGGTCTCATGCCAGTGGTGCGTCGCTGATCTCATTTCAACATCTCTAAGCAGGGAACAACAAACGCATCTATATCAGATTGGTCAACTTGCGTTCTCCTTTGGAAGTCACGGAAGGATTGCAAAAGGCTATCATTCGGTATCTTCGTCGAGAAGAATGCGATCAGTGCGGCATTACGAATCGTCGCGTCGGGTGATTGAAGTCCGTTTCGTAGCGCATCAATAGCTACTGACCGATTCGGCTGCCAGGATGAGGTTCCGGCCAAGGTGGCAATCGCGTTCATCTTGGGGGCGTCAATGATCTCATCGACCACCAGTTGTACCAACCGGTCGATTGCGAGATCTAAGAAGTCAACCTGAATGTTGTGCTCGATTAAGGTGCTTGCCATCTTTTGCGTCGCGTGTCGGCTATTCGAATGCAGCAACGCTTCCGCTAGGCGACGATTGTAATCGGATCGAAGGCCATCACGCGTTAAGCACCATGCAGAAATAATCAGTTCATCGTTCGAAACCTTGGAATCTTTGGATTCGATCAGGGCCAAAAGCCGAGTGTCCGCATCAATCAGCAATAAGTAAAATAGCGATTGCTTGACATGTACTGATTCACCTGCCGAGTATGTGTCGAACATATCGGTGTTTCGTCTAGAGAACTTCTTTATCCAAAGTCGAGCACCTTCTTTATTGTGTAACACAACAATGCGCTTATCGTCACTCACAAATGCGACGGGTGCACCCTCAAACACATGGTACCAAGGTTTGGTGAGGCCTCGAAGGGCAAAATAAGCGAGGAGAATTCCGACGCCTCCCACCGAAAGATAGATTATCACTTTTCGCATAATGCTCGACCAATTTTGGCTTGTTGCTACTATTTGGCTGACGATGCCGCCGAATCAATACTCGGGTGTCTATTACGCGGCCCCTCGATGTGCAATTATATCATTCACATGCCCCGACTTGGCAGGCTCATTTTTGAATACAATATGCACGTGCGATACGTCGTCATGATGGGGGATGTGTGCCAGCCGCGTTTTCGGCGCATATGCCGACATGTGTTACTCGAATATTTGAATCAGCGGATAGGGGCATGTCGGCTGGTACAGACCACTTACTAATAATGTGGCATACTCGAGCATCAAGCATGCCGACCTACGTATTGGTTGGGCGGTTGGGTGATCCCTCGCGATGCTACCTGTCTATTGATAACTACATTTTTCTCGTTTGGGTCGGCATGGCACCCGGCGATGACGTAGCTTGTATCGCTTCTTGATCCTTCGCTGCGAGAAAGGTGTGTGCCTTATCTAGGTTTTCGAGGATGCAATATTTAGTTTGCGACGACGATCTAGAAATCGTTCTTTGAAAGGCGGTCGGGGTTGTTATGGGGCTATAATATCGGTAGCGACTGACCTTTAATCTTCTTTGCTGGCTCAGCTATTCGGTGATTATTAAGATAGACACCTTTACAGCGACGCCAAAAATTGTGATATCGATCCGGTAAGGAGGGGCCTATTATGACAAGAGCAGGTTTAAGGGCGGCAGTCTTCTTCTTGTTGCTAGCAAATCCGCGTTTGATGGCAACGATTCCCCCTTTTTCATTCGAGGATATTCCAACATTTGGTGGCGCGATTTCCGTCGCTCAAGGAATAAATGACGCGGGTCAGGTGGTCGGATTTGCTCGTCATGCGGCAGTTTCAACCACTGGGTTTATCTATCAAGATGGACAATTAACAAATCTAGGTGGCCTAGGTTCAAACCCTCCCTTTGGTTCCACAGATAGTGATGCCCGTGCCATAAACTCGAGTGGCCAAGTTGTGGGTATTTCTGAACCAACAACGTCGAGCCCTTCTCATGCGTTTCTTTATCAGAATGGAAGCATGCAGGACCTTGGTACCAATGGAGAAAATCGAAGTATCGCGGAGGACATCAATGAAGACGGCGCGATTGCGGGCTGGACGCTTTCAGGGCGTCAGTCGGCATTTGTGTGGGAAGCCGGTAACTTTCGCGAGCTTCAATCCATTGCAGGAAACAATCAATTTTCCATTGCGCGAGCAATAAATGACAAAGGGACTGTCGCCGGTTACAGCGATGCGGCCGCCCCCGATTTCCTTTTAGATAGAAAGGCGACATTATGGCGCGGGGATGAGATAATCGACCTTGGAAAATTAAGTACATCCCATTCAGGTAGTTTTGCGTTCGACGTGAATGAAAATGATATTGTCGT
>JAUIHO010000314.1 GCA_030432035.1 Phycisphaerae bacterium
CTTTCGCACTGCTGTCGAGCGCTCGCGCAGCTCGATCGGCTCCGATCACATCGAAACGGTTAACCGCATCAAATCACTCGGCCTGCTCCTTCATTCGCAGTGAAAACATGACGACGCGGCACCTTTTTTCAAAGAGGTCTATGCCAGTTTCCTGGCGGATTATGGTGGCGATCATCCGAGCACGCTTTCGGCTCAACACAACCTGGGCGAGTTGTATCATGGTATGAAGCGATACAGCGAAGCCGAACCCTTGCTTCGCGGTGCGCTCGAAAGTCGTCGTCGCGTGTTGGGCGTCACGCATCCTGCGACCATTCGAAGCATGAATACGCTTGCAGGATTGCTGCTTCGAACGAACCGTAAGGCTGAGGCCGCCGAGCTTTTGAAGGCCACCTACGAAACAGCCACGCGCGTTCTCGGAGACGGCAACCTCACGACGAGCAACACGGCACTCAACCTCGCAACCACGCATAAAGAACTCGGTCATTTCGATGAAGCCGAGCGATTCGCCATCGCCGCCGCCGAAGGACGGAAAAGGAGTTTCGGCGAAACGCACTACCGAAACCTCGTGGCGATGAAAGTTCGAGCGCAAATCCTCCTCGCGGCCGGTCGTTATTCGGATTGTGCGGACTTACTGTCAAAACTGCACGAAGCGATGAAACAAACCGGCACGGAATCCACGCCGCTCTATTCGGTCGTCATCTCAGGCCTCGCGTTTTCGCTTGTTGCCGATCGGCGCGGCGCCGAGGCCGAACCATTCGCAAGTGAACTCATCGCGTTTTGCAACGATCGTCTGCCGGGCAATGCCATTGCGATCGGTCGGGCGAAACGACTTTTGGCGACCTGCTTTATTTCGCAACGTCGATTCGATGAAGCAACCACGCTTCTTAATGAATCTTTAGCGCATTTAACGTCGGCGCTTCCGGAATACTCGTGGTACATTCAATATTCGCGAGCGGCACTCGGTGCGGCACTGGCCGGCCAAGGCAAACCCGAAGAAGGCAAAGGATTGATCGTCAAAAGCCGCCAAGCCATCATCGCCGCTCAAGATCAAATCAAGATCGACCATCGACGACTCGTTCTCAACCAACTCGATGAATACGTCGCCGAATTTGCGAAAACGGATTAGATCGCACTTACTTTGCAAGCCTCCGCGCCTTCATCGCGTATGACTTCAGGACGAACGTATCAACCAGCGTGCTACGGTCTTGAAATCGTGATTCCCAAATTCCGAATCGTACCCGTTTGCTCGTTGATATCCTCACGCGGGTTTGGAACGAGCGAATCGATCAGCGTTCCGTTCGTATCGCAATGGAAAATCGCGTCGGTCGGAAACGCCTGAAGCAATCCGTACAGCTTGCCCGTGCGCGGGTCGAAACTCAGACCGCCGTATTGACCGAGCCCGACGGCCGAACCGCCCGGCACGTCGAAGTGCGACGGAAACAACACGCCCGTGCCAAGCCCGGTCGCGGGATCAATCTGCACGATTTGCGAACTGGCATCGGCGTCGAGGTCGTGCCCCCACAACATACCGGTTTCACGGTCGAAGGCGAGGCCATACAGGTTAAAGTCGTTCGGGAATCGGTTCAGCAACACACCGAAACGCGTCGACTCGATCAAGTCCGACGTAAAGCTCTGCGTCCAGAATGACCCGTTGCCGCCGTCGCCCGTGGGGTCATACGCAATCGCGCGCCACGTGACTTCGGTTCCCGGCGTTGGCCCTGCGATATACAGAATGCCGTTCGAGCCATCGCCGTTGTGACGGGCCAATCCGCCCCCCCATCCGAAGTAAACGAATCGACCGTCACTGGCACCATCGCGGTAACCAAATGAATCTTGCGCCGCGCCGGAAATTTGAACGTACGACGACACCCGATTGCCTTGCTCGTCAAACAAGAACACGCGATTCTCAACGTCGATCAGTTCGCCTTGCTCGTTGAGCACGTTTACCTGACCCGACACGTGGATCAACACCGGGCACGGTTCCGGATTCAACAATCGGTCGACAAACGGGCCGATATCACCGAGATCGAACGAATAATCGCCGTTGACGTCGAGTCGACAGAAATCGCGTGAGAAGCAAAGCGGCGGCGTGAATTGGAAACTATCGACGAATGCTTGAATGTCGTTGCCATCCAGATAAGCGTCGCCGTTAATGTCGCCCGGGCAGCAGAATGCCTGCTCTTCACATTCATCAGGAACGGCATTGAAGTTACAGTCGGTCGACGATTCGGTAATTAAGATGTCGCACGAATCCGGCACGCCGTTGGCGTTACAGTCCGCCGCGCCATGCACGATGGCGCATTGATCGGTTTGACCGTCGCCATCGCAATCGTCTTGCGAGACACAAACCGATCCTTCGCCAAGAAACGTTCCGCCGGCCTGATCGCACAGGTGTTCGAATTCCTGATCGCAACCGTCAAAGCCAAAACAGCAGGCACCAACTGGCGGGCATTCAAATAATGGTGAATCGCATCGCGTTTCGGGAAAGAACGCCGCAAACTCCGACAAACAGTCGCTTTCCGTCTTCATTTCGCAAACGCCGGTCACGGAACAACACGCGCCAAAGCCCGATTCGATCGGCGTAATCCGCAGTGAGCCGCCGCCTTCCGCATCGGCATAACCGCCGATGCGCACGAGAAATCGGTCGCCGGGGTTCGCGGGCACGACAAGATAAGAACCGCCGCCAACGTCGCCACAACCATCGTTGTCGCAATACGCAGCGCTCGCCAATTGGCCCGGATCGTCGCAGATCGAGCCGCCATTATTGAGGTAAACCTGCAGCGTCGTATCAAACGTCGTGTTGAAACACAGCGAAAACTCAATCGTTCCACCCAGATTCGCCAACGTCGATTCATAAACAAACCACGCATCAGCGTTACCGACGAAAAAGTCGTTGTCGCAGTTATTCGGGGTCGTCGCATAGTCTTCTGTGTAACCGAAGTTATCGAACGGGTTGTTACCGTCGAACACCGGCTCGGGCGCGGCACATTTATCATTACAGGAAGTGCTGGCGCACGATCCCGGTGTCCATATCCCACCCATCGCCGCGCAGTCGATACCATTCGTGAAGCTCTGGCAGGTCGATGTAACGCCGTTGCTCGTGCAGCATGCGCCGAGGAACAAGCCGCACGACGGTACGCCGCTACATGGCGTGCCGACCGAGAACGCCTCGGTAACGCCAACGCAATCTTGTGGTTGAACATGGTCGCGACACGTTCCGTCGGCACGATCGCAACATGCGCCCAGTTCGCCACACGGATAGAGCGGGTTCCATTCGCCCACGTGAACCGTCGCGCAATCGGTTTCCGTCGAATCCACACAGGTGCCATTTGGTAAGACGCACGCGCGCAACGGCACGGTCGGTGAAGATTCGCCGATCAATTGAAATGGAAACTCAAGCGGTTGAAACGTGCCAGCATCGACCGCTGCCGACGCCATGCCGGAAAAGTCGATCTGGATTGCATTGTCGGTCAGAAGTCGCGGCTCGGTTGGCGGCGATTGAATCGAATTGGGTAGGTCGCTGTCGAAACCGACTTCGATCCAATAATGCCCCGGCGGTAACGACGGAACGTGCGTCATATCGACATCAACATTCTTTATCGCACGCGTACAGCCTTGCTGATTGAGCGGGCCGGTTCGGTGCACATCGGTGAAAAACGTGTTTTCGATGACGTTGTTGAAAAAATCGCCAAATGCGGGCTCACCGCCGAGCAACGGGTCGGTCGTCCACAGTCGAAGGTAAACCGCGGAGAAAGTGGCATCTTGAAGCGTACCGGACTGATAGGCACGCCACCGCAGCGTTTCGATTTCCCACGACTCACCCGGCGGCACAACGAAGTCGTCTATTACACGTTGCGAAAACCAATTGGATTGCACCCCCAACGTCGCATTGCCATTAACAGGAATGCTGACATCTTGCAGTTGCGAAAGCTGCAAACAACCCGAGACGTCAAACGCCGTGATGAACGGTCCATTGTCGTAAAGCAATGCGCCAGCACTCGTGATTTGCGGCGCGATCA
>JAUIHO010000069.1 GCA_030432035.1 Phycisphaerae bacterium
GGGGTCGGGGGTGGGGCTGTGCTCTCCCCTTTGGGGAGATGCCGAAGGCAGAGGGGCTAACCGCAAACTCAACAACAGAAAGAAAACCATGAAAACCTCTCCATGCAGACCTCCCGCGAACTCAACGATCACCAGCGGATTCAGCGCATACAACATTAGGTTACGCGTATTCATCTTCCACGCTTGCAGCAACTTCCAGATAAACAGCATGGAACCGAATTCTGCGAGCAGCACGAACATCCTCAGTGCAATGATGGACGATAGGCTCTCGCCATTCCCCAACCACACACTTGAAGCAAAGATGCCCTGCAACACAGGCGGATAGACCGAATAATACTCTGGTGAATTGAGCTGGTGCAACATCTGTCCGAACGATTTGCTCAGACCCGCCTCTTGCCACTCACTCGGAACAATCGCGTAAGGAGAAACACCTTGGTTCGATAGCATTCCATCCCACAGGTAACGAAACACATCATCCGATAATTCAGGGAACGTCAACAGATAGATTCCTCGGAAAAGCATGCCGAGCGCGATCATCAGAACCCGGTAAAGGTCTGCCGCAACGGTGTGACGGCTGCGAAGAAGCAACTGCTCGACGTGGTGATTCTCGATACCGCCGGGCGCTTGTCGATCGACGAAGAGTTGATGAAGGAAGTGGCCCAGATTGCCGGTGCCACCACGCCGCACCAGATCTACCTCGTGCTCGACGCGATGACCGGTCAGGATGCGGTCAACACGGCCAAGCACTTTAACGAACGCCTCGAGCTCGACGGCGTGATCATGACGAAGTTCGACTCGGATACGCGCGGTGGTGCGATCCTGTCGGTCAAGAACATCGTCAAGAAGCCGATCAAGTTCATCGGTGTTGGTGAAAAACTCGATCGTCTGGAAGAGTTTCATCCGGACCGCATGGCCGGGCGCATCCTCGGCATGGGCGATGTCGTTTCGCTGGTCGAACAGGCCCAACAGCAGGTCACAGCGGAAGAAGCGGCCACGCTCGAAAAGAAGATGGCCAAGGGGCAGCTATCGCTCGACGACTTCATCGGGCAGATGGACAAGATGATGGGCGGTCGCTCGATGAAGGACATGCTCAAGATGATTCCCGGCGTCGGCAAGATGATGCGCGACGCGGATATGAACATCGACGAGAGCGAAATTCGCCGCATGAAGGCAATCGTGCATTCGATGACGGCCAAAGAAAAAGCGGACCCGAAAATGATCGACGCATCGCGTCGTCGTCGAATCGCGCGCGGTAGTGGCACGGCGACCGATGAAGTCAGCGGCCTGTGTAAGCAGTTCCTGCAGGCGCGCGACATGATGAAGGCCATGGCCGGCATGAGCGTGATGGATCGTATGAAAATGGCGCCGCAAATGGCGCAGGCCGGCATGATGGGTGGCATGCCCAAATTGGCGAAGGGCAAGACGTCTCGACCAAAGTTTAAGGCCAACAAGCGGGACAAGCGCAAGCAGCGCAAGCGGAAGAGTCGGTAATGGCAGGTGGTGGCGAATCACGTCACGGTCGCTTGAAGTTTGTTTTGTGTATCGCGGCGGTCGGGTTCGCTTTCGTTTCAAATTTGCAAGTCAGTGTTGGTCATTGGCCCGGTTGGCGGGGTGATGGCTCTGGTGTTGCATCTCCGAGCACATCTTCGGAGACGCAACCTGGCATCATTTGGAAGACGCCAATTACCGGAATCGGGCATTCCTCACCTATTGTCTTTGGCAATCGCGTTTTTGTTTCAACTGCTGTCGACGGGGTGGGAAGTGCGGCCAGAGCGACGCACTTAACGACAGTTGCGACCGTGGGTCTTGGTTTTGGTGTGGCCGCATGGATCTTGGCGGATGTTTGTGTGCGGTCGCGGCGAACCCGGCGGGGTGCCGAGACTGACACGCCGACGCACAAATCGAAAATGCGAGCGAGATTCGTTGTACTTCGCCTAGCGGTGTTCTTTGTTACTGCCGTTGCTGCTGGTTCTCTTGCCCATTGGTACGTTCGACCCACCGATCAGACCATTCGATTCGTGATGTGTCTCGATCTCGATTCAGGGGCGATCCTCTGGCGCACCGAGTGTGCGACAGGGCCGTTGTTGGGCGCGACGCGATTGACATCAGCAGCGTCGGCTACCCCTGTAACCGATGGTAAAAATGTTTTTGCATGTTTTGGCACAGCGGGAACGTATTGCCTCGACTTTGAAGGCAAAATTCAATGGCGGAATGAGGATGGTGTTCCAGATATCCTTTACAAAGCTGCCAGTTCACCGGTGATTTGGAATGACTTGCTGATTTTGACACACGATACCGATTCACGGTCGTTCACGGTTGCCCTAGACAAGGAATCGGGGACGAGAAAGTGGATGTCTGATCGGAAACTGAATGGGCGCGGTCGTCGACAGCGAATGGACGCCTATTCGACGCCGATCGTCGTAGAGCAGAACGATCAAGCTTATCTGATTCACGACAGCTACCGGCAGCTATGTTGCTACGAGATTACGAGCGGGCGCGAAATCTGGTGCATACCTACCAATGCCGAGCAGGTTGTAACTTCGCCTGTGGAATCGGAGGGCATCATTGTCTTTTCGGGGGAATGTAACCATCCGATTCATCTCACTGCCGTGCGGTTAAACACTGACGGAGGTAGTGAGCCTGAGCAACTTTGGCAGACAACCAAACAGGTTCCTGTCGTATGCTCGCCAGTAATTTTTAATGGCCTACTCTTTACCGTTTCAAAGAGTGGAATTGCGACCTGCAGAGACCTAAAAACCGGTGAAGTATTTTCTCGCTTGCGGCTACCCGGTCGTTATTATGCTTCTGCAACGATCATCGGTAACGAACTGTATCTGAGCAACTTGGACGGCTTAACGACTCGGCTCACGGCAGATCGGGACATGAACACGATTGGCGAGTTTGATCTTGGTGAAGGCATGTATGCCTCAGTCGCGGTGACCGATCATTATGTTCTTTTTCGTGGCCTCAGTAACTTGGTTTGCGTTAGGCGGTCTGATGAGCGACCGCTGGTTCAATCGGTCGACTAAATCCAGCAATTGGTCGTGTCATGTTTAAGTTTGGGTTACTTCTTGGATTGGCGGTAAGCGTTTTCTCGGGCTGTCGTGCAGATGCCGTCGCCATTATTGAGGACACGACGTCAACCAATTTAACTGCTACGGAGTTGAATAATCGGGACTCGCGGTCTGATGATAAGGGACGCGAGAGACTTCTAAATTATGCGCGCGATCCGGTTTCGCTGCTCAACGACGCGCAAGCCGCGGCTCAACAGGTTCAAACCGCACGACTCACATTCTTCCGACAGGAGCGCCTCGGGTTGTTGCAGCGGTTACAACCGATGGAGGAGATCGCCGCGCGCTATCGCGCCGAGCCGCACAGCGTGTATTTCGAATGGATCACCGACGACACGCCGTTGTCGGCATGTGCCTACGTCGCTAATGAAAACGACGGCAAGGTGTTGTTGTTGAATCGCAAGGGGCTGTTCGGCGGCCCGGGGTCGGTGACGGCCCTCAATCCCGAGTTGGCTGTCGTGTTCAAACAGGCGAAGCTGCCGATCACCGATTTCGGACCGCGCGAAGTGTTGGGCAAGCTCTTAGATCGGATCGAAGCCGTTAAGCCGCCGTCGGAGATGTTTATCCAGTTAGTGGGGGCTGGTCGCGTGGGGCTACGCGATTCGGATTGCTATCAAATAAAGCTGCACTTTCCCAGTTCGGATCCGTTCGAAGCCAAGCTCATGGACTTGTTCCTACATCGCGATTCGCTATTGGTGGCGGGCGTGCGCGTATGGCTGACCAGCGAACGCTATCGCGACGACGCGACCACGCTGGATGCGTTGTATTGGTTTGTTGACTACGAAACGGGTGTGACGCTTGACAACGCAGATTTCGAATTAACGACTCGGTCGCGCTAGCTCACCGATGCAGGCACACGTCTTACAAGGTTGACGATGCATTCGATCAATCGATCGCGGTTGATCGGTTTGGTCTCAAACTCGTCGCAACCTGCCTCCAAACACTTATCGCGATCGCCAGGCCTAGCATGCGCGGTGAGTGCGACAATCGGGAGCGTGCACCCCTTGTTACGAAGTTCTCGAGTGGCCTGATAGCCATCGAGGACCGGCATCTGCATATCCATGAGGATTAGGTGCGGGGTCAGCCCAACACCGCCGTCAGGATATATTTTGTTGACACATTCCAGTCCGTTGACGGCTGTATGAACGTTGGCACCGCGTTTTGACAGGATGTGAGCAACGAGGCGTCGATTGTCCGGGCCATCTTCGACGAGCAGAATCTTCATACCTTTTAGAGGCATGTCGAAACTAGAATCGAAACGGTCAGACGGTTTCGAGCACTTGAGGTAGCGTTGATGGTCAATCGCTTCGTCAGCGTCAACCGAAATGCAGGGGAGCTTGACACGCAGGTGCGTTCCCTTGCCCAACTCGGATGAGACCAGCGACAATTCACCGCCCATCTGTTCCGCCAGCTTTTGACTAATGCTCAGGCCTAGCCCGGTACCACCGAAGCGTCGCGTGACCGACGCGTCTGCCTGCGAAAATGGCTTAAACATATTGACGGCAGCATCTCGATTCATGCCGATACCGGTGTCGATCACATTGATGTGCAACGCGTCGTCGAGCACGGTTGCATCGACGCGCACTTCTCCACATTCGGTGAACTTGATCGCGTTGCCGACGAGATTCATGACAATTTGCTTCAATCGTAACGGGTCGGACACGATCCGTTCCGGTATGGCATCGTCACAATTCGCGGATACGCCAACATTTTTTGATTCGGCGGGCATGCGCAACGTCTCGACGACATCCTTCACAATCTGACGTGGATTGGTGGGGACGGATTCGATGACAAAGGCACCCGATTCAAGTTTTGATATGTCGAGTATCTGGTTGATCAGTTCGAGCAGGTGCCGACCGTTGCGGCGAATGGTCGACAGTATTTCGCTTTTATCGTTATTCGCCGCCGATTCGGCGAGAATATCGGTGAAGCCAAGGATGGCCGTTAGCGGCGTGCGCAGTTCGTGGCTCATGTTGGCCAGGAATTCGCTCTTGGTCTTGGCGGCGGTTTCCGCCTCTGCCTGAGCGGCCCGGAGCTTCTTGTCGGTCTCTACGCGTTCAGTAATGTCGCTTTGAATCGCAATAAAGTTAGTGATTTCGCCGTTCTCATCGCGAATCGGCTGAACGTCCATCTCCAACCAGTACGGGTCACCGTCCTTGGTGTAGTTTAAGATTTCCGTCTTGATCGGTTCGCCGCAGTCAATGGCTTTTTTGATAGCACGTTTTGCGTCGATGCTGGTCGCGGGGCCTTGTAGCACGTCTGCGGGCCGCTTTCCGAGAACATCGACGGCCTCATAGCCTGTGATGCGGGTAAAGCCTTCGTTGACCCATTCGATGCGTTCGCTTGCATCGGTGATGATGACGGCATTGCTCGTGGCGCGTGCAACCAAAGAGAGTTTTCTAAAATGATCTCGATCCAAATGATCGTCGGTGCAGTCGACATGGTTAATTACTGCGTGGCGTGCGCCTTCGTATTCAAACCCGCGGATAGTGATGCTGAACCATCGAAGTTCAGTTGGCGAGTGGCAGGCGTACTTTCGTTCGTATTCGTGTTGTTCACCCGCAAGAATGCTACGCAATGCTTTGGCGATCTCCGGGGCTCCCGCTGCGCAGTCGCCGACGGCGGCATCGCAGACGGCTAAATAGTTTCCACCCGGTAGCAAGCTCGCAGAGTCGATACCGTCATTCGCTTCAGCGAACCGGAGCCAACTTTGATTGACCGTGACGATTTGTCCGCCATGGTCGACAATGGCGATATGGGCGGAGTGGGCATCGAGCACCGTGTTGACGAAGCTGGCGCCGCGCTCGCCTTGATGCTGAATTTGAGTTTTGGTTTTCGACATTTCCCCGCCCGATCGTTCAGAGTTGAATAACCTATTTATTGATCGGTGATACGACCTGCCATGTCGATTTCGGCCCGGGTTGAATCTGTGGTGAAGTCCGCAAATAGTGGCGTCCAGCGCGATTACTTGCGGGCAACCCGTCGGCAGCTAGGATGACATAGTGAAATCCAAGGAGACACCGATCGAATGGCTTCCGATAATGCAAGCAAAGTTGCGATCCTACGTACCAGCCCGCGAACCATCCTTGAGGACTATCACAAGCTCCTCAATCTGGCGGACTATCAAGGGACGGTCGCGAAAGACGCCGATACCGCGCTGAAGATCAATATCAGTTGGCACTTCTTTTTCCCCGGCAGCAGCACGACGCCCTGGCAGCTTGAGGGTGTCATCCGGGCGATGAAGAAGGACGGTTACGACCCCGACCTAATTCATGGTTGCCACAACCGCACGGTCGTGATCGATGCGCATCTCGGCGAGCGCGAGAACAAACAAGTAAATGTGACCGACGCCCACGGGCTGCGCAACGTGCACCTATACGAGGGCGAAGAGTGGATTCATATCAGCGATGCCGTTGGCGATCTGACGAAGGAATTCCTTTGTCTAAATGAGGTCTATCCCGACGGGTTCTTTATTCCCAAACGCTTCATCGGCGAGAACATTATTCACTTGCCGACGGTGAAGACGCACATCTTCACGACGACGACCGGCGCAATGAAGAATGCGTTTGGTGGATTGTTGAACGAGCACCGGCACTGGACGCATCCGGTGATTCACGAAACGCTGGTCGATTTGTTGATGATTCAAAAGAAGATTCATCGCGGCGTGTTTGCGGTGATGGACGGCACATTCGCCGGAGACGGCCCCGGGCCGCGCTGCATGATTCCGCACGAAAAGAACGTGATTCTGGCGAGCAACGATCAAGTCGCCATCGACGCGGTCGCGGCGAAGCTGATGGGAATGGACCCGCTGAGCATCAAGTTTATTCGTCTTGCACATGAGAAGGGCCTCGGCTGTGGCGATCCGAAAGAGATCGAGATCGTCGGCGATGTGGATGCCGCCGAGGAGAATTGGAACTTCGTCGGCCCGTTTAAGAAGATGACGTTCGCGTCGCGCATGCAGCACAAGATTTACTGGGGGCCGCTCAAGAAACCCATCGAATGGTCTCTCAAGACAGTGCTCGCGCCGTGGGCATACATGGCCAGTGTCATCTACCACGATAGCTTTTGGTACCCGATGAAGGCCAAGAAGATGATGAAGCAGGTGCTCGACGGCCAGTGGGGCCGGCTGTTCCGCAATTGGGAGAAGCTCACACCCGACGAACGCGGCTTTACGACAGTAGGGGACGACCCGGCGGAGCTGAAACGCACGGGATTCAAGGCGTTTGTGAAGTCGCTCGGGATTTTGGGGACTTGCTTTACCGAAGCGCCGGAGTTTCACGCGCGCAAGCGGCGAGCCGTGCAGAAGCGCGAATCTGCTTCAAGCCAATCCTAATCGGTCGATTCTGGATGGGAGGCAATCATTTCATTGTCGCGCATCTGATAGATCGCTTCGGCCCGTGCGGTAACGTCTCGATACGACGGTAATCCCTTCGCGACAGTCGGCGGCGTGCCCGGCTTGCGCGTAGCGAATTCGCGTAGATACCGTGCGTCGTATTCGTTTACTGGTAATCCCATCTTCGGAAGGCCTGCGGATATGCGGGCGTAGATATCGATTAACCGATGATCGTCCTCATTGATCGCGGCGACCTTTTCAAAGTCGGGGCCAAATGTTGGCACCACGCCAAGTCGATTCTCGACGACGATGACGGTGACATCATCCTTATACGATTCAAATAACGCCTGGCTCTGCTGAGGCGTCATATCGCAAAAGGCCAAACAGCGCCTACCGCAGTAATAAGTTGCGGGCAGCAATTCCAATCCACCGAAATCGTGAAACGTGAAAACAACGGCGTCTTCGGGAACGAACTTTTGCACGTACCAGCCCATCGTGCGATAGCCGCGGTTGGGGCGTGCAGCTCCCCATGTTGCATCGACGCCAGTGGCCGCAGCGAAACGGTTGTCGCCGAGGTTGCTATCGATGGTGCCGATTAGCAGGCTGAGCGTGGTTAAACCGATGCAGGCAAGGCTGAGTTTCTTGCCACCGTGCAAGATGAGGCGCGGCAGCAACACGACTGCTGTAAGCAGTACCAATGCGAGAGACGCTTGCGACAAGTAAGGGCTGATGCGACCGGGCGGCGGTTGGAAACACATCAATGCAAAGTACGGAATCGCAAACAACAGCGGCCACCACCACAGCGCCATCGCGCGCGATCGAGCGGCGAATGCAGACCTAGCCGCGACGATAAACCCGATGGCGATGAACCCGACCATGATCCATCCGAAATGGCCGAGCCAAGCTTGAAAAAGTTCGAGTGGGGCGTGCCATCCGCGAAACGCCGTGTCGGTGATTTCCGCCTTATATGCGAATCGCCCTAGCGGGCCGCCACCGAAGCGCAAGTGCATGCCGACGGTGATTGCGAGCGCACCAATGGGCGGTAACCACAAGCCGATACGACGAGCGAGTTGGAAGGATGCCCGTTTGTTCCAATTCGCCGTCGCGCCGATCCATAGGAACCAGACGATCGGCAACGCGTAAACGAACAAGTGCGACCAAAGATAGAGCGCAAACGAAATGCCGGCGGCCCACGCGCGAAAACCCGTCGGTGTGTCTAAATAGCGAGCCAACATAAGCAGCGACAGCACGGCACAGAACACGCCGAGTGATTCGTAGCCCCAGGGATACCGTGCGTCGGCAACGAAGGGCGGTAAGACGGCAACCCAAACTGCTGCAGCCCACGGTGCGACGTGTATGACAGTTGATCGCGCGATCTCGATGTGCTGCGATACCTTCGGTGGTTGACTTTGTTCAAGTGCGCGAGCATTGGGTCGCTGATGGTTGCAACCCTCACCCCAACCCTCTCCCTGCAACGTAGAGGGGGCAGAAGGCGACGCGGCTGGCGATTCCCGAAATTCTTGGGCGTTTTTGATTAGAGCGCTTGTTGCAACCAATCTTCGCACCAAAAAGAACGTCACGACGGGCAAGGCCGAACCGGCAAGGATCAATGGCAGCCGCCAGAGCGTTTCGGTCATCGGCAGGTTGAGTGCCGTCACGATGACTGCGGTCAGCTTGGTGAGCGCCGGGTGGAGCGGGCCGTAGTTGATTTGGAAGCACCAGTACCAGCCCCAGTTAAACGTGCAGTCGTACGCAAGTCGCACGTGATCGTTGCTGTCGAGCGGAGCGTTGGTGCCGATCGTTCGGAGCGCGCCGGCGATGCTGGCGATGGCCAGCATGCCAAGGATGAAGCCCGCCGAAATCCGGAATGGGGTTTCGTGGTGATGGCTCATGGAATTCGCCGCCACGTGCTCTGTCGAGGCGATGCCGTCGGCTTTTGAGGCATGGTTGGCCATCAATGAATTTCTGGCCGTAGGGTGCGTTGTACTCAACCCACCTTCGCTCGGGCGGGGCGTTAAATCGACATTCATACGTGATTCATCGGTCGAAATCGCAAGATTGCTGGACGGTCACCGACGGTGGTGCGATTGTCGGAGAGATTAACGATTCGGAGTATTGATTGCGTAAGTCGGGTCATCGACCCGACACGATCAGGCGCGGTGATCCAATCACATCACTCAAGGCGTGTCCCCGATTCGATCAACATTGCTCGTCGTACCAATGCCCTTTTGGAATTGTCGGGTCGATGACCCGACCTGCTACTTCATCCACATTAATTGTGTTGGCTCCGAAACTATGCGATCCGGCTGCAACCCTTACCCCGGCCCTCTCCCTGCGAGGGAGAGGGAGTAGACGCCCCCACATCTTTTAATTTGGTTGGCGTACTACGACGTCGCAAGCATTGAAATGTCGAATGCATCGCGGCGACCAAGGCCCTCTACGACCTAAAACAGGGTCACCCATCTGCCTAAATCCGCACTGAATGCTCCAAAAGGCCGCTCCGAAAATTATTCCAAATTCCGTGGCAGACTCGGCCGCTTCATCGGTACTTCCTTCTGAAACACCCATTGCGCTCGGCGGGGTCGGGCGCAGGCATGGGTGTTACCGCCATCATCACAGAAGGAGTGTTTGCATGTTTCGTTCGCGTGGCGCTGTGCGCCGTCATAAATGGTCGTTGACCATCGTCGTTCTTTGCATTGGTTTAATTAGCTTCGGTAGTGGCCTCGCCGCCTGTAACACACAGGTACCCAACGCGCTGCTTTGCCCCAGCGATCAGGATTCGTTCGCCACGATGAACGAGTCCGCCTATGCCGTCGTGATGGAGTTTCGCGTCGGCCCCAACCCCGAAGAGATCCCCGCCATATCGACCGGCTGATGGCCGAGGCCGGCAAGCAGGTGTAGGATTACGCCATGGCAGACAAACTCATCATCGGCCCCAATCCCGAAGACCTCGTCTATATTGAACTCGGCACGGCGTTCGCCATTGGCGAGCGATTGATGGCCACCAACGCCCACGTCACCGACCACTTCAAAACGAACACCGTCGCCCCAATGGAACACGTGTTCGCCGTGCAATCCGGCACCGGCGAAGTCATCACGCTGCTGCGTGCGCTCACGCATCCCGATTACACGGGCAACCCCGGCAACTCTCCCGACGTCGGTCTCTTCACGACGCAGGAAGCGTTACCCGCTTGGTTGCCGTTGGCGAGCGAGTTCGAAGTCAGCGATTTGGCGACGGGCGATCGGCTGTTGCTGACCGGCTTTCCCGGTGAAGTAAACGACGTCATCCCGATCATTCCCGGCGTGACGGTTCCGCAGGCCACTTCGCTCAGCGGGCCGATTACGGCGCTACGGGCACACGACGACACGCAGGCCGTCGACGCAACGAATATCGACGTGATCCAACATCAGATTCCAACAACGCCGGGCACGAGTGGTTCGCCGCTCGTGCGCTGCGGTGAAGTTGTCGGCGTACACAATTCGGGCATCACGCAAAAGGTCTTGCAAGCAGGGCCCAACGGCACGATTACCGAAGCCAACATCCCGTCGGCGGGTAGCAACTTCGGCGTGCACGTGCGCTACATCGAGGAAATGGTCACGCTGTTTAACAACCAATCGATTCAAGGTTTCGAATTGCCGCCCGAGTTCACCGGTCAGGGTGGTCAACCCAATCAGGGCGGCGGCGTGGCACAGTTCGCGGGCAACTATGCCGGCAATATCACGCAGCCTGCGACGGCGGCACACTCCTTTACCTATACCGTCAACCAGGATGGTACGGTCACCGGCACGAGCACGTGGCCGAACACGGGCAACTTCACGTTGACGGGGCAGGTCGACGCGGCGGGTAACGTCGCGATCACCGACGACGCGCAAGCGAGGCTCGGCTTTAACACGGGCATCTATGCGGGGCAGATTGCGCAGAACGGTGCAGTCATGGGTTCGTACTTTGAAGGCGATACAAACAACTTCATTGCGAATTGGACGGCGAGCCGGTGATGGCTTGGCGTTAATGCGTGAGTTAGTCGGAATGAGCTGCTTGGCTCACGCCGTATTGCAGATCGGTGTAGTGCCACAAGAATAAATCAATCGTGTCGAAGCGAATAGATAGTGAAAGAAAGCAAGTCGCGTTCGCGCGGCTTGCTTTTTCTAATTGATCTGAGCTCCTACGAATAAAAACATTGAAAAGGCGTCGATCTTGCCTAAATAGATCATTCGCCTCTCAACGCGGCGTTGATGCTCTTAATAAGAATTGGGCTTGTAAAGACTTGGAGCGGATACGCCGTCCGACGCCTAATCCGGCGACAGAATGCGTTCTAACTTGCGCAGTGCTTCGCCTTCTAATTGTCGCACGCGTTCGCGCGTGAGGCCGATGCGATCGCCGATTTGTTTAAGCGTGAGCGGTTCTTCGTCGGTCAGGCCGTAACGCAGCCGCAGGATGGTGCTTTCGCGTTCGTCGAGTGCGTCGAGCAGTTTCTCGATCATTTCGGCTTCGGCCTGACTGAAGACGGCTTCTTCCGGAGACTGCGAACGATCGTCGGGCAAAATGTCGGAGAGCGACATGGAGCCGTCGGGCGATTCGGTCTGCGTGGGGGCGCTGAACGCGCGCACGGCCAGCTTGATGATGCGCACCTTCTTTTCGGGAAGCTCCATCTTCTTGGCGACTTCCTGAATCGACGGCGTGCGGCCGAGTTCTTCTTCGAGCTTGCGATGCACCTGCTTCCAGCGACCGATCATTTCGACCATGTACGCGGGGATGTGCACGGGCTGCACGGTGTTGATCAGCGCGCGTTTGATGGACTGCTTGATCCACCAACTGGAGTACGTGCTGAAGCGCGAGCCCATATCGGGGTCGAAGCCCTCGACGGCGCGCAACAAACCGAGATTGCCTTCTTCGATGAGGTCGGACAGCGGCATGCCGCGCTTGGAGTAGGCTTTGGCGATGCTGACGACGAGGCGCAGGTTCGAGCGAATCATCAACTCGCGCGCTTCGTTGCCTTCGCGTTCGAGATCTTCCTTCTCAGGGAGCGTGATTTCACCGCGCGCAAAGCGATTGGACGCGGCGCTGCCGCGATGGATGGCCCGGGCCAGGTCTTTTTCCTGTTGGGCCGTAAGCAAATCGCATTCGTTGATCTGCTTGAGATAGTGCTGTAATCCGGGTTCGACGGCTATGACAACACTCCTTGTTTGGGGTAGCCGACGGTCAGGCCGACACCCGGTTGGCACGCGAATCATCTTGTCATCGGCAATTCACGGCGGGCGATTTGCCTTCGAATCTGAAGACGCATCGCCGCGCAAAAACGGCCGCTGTCGTCGCGTAGATTCCCGGACTCGTTACGCACCACGGCTGCAGTCGGTTTGTCCTTCGGCCCCCCAAAAGACAGCAGGTGGATTTTAGCGGCTGGCCGATGCTCGCTCCAGCGTTTTCGATTGCGTTCGGATACACGATATCGGGTTTGCGTATTGCATCGGCGATTTGACGCTTGCCCAGCGTAACGGTTGTGCAAGGTGTGAGGAGTTGCAGCGGTGATTTCGATTGGCGGTAGGGTTTTTGAATCGGGGATTGTCGCGCGGTGAGTCCCCCAGCCCCAGAGGGGCAGGGGCACCCGACGGTCCTACCCGTAACAATCCTACGCGTAGCGATTCTGAATCTTCGGATTCAGCACCCTCGTCAACATCGCCTTATATGATTGCCACACACACTTAGCCCCCGGCCAATGGCCGGGGGCTAACCCGCCACGACCAGAACGGCTAACTGTTCCGTATGCTTAGCAACGCCAATGTATCGCGTTGCCAAGCATCCATACGAATAAAAAAAGCGGCATCGATTGGCCGGTAAAGGCGTCGATGCCGCGTGAATGCGATTTGGTTGTTTGTGCTTCGGGGGGACGATGTCCCCCAGCCCCGGAGGGGCAGGGGCACCCAGATCAGAGGAACCCGATGCACGCAAGCGACGGGCACCCGAAACTTATTTAGTCGTCGCCTTCCGAGCCGGCGGCTTCGTCTGCGTCGCCTTTCTTTTCGTCGTCGCTCGACGCTTCGGCAGCGGCGGCACTGTCGCCACCTTCCTGATTGTTCAACAGAACGGTCGCCGAAATCATGTCGGTGGTTTCTTCACCGGCACCGTGCAGACCGCCGCGGCGTGCCTTCGGTTGGCCGGACGGCTTGCTGCCGCCTTCGCCACCTTCGTCGCCCGACGCCCAATCGGCGCGCTTCTTGGAGAGACCGATCTTGCGATCTTGGGTATCGACGCGAAGGATTTTCACTTCGATATCCTGACCGATTTCGACGGCGTGGTGCGGATCGTCCACATGGTCGTCCGACAATTCGGAAACGTGCAGCAGGCCTTCGAGATCTTCTTCCAGTTCGACGAACACGCCGAAGTTGGTGATCTTGGTGACCTTGCCCTGCACGATCATGCCGGGGATGTAGCGTTCCGGAACGGCATGCAACCACGGGTCTTCCGTGAGTTGCTTGAGGCCGAGCGCGATGCGCGACTTTTCCTGATCGACGCTGAGGACCACGCACTTCACTTCGTCACCCTTCTTGATGAGTTCGGAAGGATGGCTGATCTTCTTGGTCCAGCTCATGTCGGAGACGTGCAACAGGCCGTCGATGCCTTGTTCGATTTCGATAAAGGCACCGTAGTTCGTCAAATTGCGAACCGTACCAGTGACGACGGTGTTCGGCGGATACTTCTCGGCAACCAGCGTCCACGGGTTGGTTTCGGTCTGCTTGATACCAAGCGAGATTTCCTGCTTGTCCTTATCGATTTCGAGCACGACGACTTCGATCTCATCACCCAGGTTGAGCATTTCGGATGGGTGATTGATGCGTCGCGTCCACGACATTTCGGAGATGTGGACAAGACCTTCGATGCCGCTTTCGAGTTTGATGAAGGCACCGTAGGGCGTGATGTTGACGACTTCGCCCTTGATCTTGCTTTGGACAGGGTACTTGCTTTCGACCTGTTCCCACGGGTTTTCGGTGGTTTGCTTGAGGCCGAGCGCGATCTTTTCTTTGTCCATGTCAAAGCTGAGCACTTTGACGTTGATCTTGTCGTCGATCTTCACCATCTCGCTCGGGTGGCCGATGCGATCCCAACTCATGTCGGTAATGTGCAACAGACCGTCGATGCCGCCGAGATCGATAAACGCGCCGAAGTCGGCGATGTTCTTGACGGTACCTTCGCGAATCTGGCCGACCTCCAGCTCTTTCATGAGCTTTTCCTTGGCGGCGGCGCGTTCGGTTTCGATGAGCTTGCGGCGCGAAATCACGATGTTGCGACGCGACTCATCGATCTTGAGGATGACGGCTTCGATCGTCTTGCCGATGAAGTGGCTGACATCACCGGGACGACGGGTATCGACTTGCGAAGCAGGCAGGAAGACCGGCACGCCGATATCGACGAGCAAGCCACCCTTGATCTTGCGCATCACCTTACCGGATACGCGATCGCCTTCAGAGCATTCGTTGAGCAGGCGTTCCCAACCGCGAATGCGATCGGCCTTGCGCTTGGAAAGGGCGAGGCCGCCCGAATCGGTTTCGAGTGCTTCGAGCAACACTTCGATTTCATCGCCGGGATCGATTTCGGATTTGTCGTCCCACTCGTCGAGGTTGACGTAGCCTTCGCTCTTAAGGCCGACGTCGACGACGACTTCATTACCGCTGATGCCGAGGATCTTGCCCTTCAGGATCGATTCGGGCTTGAGTTCGGCGACGGAAGAATCGACGTTCTTATCCATCGCCGCTTCAAAGTCGTCACCCAGCGCAGCGGCTAACTCGCGATCGAGTTCTTCATCCGAAACATCAATCAGCTCTAACGTTTGCTCATCCAATTTGGTCATAAAAAGAAGACTTTCAAGAAGACGCCGATCATCCTGAAACCGTCGCAGCCGACGGCGGATCATGGCGACGATGGCAGAGGTTTCTCGCCGGATGGTTTAGACGATCGTCTATCCCGCGAGCGCGCCGGGCCATCGCACCCGGTGCCTGCAACCAATCAGAATCCGACGGCGAACCATTCACGGTCGGAAAATTTCGACAATATTTTGCCGAGAAACCTGATAATCTAACTCAGTATTATCGACACGGCAAATGCTGCGGTTGTGTTAAGCCACTGCGCCATCCCGTCATTTTCTGCCGGACCACACCCAACTCGATAATGTGCTTGCTCAACCCGATTGCGGCGCGATGCGGCCGGGGTTCGACGCTGCAATACGCACAACTCGCAATGACAGATGCCATCGCCTGCCCGTCACAAGCGCGAAAAATGCGCCCGCGATTTTCGCATTCGAGATGGCCGGTGTGGCCTCGGTCGGCGGCAGATCTTTCGTGGTGATCTTGGATATCCCCGTTTGCAGTGCTGAAAACGGCGGTTTTGGCCGATATCAAGTCAGGTGGCCGTGGGGCAGCGTCTGCGGCGGATATTATCGGCTTTCTGGTACGGGCAAATGGGGTTCGTGGTCGTTGAATAACGAATAACGCACGTCCCGACTGAGTTGCCGCCGGGAGGCAGGTCGTCGCGCGTCCCACTGGGGAACGTCGGCGATCCAATGCAGACAATCAGGCCGACAGGCTTCGCCGCGCAGGGCGTGTTTATTAGAAACGCGCACCGACGCGGCTCTAGAGGGTCAAAGCAGGTGAGTGCAGCACCAAAATCTAACGCGACCGAGCCACGCAGGTATTCGGTGCAGCTAAGGCCGTTGAAGGGGAATGCCGACCGTCCGCCGCGCGATTTGCCGCGCTCGCTGACGGTGCTGGGTTCGGGCGAAGGTTGCGACGTGATCTTGTCGTCGAGCCACGTCGGCGAAGCGCACACGGCCATCATTCGGCAGAGCGCAGGGATCTATTTGTGCGATCTCGGCGCGCCGGGCGGCACCAAGCTCAACGGTCGTTCCGTGCGATGGGCACGGGTGGATGCGGATGACGAAATCGGCGTCGGCCCATTTAAGTTTTCGGCGATCGTCAGCGGCCCGGACGGCGCGATGTCTGCCTCGGCTCCGATGTTCAGCCTGCGAAACGATCAGGTCATCGGAACCGTGAAAAGCATCGATCCGGTGTTGGTCATCGGTAGCGATCCCGGTTGCGACGTCGTGTTAGAAGCCGAATGCATTCTCGACCGCCATTGCCTGATCGCATGGACGGTGGACGGACCGGTGTTGCGCGATCTATCCGGTCGCGACCTTACGCGGCTGAACGGTCAGCGCGTCCATTCGGAACGGTTACGCGACGGCGATGCGGTGGGGCTTGGACCGTATGAGTTGTTGTTTGAAGTGAAGGTCAATGATGTCCCCAAAACCCCGGTGCTAATGAGTATGTCGCGCGAATCAAATGCGGAAAAGGCGATCTTGGGTGGTGGGCTCAAGGGCCTGGTGGCCGGTCGGTTGCCCAAGGGCGAAATCGACGGCTTTGAAGACCTCTGGCCGTCGGCACACGACAAGCCCCCCAAGTCGCAAGCCGAAAACGGCAAGCCTGCTGCGAGCGAGCCAAAACCTGCAACGACACCCTCTGCAAACAAGCCTCAAGCCACGCAAGGCAACATGTCCAAACGCGATCCCGATCATTTGATTCAACAAAAGAAAGACGAGTTGCGGTCTCGCGTGGCTGCAGCGCAAAGCGCGCTGGACGAACGTGCTCAACGGTATCGGGCCGACTTTGAAAAAGAACGCAAAGCGCTGGAAGAACGCCGCGCTCAGTTGAAAACACAAGCTCGGGCCCTGTTGCAAGCGGCGCACGAGAAGAAACTGAATTACGTTCATGGTACGAACGAAGAGCGCGGTGCCTATCGCGATGACAAAGGCCTGATGCTCGACGCGCGCCAGAATCTCGTGGCCAGTGACGACCTACCCCCCGAAGTCATCGAGCTGCTCGAAGAAGAAAAGCGAATTGATAATCTGCTGAGCGGCCACGTCGAATTGGCCAGCATGGCCGAATTCAACAGCAAGGAAACCCAACTCGAATCGAGTGTGCCGCTCGACGAAGCGGCCGAAGCGGCGCTGAATTCGTTAGAAGAAAAGGTCGCTGAGTTGGTGGCCGTCGCCAAGTCGGAACGCAAAGAGCTCGAACGCGGCGAACAGATGATGGAGACGCTGCGGTTCGAAACCGAGCGGCAACGGTCGGGCCTGACCCGTCGGCAACAAAAGCTCAGTGCTCGCGAGTCGGCGCTCGAGAAACGGTTCAGAAGCCTCACGGCCTCGCGCGAAAGCATTCGCAAGGAACGCGCCCCGCTGTTGGCCCGTCTGCGCGAGTTGGATAACGAAGAATCGGCGATTCGTTCGCGCTTGACCGAGAGCGAACGGCTCAATCAGGAGTTAATCGCCGAGTCGGAACAGCTCGACATCGCTCAGGAAACGCTCGAAACGCGCGAACGCGAATTGCTGCACAAGCTGGAAATGGAACGACAGCGTCTGCAACGACGCCAGACCGAATTGCGACGCAAGGCCGCGCGTTTGGTGAAGGCTGCCCGCGAAAAGCGTCTCAAGGTCGAGCAGGAAGTTGCGGCACGCCAGGCGGAATTGGAAGCCAAGGAAGCCGAACTGCGTGCCCGCCGCATGGAATTGGAAGAATCGGCGCGGGGCGAATTGCAACGCACCGCGTCGGAACTCGAATCGGTCCTCAACATCCGCCTCGGCGATATCGAGGCCGACTTGCAGGCGCGCTCTGCGGATTTGGAAGAGCGGCTTAATACGCTGTCGGGTCGGGGCGAATCGATGAAATCGCTCTCGAAACGGTCGGGCGTGACTCTGGAAGATCCATTGCGGAAGATGGCCGCCGAATTGTCGACGTATCGCCTCGTGGAAGAGACCCTCGGCGAAGGCGAATCGTCACTCGATAGCATCGAAGAAGAAATCCTGTCACTCGGCGATCAGACGCGCATGGCGCACGCCGAGTCGAACCAGACTGAACACGCCGACTGCGCCGTCGATCAGGAGGATACCGAAGACGCAGCGGTGCAAACGTCGAGCGCGAACGCAACGGGCGCGACCGGCGACAATGCTAGCAGTTAAGGCTGCTCGTCCTCTCGGAGTGTGCACCGGTTCGCACCGCCTCGATGCGGGGAGAATGGACTCGAACCCGTGAGGATCAGGTGAATCGGAGCTGAATACATGCCTCAAGACACTCGCCGTGGAGGCTCTTCCGCCCAATCCGCATCTGCGGATCGGGATCAACTGCACGTGCCGTCCGATCGCTTGCCGCTCGACGATCCGCCGATTCCGGCGACCGACGAGCAGGCATTGTCGCGTATCGACGCGGCCGCCGACGACCTGTCGGAAGCCTGGTCGCTGCTGGATCAGGCAGGGCGGGGTGGCAGCGCGGAAATTTCTGACACGGGCGGACTTACCAGCGAATCTTCGGTAGAATCGGGTAGCGAATCGGATCGGTCGCGCGCAACTGGGGATGCGGCACCGGGTCAGACCGCTTCGCAGCCGACCCGCCAATATGAGCGTGCGAACGTTTTGCGTTCGGGCGCTGCACACCAGAACGATGATGCCCAGCGAACGGCGGCGGAGCCCGCCGGAGAATTCGGCAATATGGATCAATCCAACTCCGCAACCAACACGCACACAGTCTCCGCCGAATCCGGCGGCAACGGTGGTACGCCGCCGCAGGGTGACGGGCTGAAGCAGGAACTCGAACAGGCCCGCGACGAATTAAAGCGCATTCGCGAACGCACGGCCTACCAGAATCGCATGCAAGGCTCGATCGGTGCACAGTCGCGCTACCTCGATAAGCGAGCGGCCGAACTGCGCGACCGTGTGGTGCAGGCGCAACAGGCGCTGGACGAACGTGCCGAGCGTGTGCGACAGGAGTTATCCGAAGAGCGGGAACAGCTCAAAGCCTATCGCGATAAGTTGCAGGCCAAGGCCAACGAACTGATCGAATCGACCAAGTCGCATAACGAGCGGCTGGCCCGGCAGCGTTCGGAATTGAAAGAAAAAGAAGCCGAACTGCTGGAAGCCAAAGAAAACCTGCGCAAGGAAATCGAGCATCAGCGGGTCTCGCTGGAAGAATCGCGCCGCAAGTTTGAGTACGAGAAGGATGACTACCTCGCCGAGGCACGGCGTAAGGCGGACGCCGAAGCGCAAAAGCGCCTGCGCGAATTGGAAGTCGCCAATCTGGAGAAGTTGGAAAAGCTGACGGCCGATTCGCAATCGCAAACCGAAACGCGATTGCTCGAGTTGGAAGACGCACGGCTGCGCGATAAGGAGCAGTTGGAAGAAGAAACGCGCGCCGTGCTCGAAGCGCGCTTGCAGGAACTCGAAGAGGCCAAAGCCGAAGACATCGAAGCGCTGCGGGCCGAGATCGAAAGTGAAGCCCACGCCAACGTGCGTCAACTGGAAGCGGCGTCGCTGGCAAGACAGAAGGAACTGGATCAGCGCGAAGCCGAACTGCGTCGGCAACAGGCCGAACTAGATGCGGCCGCCGATCGACGCATGCGCGAGTTGGAAGAACAACGTCGCGAAGAACTCGATCGGCTACAGGCCGAATCCGAAGAGGCTACAACGGCCCGGCAGCGCGAAATCGAAGAAGAGCTGGCGGAACGCCGTGCCGAGATTGAAAAGATCGAGGCTCGCGTAACGCAGCGAGAAGCGCAGCTAGACGAAGAGATTCAGCAGCAGGCATCGGTTCGCCTGCGCGAGATTGAAGCGCAGGCGGCGGCGCGTATTCGCGAGATGGAGAATCGCACGGCGGCGCGCGTGGCCGATGTGGACGAACTCAGCGAATCGCTGCGCGAAAAAGAACTCGCCCTCGAAACGGAATACGCCGCCCGCACCGAGGAGCTGCGGCGCGAGATGGAAGCCTCCGCCGAGCGTCGACGGCAGGAACTCGACCAACGCGAAAAAGCCCTGCGCGAGCGCGAAACCCAGCTCAATAAGGATATCACCGAGCGGTGGGATTCGTTGCAGCAGAAGCTCGACGATCGCGAGCGGGCCGTCAAGGAAAAGCAGCAGGAACTCCAAGCGCGCGAAGCCGAGTTCGACGCCGAACGTACCAAACGTCTCGAGGCGCTACAGGCCGAATTAGACAATCGTCGCGATGCGCTGGAGAGCGAAGCCAAGGCGCACTTCGATGAAATCGATGCCGAACTGACCGAGCGGCGCGTGCGGTTGGAAGATGACGAGCGCACGCGAATCCAAAAGCTCGAAGCCGAGCTGGCCGAACGGCGCGAAGAGTTTGAGAACGAGATCGCGGCGCAGCGCGACGAGATCGAATCGCTGCAAGCGCGGTTGGCCGAGCGCGAAGCCGAAATCGAAGGCGAAGTCGAACGTCGCCTGCGCGAGATCGAAGAAACATCCGACGCGCGGCAGTCCGATCTGATTGCCCAGTCGTTGCGCATGCGCGAGCGTGAGGCCGAACTCGAACGCAAGCACGAAGAAGCCCAAGCGCGGTTGGTGGCGGATTTGGAGCGTCGCCGCGAAGCACTGAAGGCCGAGGCGGATGCCGAGCTCGACCGCCGCATGGAAGAGGTGCGCGAGCAAGCGGCCGTTCGCCTGCGCGAAGTCGAAGCGCGGGAGCAACTGCTCGAATCGCGCGAAGATGCGGCCAAGAAAGCAACGGCGGAGAAGGTTCACAAGATCGAGGCGGCGGCCCTCGAACGGCAAAAGCAAATCGACGCCGAAGAGGCCGAGATCATCAAGCAGCGCGCCGAAGTGGCCGAGCGCGAAGCGGCGCTGTCCGAACGCGAGGAAGACCTTACGCGCAAACTCGAGGCACGCGGCGAAAGCCTTGAAGAGCGCGAATCGGTCATCCAAAAACGCGAGCAAACGTTGGACGAACGGGCCGAGCTGCTCGCCACGCGCGAACGCACGGTCAGCGAACGCGAAGAAGAAATCGGTCAGCTCGATGGTCAATCGGAGCAGATGGCGTCGGCGTTGGAAAACCGCGAGCGGCGATTGCACGAATGGCAAACGCGTCTCGAAAAAGCCGAAGCGGCGCTGAACGAGGACAAGCAGGCGATTCGTCGCGATCGCGAAGAAGCCGACGGCATCGCGCAGACGAATAGCAAGGCTTCGCTCGAACTGGCAGCACGCGAAGAGCGGTTGCAAGCGGCACAGGCCGAGGCGGAAAAGCTCAAGGCCGATCTCGAAGCTCAGATTGTCGCGACGGAAAAACGCGAACAGGAACTGGCCGAAGCCACGCAGGAACTCGAAGAACGCAGCCGCGAAATCGAGGAGCGACGGCAGTCGGTCGAAGCACGCAGCAAAGACCTCGAAGAACGGTTGCCCATTGCTGAAGACTTGCAGGCTCGCGCCGGCGAGCTCGACGAACGCGAAGCCGAGTTGGCGGGCCGCATCGCAGAAACCGTTCGCCGCGAGCAAACGCATAAAGAAGCTGCTGCCGAACTGGATGCGCGCCGAGTCGAAGTCGATCGCAAGGCGCAAGATGTCGAAGAACAGTCGATCAAGGCTGAGGCCAAAGAACGCGAGTTGGCCACGCTCCGAGAAACGCTCGACGCCCGGCGTAGCGAGATCGATAAGGCGCAGGCCAAGCATGACGGCGCGTCGGAAGAACTGGCCACGCTGCGCGTGAAGCTTGAGGCACGCGAAAACGATCTGAACCAGCGCGAGTCTCGCCTCGAAGAACGCATCGAAGCTGCCGCCAAAGCCGAACGGCAAGCGGAAGATGGCGAAACCCACCTCGCGCAGGAGTGGGAAGCGCTCAACGAAGACCGTACGGCGTTCGAACGCGAGAAGGCCGAATACGAAGAGCGCGTGGCGCTGTTAGAACGCGACTCGGCGGCAACGCAGCAGTATCGACAAGAACTCGATGCGGAACGCGATGCACTGGAGGCGCGTCAGGCGGAACTCGACGAGCAGGCTAAGAAGCTGGCAGCCGATCGTGCGGCGTTCGAAAAGCAGAAGAAGGCGTTGGTTCAAGACAACGACGCGTTTGCACAGTATCGCGG
>JAUIHO010000070.1 GCA_030432035.1 Phycisphaerae bacterium
TAGGATGGTGCACCAAATGCACTCGATGGTTTGGTTTTGAGTCGAAGAGGTAGAAGTTAGGCGCTACCGAACGCTACCCGCGACGCCGCTTTGGAGGGCTTGCACGGCCATGCGGGCTTCGACGGCTTGGAAGCCGAATACGCGCATGAGTTGCTTCATCGCTTCCGACTCATCGAGGTCGGTGATCTGATAGCCCAAGTCTGCAACGCGATCGGCGACGGTCGGGTCGGCCTTCAGGCTGCGGGCTACGTATCGGCTGGCAGTATTCACGCGATCCAGCGGCACGTGCAACACGCGCGACAACTCGCGCGACGCTTCTTCCGGTCGATTGCTGCTTAATAGCTTTAAGTATCGTGCAAACAAATGGTTGCCGTTAGCAGTCGCACCGAGATCGACGGGCGCCGGCGTCGTGACGGTGTTGTTCTCCGCATCCGGTTTCGGCGGTGCAGGCGGGACGGAATCTTCGACCGCATCGGCGAGGCCGGCGATGGCGTGATCGATCTCGCTTAAGTTGCGGATCATCTCGGTCAGGTCGCTGTGCGACGAGATCGGATTGTCGGAATGGTTGTGTCCGTTGAGCAACGTTTCGCGCTTGGAAACCACGACCTCCGCCAGCCGATCGAGCAATCGACGCCGCAGGATAAACAGGATTTCCAAGGCTTCTTCGTGTCGCTTCACCAAGTTGCTCCACGGAACATCGGCGGGTCTCGTAGCGGTACGGACACCTTTCACAGGTATCGATCCACGCGGCGACACCCTTCAGCACATATCGCTCGCTTTGGAGCGTGTCCGAAAATGGCGACGCCGACGCTGGTACGAGTACCGCGCGACCCAGTTCGATTGAGATCACCCAACGTGTAAAGGGGCCTGACGGGCAGGTGCGAACGTTCTGCCTCGCAGTGGTCAGTGTTCCCCTAGCACGACCTACCCCAAATGATAAGGCCGAATGCTGTGAAATACGACCAATTGGCCGAATGCGCGGTCGTCGACAGCATCCTCCAGCATCGCTAAGGTACTGTCGGCTTTAGAGATATCGCGTTTTTTGTCATCCAACCGGGTAGTCGACGTCAAAAATGGCCAAACGCACCAAATCCAAGCGCAAATCAGCAGGCCTGACATATCGGTCCTCCGGCGTAGACGTATCTGCCAACGATCGCATGGTGGCGAAGATCAAACATGCGCTGCGACGGACGTACGACCCGCGCGTGCTGTCGCAGCACGGGGCGTTTGCCGGGCTGATGCGGCTGGACTTTGCCGAAAACCTACTGCAACGGCATTTCAAGGAGCCGGTATTGGTGGCCGGGGCCGATGGCGTGGGCTCAAAGCTGCTAATCGGTATCGAGCACGGGAAGATCGGCCAGTTGGGTGTCGATCTGGTCGCGATGAGCGTGAACGACATTCTCACGCTGGGCGCGGAGCCGCTGTTTTTTCTCGACTACGTCGCGTGCCATCATCTCGATCCGGAACACATCGCAGAGATTGTTTCAGGCGTGTCGGATGGTTGCGTAGAGGCGGGCTGCGCTCTGTTGGGCGGTGAGACTGCCGAGATGCCGGCGATGTATGCGCCGACGCATTTCGACTTGGCCGGATTTTGCGTGGGCGTGGTTGATCGCAATCGCATCGTGGATGGACGCGACGTACAACCGGGCGATGCGATTATCGGCATTGCGTCGAGCGGTATTCATAGCAACGGGTATAGCCTGGTACGTGCCGCGTTGAAGAAGATCAAAAGCAAGAAGCGTGCGGAAGCGACGCTGGGCGAGCCGTTGGAGAATGCGGTCTTGCGACCGACGCGGATTTACGTGCGCCCGATTTTGAAGTTGCTCAAGCATTACAAGCGCAAGCGCGTGGTGCGGGCGATGGCGCATATCACGGGCGGCGGTTTGGAAGGCAACTTGCCGCGCGTGTTGCCGCAGGGGTGCGCCGCTGAAATCCGTCGTCGCAGTTGGTCGCCGCCGCCGATTTTCGACGTGATCCATCAAGCGGGCGTCGAGATCGAAGAGATGTACGACGTCTTTAATATGGGCGTCGGCTATGTGCTCGTGGTGCGACCGACTTTTGCCGATAGCGTGATACGACAGCTTGCGGAATTGGGCGAAACGGCGTGGCGCATCGGCGTGATACGGCGCGGCAAGCGACGGCTGATTTGGAAGAAGTAAGGGCTAGTCCGAAACTTCGTTAGGCGGCTTGAGTGTTGCAGGCTTGATGGTGATAGCAACCCTCCCCTAACCCCTCCCCGCAAGGGAGGGGGACGTATTCAGAACGCGTCGAGTCCGCAAACACGTAGCCACGGTTCGCAACAGCGACAAGCGAAATTAGAATACCGCAATTAATCATCCGGTGGGGCGAAGGTAGTCGTCGATGGCTTTGATCGTGCAAAAATTTGGCGGAACGTCGTTGGCCGATGCGGACAAGATCCATCGCGCCGCGCGCCGTGCCATTCGCGCTAAGCTTGAGGGGCATCAGGTGGTGGTCGTGGTCTCGGCCATGAACAAGACCACCGACGAGTTGGTGCGGCTTGCATATGAGGTGACCGATCGGCCGAGTCGGCGCGAGATGGATCAACTCTTAAGCACTGGCGAGCAAATCTCGATCGCGCTGACGGCGATGGCGATTCATCATGCCGGGCACGACGCCGTGAGTTTGACCGGCGGGCAGATCGGTTTGCGCACCGACGCGAGCTTCGGTCGGGCACGCATTCGCGAAATCACCGAACGCAATCGCATCGTGTCGTTATTGAACAAAGGTGCGATCGTGATCGTGGCGGGTTTTCAGGGCGTCGATGAGTCGTTGAACATCACGACGCTGGGGCGCGGCGGGTCGGATACGACGGCGGTGGCGCTGGCCGCGTCACTCAACGCCGAGGTGTGCGAGATTTACACCGATGTGGATGGTATCTATTCGGCCGACCCGCGCTTGGTGCCCGAAGCACGCAAGTTGCCGTTCATTTATTACGACGAGATGCTCGAGTTGGCGTCGCTCGGGGCGCAGGTGATGCACTCGCGCAGCGTCGAGCTGGGCAAGAATTACAACGTACGCATTCACGTGCGCAGCAGTTACGCCGACGCACTGGGGACGGACATCGTGACGGAATCATCCGATTTACAACAAGTGATCGTGCGCGGTGCGGCGCTGAAGAAGGATTTGGCCCGCGTGGAATTGATCAACGTGGCCAACCGACCGGGGCTTGCGAGCGACATCTTCGCGCGCGTGGCCGAGCGTGGGTTGATCGTGGACGACATCATTCAGGTGATACACAAGGGTTCGGATCATGCCGATTTGAGCTTCACGATCGAAGCGCAGGATTTGGAACCGGCCCAGCAGGTGTTGGAAGAGATGCGCCGCGATATGAGCGGCATGACGACGGAGATCAAGACGGGGTTGGCGAAGGTGTCGGTTGTCGGTGTCGGCATGCGCACGCACACGGGCGTGGCCTCGCGCATGTTCGAAGCGCTCTCGCAGGCGAATATCAATATCGAAAATATTAGCACGAGCGAAATCGTGATCAGTTGCTTGATCAACGAAGAAGAAGGCCCCGCCGCGCTACGCGCAGTGCATGCGGCGTTCGATTTGGAGAAGGAGTTGGAGTAGGGGGGGCCTTCGGTCATTTCCCTGCTTTATTCGCAGCCTTGCCATCCACCTCCACGACTTCAACATCCACCTGCCCCAGCACCGGCAGGATGGCACCAATCTCATTCACAAATCCGCTATTGCCTAGCGGCATGGTGCAGATGGCGATGTGGGTGACATCGCAGTCGGTCTGGCGCATGGCCGCGTCGATGTCGATCCATTTGCCATCGATATAGACTTGCGTCCACATATGAAAACCGAGTTCCATCGCGGCATTGGAATTGGTGAAACCGTGCGGCACGCCCACCAATCCGCCCACGCCGCGCGCCGGCAGGTCGATCGCCCGCGCCATTGCCGCGAGGAACACGCTGTGTTCGGTACAGTCGCCGTGCTTTTCGCGCGCGACTTCCGAAGCCGTGGCAAAGCCGACGTCTAGCCCTTTGGATGTGATGTAATCCGTGGCAAACTTTCGCAATAGATCCGCCAACTCGGCGGCGGGTTTGTCCTTGTCTTTATAGTCCTTCGCGAGGCGAACGATCTTGCGGTCGTCGCTATCGCAAACGGCGGAGCTGTTGATATAGACGGGCGGAACGTCGTCGGCGGACACCTTGGCTTGTTTAATCGCATCCCAATCGATCCGCTTGACGGTGACGTAGCCTGAGCGTTCGTCGATGCGCTCGAATGATTGCATCTCGGTCTCAGGCAATGTAGGGAATTTGCCTTTGGCGTCGGGCTTGAGCGTTAGCTTGAACTTTGCGGACTGTGCGTCGGATGGGATCGCCACGTCGGCCGTGATCATCGTCGAGAGGAACATTTCCGGCGGCGCGCCCTTTTTCAGTGCGTTCTCTTTCGACGTTGCATACATTTTCATCTTCATGATGCCGAGATCGACAGTCGTGATGATCGGCGTGTGATCGTCGTCGACCCACGAGACGCTTTCGACTTCGGTTTGATTCAACGCCGCCGCCGCCATGCCGCCTGCGGCACCGAGATTCAATACGGCGGTAACCTTGTGCAGCTTGCGCGGCGTACCGAGAACGTCGACGGTTTCTTCGTCACCGAACTTGATCGTCGATTCCAAGGCCTTGTCGAGACTCATGCTCGGTTCGAAGGTTTTCAATTTGATTTCGCTGCCGGGTTTGAGGCCGTGCTTCATTTGCGCGAGCGCCTGGCCCCAGGCGAGGCGACACTCAGGGTCAAAGTCGTGCGTCGATTCTTTGGTGGTGCCAAATTGCGTCTGGCGGATGGTGACTTTGCCGTCTTTGATCGTGCCTTCGATCGATTGTTCGACGGTCCCGAGCTTTTGCACATTGCGAAATGACAGCGGGCGACCGTCAACGGTTTCGCGGGTGGATTGTGTCATGTCCATTTCGACGCCCTGAGCGCCGCGATTGATTTCAATGTGAATCGTCGTGTCGCTGTGCACTTCGTCGCCGACGGTGCGCAACACGCCTTTCATGTAGCCGCAGTGTTGATCCTGAATCATGACTTGATACCAGGTTTCGTCATACTTGGGCGGCTTGGGCGCGTCGGCGGCAGCGGCGGGCGCGACAAAGGCGAAAACGAACAGCAGGGCGATGCGGGTGGAGAGGTAACGAATCATAAGACGGGATACTCCTGTCGGACCAACGCCCGAGCGATGGGCGTTCGATGATTTTCTCAAGCAGGTGGCTGGCCAGTTTGCGTCGGGCGGCCAAGACCTGCGGTCGCATGGTAAACGGAATTGCTGCGCGGGTTATTCGCATGCGAGCGGCGTCAGCGGGCCAAACCGCCGTTTTTGCGCCGCAATTGACCTTAAGCGGACTTTTCCTACGATGTAACTATCGGCGGCAACGGAATTTCCGCCGTCAGGGTCGCGTTCGCCGCCATCAGAAAAGGTGTAGTTGCATGGATCGCCTTCGTTCGCATTCGACCGGTTTTTGCTTCGTGGTGTTGGCGTTGATAGCCACTGGTTGCCAGCAGCCGGCCGAACCCGAAGGCCCCACGGTGCGCGACCTGCCCAAGCAGACGGCCCCGGATGCGCTGTGGGATGATGCCGTTGCCGTTTTGCGGGAGCACGGTTTTCGCGTTCGCGTGCAGGATCGCGTGAACGGTCAAATCATCACCGACCCGGAAACGTCGGCACAGTTTTGGGAGCCTTGGCGCGACGACGTCGGCACTCAATACGGCATTACCGAAGCATCCCTTCATACCATGCAGCGGCAGGTCACGGTGCAGTTCCAGAAGAAAAACGCGAACGACTGGGCGGTGGATGTGCGCGTCGATGTGTACCGACTGAGCCAGCCGGAAACGCAAATCACGACGGCGTCGTCGGTGTTGCACGGCTTTTCGGGCTATTTGCCCGACGAAGAGGGCGGTTCGCTTCGACGCACGGGAAGCCGCAAGCAATGGGTACTGACGGGGCGCGACGGCGAATTGGAGCAGGAGCTGATCCGGCAGATCGCGATTTAGGTTGGGCGACGAATTTCGAGTCTTTGGCAAGCCGGTGGTCGCAACCCTCCCCTAACCCCCTCCCTGCAAGGGAGGGGAACGAAGAGCTTCTGGACGAGCGGAATGAAGAGCTTTCGGACGAGGGGGTAAAAAGTCTGCGGAGCCTGGAAATCCGGGACCGTTGGACACAAAGATTCGGGACTGCTTGACGTCGCTTTGCTAGAATAGCCCAATCGTCGGCACGGACGCCTACGCCACCAACCGAGAACCCTTAACGCACCAAGGCGGTGATCGACATGGCCCCGCGCGACAAACTTACCCTAGCCAGCTTGCAAAAGATGAAGCGCGACGGTGCGCCGATCTCGATGTTGACGGCGTACGACTACCCGAGCGCGCAGATTCTGGAAGAAGCCGGCGTCGAGTGTATTTTGGTCGGTGACTCGGCGGCGCAGGTCGTTCTCGGGCATAACTCCACGTTGCAAATCGATGTTGACTTCCTTGTCACGCTTGCGGCAGCCGTGCGGCGCGGGGCACCCTCGGCCTATCTCGTCGGCGATATGCCGTATATGTCGTATCACGTGAACCATGAAGAAGCGATTCGCAATGCCGGGCGCTTCATGCGTGATGCGGGTTGCGATTGTGTGAAGATCGAGGGCGATCGTCGGATTGCAAAGACGATCAAACGCATGTCGGCCGCGACGATCCCTGTGATGGCGCACTTGGGTTTGCGACCGCAGGCGGTGCACCAGTTGGGCGGCTATCGCGCGCAAGGGCGCGATGCGGATGGCGCGCAACGGTTGATTGACGACGCGCGCCGTCTCGAAGACGCGGGGGCGTGTGCGCTCTTGTTGGAAGCCGTACCGCCGGAACCGGCGCAGGCGATTGCGGAAGCGACGGAGCTGCCCGTGATCGGTTGTGGGGCCGGGCCGCATTGCGACGGTCACGTGTTGGTGTTGCACGATATGTTGGGTATCAGCGAAGGCTTGTTGCCGCGGTTCGTGAAACAGTACGGCAACGTGCGGGCGGATATTCGCAACGCCGTGGACGGCTATTTATCCGAAGTTCGGTCGGGTAAGTACCCCGCGCCAGAACACACCTACAAAAGCGCGAAGATGCAGGACGCCCGGTAACACCTACGGGTGCCCCACGCCCCTCTGGGGCTGGGGGACTGACCATTCTCGAACATAACCTTCCCAGTTAAGTCAACTCACGGCCCGCGTGTCTATGTCCCCCAGCCCTGGAAGGGCAGGGGCACCCATGAGTGGCACCCTTGCGCTCTGCCCGTTTCGGTTATGCCCAATTCGTTTAAGATAGATGCGATATGAACGTCAGTTTAGACCGGATTCGTAACTTCTCGATCATCGCCCATATCGACCACGGCAAGAGCACGCTCGCCGATCGGTTGTTGTTGACATGTGGTGCCATTACCGAGCGCGAGTTTCGCAATCAGATCCTCGACGATATGGATCTCGAACGCGAGATGGGTATCACGATCAAGGCCAATCGTTGTACGCTCGACTATCAGTATGCCGGCGGCGAGGAAGGCAAGCCCGAAGCGGGCGGGTATCGACTGAACCTGATCGATACGCCGGGGCACGTCGATTTTCACTACGAAGTGAGCCGCGCGTTGGCCGCGTGCGAAGGTGTGTTGCTGTTGGTCGATGCGGCGCAAGGTATCGAAGCGCAAACGTTGGCCAATGCCTACAAGGCGGTCGACGCCGGGCTCGAAATCATTCCCGTCATTAACAAGATCGATTTGCCCGCGGCGCGGCCGGAAGATATCGCGCTCGAACTCGAGTCGGTCTTAGGTTTGCCTGCTGACGAAGCGGTATTTACCTCGGCCAAAACCGGCGTCGGCATTGATGAATTGTTAAAGGTTATTGTCGAGCGCTTCCCCGCGCCCGTGGGCGATCCGAAGAAGCCGCTAAAGGCGTTGATATACGACGCGAAAAATGACATTCACCGCGGCGTCGTGTCGCACCTAAGAATCGTCGACGGTGTGTTGACCAAGGGCGACAAGGTCAAGCTGATGGCCAAGGGGCGTACATACGTCGCCAGCGATATCGGCGTGTTTCGCCCCGGCATTACGTCGCAAAAGACGTTGGAAGCTGGGCAGGTCGGTTACTTGTTCGCGGGTATCAAAACGATTCACGACGTAAACATCGGCGACACGATCACGATTGATGGCAAGCCATGCGATAAGCCGCTGCCGGGTTATCAACCGCCGCAACAGATGGTGTTTTGCGATTTCTATCCCGGACCGGGAACGACGAGCCCCGACTTGCGCGAGGCGATGGAGCAACTTTATCTAAACGACTCGAGTTTCAACTTTACGCCCGTCTCGAGCCAGGCATTGGGCGTGGGTTTCCGCTGTGGCTTTCTCGGCCTCTTGCATATGAAGATTATTCAGGAGCGGCTCGAGCGCGAAAGCGATATCGACGTGGTGCAAACAGCGCCGACAGTCGGTTTCGAAGTCGTGATGAAAGGCAGCGGCGAAACGCGACTGATTGAATCGCCCGCCGAACTGCCGGACATGAGCGAGATCGATGCGATTCGCGAGCCGTATGTAAAGGCCGAGATCATCGTGCCGAGTCGGTTCATCGGTAACGTGATGCAACTTAGCGAAGAGCGGCGAGGTACGTATAAACGCACCGACTACCTTTCGACCGAGCGCGTGGTGTTGGTGTACGAATTCCCGATGGCCGAAGTGATCTACGATTATTTCGACCGACTGAAGAGTGCGACCAGCGGTTACGCCACGATGGATTACGAGATCATCGGCTTCCGCGAAGACGATCTGGTGAAGTTGAATATTCTGGTGAACAACGAGCCGGTCGACGCGTTGAGTGTGATCGTCCATAGAACGCGCGCGGAGATTCGCGGGCGCAAACTCATCGGGCGTTTGCGCAAACAGATCGAACGACATTTGTTCGACGTGCCGATTCAGGCTGCTATTGGTGGCCGTATCATCGCGCGCGAAACGATCAAAGCATTGCGAAAAGACGTGACGGCGAAGTGTTACGGCGGTGACATCAGCCGCAAGCGCAAACTGTTGGAAAAACAAAAAGAAGGCAAGAAGCGCATGAAGAACATCGGCAATGTGAGTATTCCGCAAGCGGCGTTTATGTCGGTACTGGATACGAATGAGTAGAAGGGGGAACCCTCCCCTAGCCCCTCCCTTCGAGGGAGGGGGATAAGAAGATATCGAAGCGGGTCGTCAAGTTATCGTCGGTCGGGTCATCCACCTGACGTTTTCGGGAGCTAACCATCATGCCCAGCAAAGCCACGACGGTCACCGAGTATTTGAAAGAGCTTCCAGAAGATCGTCGCAAAAGCGTGCAGGCGTTGCGGAAGGTCTTTAAGGCGAACGTCGGTAAGGGCATCAAGGAAGGTATGCAATACGGCATGATCGGCTACTACGTGCCGCACCGCATCTATCCCGATGGTTACCATTGCGACCCGAAACAACCTTTGCCGTTTGCGGGTATCGGCAATCAAAAGGGCCACATCGGTTTGTATTTGTTTTGTACGTATTGCGATGCGAAACACAAGGAGCAGTTTGTAAAGCAGTGGAAGGCGAGCGGTAAGAAGCTCGATATGGGCAAGGCATGCGTGCGCGTGAAGAGTGCCGACGATGTGCCGATGGATGTCTTGGCCGAAGCGCTGCAAGACATGCCGGTCGATCGCTTTATTGAAGTATACGAGTCGAGTATTCCGGCGGCCAAGCGCAAATCAAAAGCGGCATCGAAGAAGGCGGCGACGAAGAAGAAGGTCAGTAAGAAGAAGGGTGCGAAGAAGAAGGTTACGAAAAAGAAGGCAGCGGGGAAGAAGAAGCGGCCAGCTGCGAAGTGATGAGTGTTTTGGCTGCGGTGGTTGGTGACGTACGCGGATCAACAACTCAATTACTGATCGAGTTAGCACGATCGAAACGCGGTTCGTTCGGGCCGCGTTGTGTTTCCTTGTTCTTAAGATGAAATCTGCACTGATCGTAATATTCTTGCTACTCGCGTGGTGGCTATGGATTATCGCACACCGCTGGACAAAGTCGGAGGTGCGACAACCCGGTGTTTGCTGCCAGAAGTGCGGTTACGATCTGGCCGGACTAACGATTCCGCGCTGTCCCGAGTGCGGCAGCTTGCGTGGGTTTGAGAAGGGCATGCACGAGTTGGGTTTCAATGACGAAGAAATTCGCACTGCCGAAGGGATTGGTACGCGCACCTGTATCGCACTGGTGACGTGCCGCGACCTTCCCGATTGGGAAGTGGACGATAAACCTTTGGAAGCGGCGCTGACGGCGCGCGGTGTCGATATCGTCAAACCGGCATGGGACGATCCGCAGGTGAATTGGTCGAAGTTCGACGCGTGTTTGATTCGCACGACGTGGGATTACAGCGAGCGGCGCGACGCGTTTGTGGCGTGGGCGAAAAAAGTTGCCATCAGCACGAAACTCTTCAACCCCGCCGAGACGGTGCGATGGAACACGGACAAGCGTTATCTCAAGTCATTGGCCGAGCGCGGCGTGCCGACGATCGAGACGGTTTGGATCGAACCGGGCGAGCATGTGGATGTGGCAGCGCTGTTGCGCGAGCGCGGTTGGTCGCGGGGGTTTATTAAGCCGGTGGTGGGCGCGTCGTCGCGTGCGACGTTGCGGTTTGACGATTCGGCGGATGGTATTGCGGCAGCGCAGCAGCATTTAGATATGTATGCAGCGCGCGAAGCGATGATGATGCAGCCGTACTTGGCGACGGTCGAAACCGAAGGGGAGTACAGTGTGATCTTTGTTGACGGCAAACCGGCGCACGGAGTGCGCAAGGTGCCGGTGCCGGGGGATTATCGCGTGCAAGATGATTACGGCGCGCACGACGAACCGTGGACGCCGACGGATGAGGAAATGGCGACGGCACAACACGCCATTCGCGCCGGCGGTCAGGGATTGCTCTACGGCAGGGTCGATTTTCTGCGCGGCAATGATGGCAAGCTGCTGATGAACGAGTTGGAGTTGGTGGAGCCGTCGCTATTTTTCCGGCATGGGAAACAAACGGCGGAGTTGTTAGCGGATGCGCTGTTGGCACGCGTGCACGTATAGGGCGGACGACGGCGTGAAGCGAAACCTTATTTCGCTTGCGTGACAGACTTATTTTGCAATGATTTACGGCTGATATGGCATTTCTCCAACCCATGCTTATAGGTGCTCTGGTCGGCGGTGTCATCGGCGCGGGACCGGCGTTTTTAGTGGCATGGCTGATGCTGCGTCGCCGTCGGCGTATCTATCGCAGCTTACGCGCGCAGTTGCCGCCCCAGGTAGCGCCCGAGCAGGTGTGCGATGTGCGGTATGCTTCGGCGCGGCGATTAAAGTCGATGCTGAAGATTCTTCCGTGGGAGCTAACTGGGATTCTGTTTGCCGACGAGCAGGGTCTTTCGGCGTGGATGCAGACGGGCAACGGTAAACGCAATTTGACGTTGCGATTCGACCCCGAACGCGACGTCGTCGAGTGGCGCGGTCAGGAGTCATTTATGCGTAACGGTCCGCTCAACTGGCTGGCCATCGGCACGCCCAAAAAACCCGAGCACTTCTTTACATCTGAAACGGGCCTAACAATTTTGGGCTCGAAAGATAAGACGCAGGATATCGTGCGCATGCTGCAATCGTCGCTACATATAACGCGGTGTTTGCAATGCGAGTATGAATTGTGGGGCAACACGACGGGCGTTTGTCCCGAGTGCGGTACGGTGTTTGCGCGGCCGGCTAGTTCGGAGCCGAAACCGGATGGCGATATTGACGAGGACCCGCGATAACACGCGGCAGCGTTTGATACACTTTGTGAGAAAAGGGATTACCGATTAGAAATTTATAGTCTGATTCTACGAGCGGCTTTCGACTGCGGTTGATATGTTGAGTTTCATGATCGATATGCCGCTCTTAGTCGTGATCGGAATGCTACTTGCACTGCCGCCCGTCGTTCTCGTGATGGTCTGCGGTTTCAGTGTCATGCTATTCGAAGACCGGCAGCGAATTTATAGGGAGATGCGAGCGGAGTTGTCAGATGATGATCGCCGCGCGACGATCATTAACGTGGTGTACGAGCCGTTCGTAAACGAGAAATTCGCTCGAAACCGTCGTGAGTTATTTACAGCGATCGGCTTACTCTTAATCTCAGATGGCGAAGCAAAGTTGATTCTGAAGTCACCTTTGCTACTCGATCCGCACTACTATGATCCTCGCGTGATCAACCTAGATCCACAGCGTGAGCGTATTCATTTAAATGGCTCACGCATCTTTTTCCACCGAGAGTTGCGCGATTGGATAGCTATTGGGCCGGTCGACCAACCGAAGTGCCTCCTCGGGCCAGATACGCGCCCATTTCCGAGACTATCAAAGGCAGATATGCATGCGTTTTATGAGCGGCTTGTGCAAGTGCTTCCGCTTGACGAGTCGACGCGCCTCACGCATTGCCCGAGTTGTCGCTACTTGCTCGCAGGTAACACGACCGGCATCTGCCCGGAGTGTGGTACAAACTTTCTTCCGACAGCGAATTGGCCGTCGATGATGCTTGTCAATGATAAGAAGAAGGATGCGTGATTCGTTACGTTGCAATTTGGCTATTGCGAGTCCGACGGCGTTCGGTGACGCCACTGTTGAACCGTGATGCGATGGCGTGCGTGATGAATGGTCGGGTCGAGTCGGTCTTTTAATTCCGCGTCCGGGTCTTCGAGGTATGTGGTTTCGCCGATGCGAATGTAGTGTTGCTGTAAGAGATCGAGGGCGGCATCCCAATCGGGTAGGTTTGCGAAGCCGCTGGTTTGCAATGTTAAAATCATATTGGGGGCTGCGCCTTGTGCGAGACGTTCAACAAACGCGGACGGTAGTAACACGTTGTTGGTATCGGGTCGAGCGTGTAGTTGCCACGAGCGTAGCCACGCGTCTGCGTCGTCGCCTTGCGATAAGGCTGCGTAGTATCGTGCGGACGGATGCGATGTGACGAGTGTGGCGTCGTCCGCATTCAATAACTCGCTAGTGACCTGTTGCATCGGGTCGCGCCAGCGCAGGCTAGACCAGTAACTTTCGGTCACCAGATGCACGCCGCAGGTTAGCCACAGTGCAATCAAGCTTAATTGAAGTACGCGTCGCGAGCCTGCGCCATCAGTTTGAGATTCCGTTTCGTTTACGGTTTTCGAGACGTCAGGTGCCCGTTGCTCTGCGGCGATGGAGGACGTATCGCGCGGCGCGTTCATCAAACCGCGTGCCCCTGCCCCTCTGGGGCTGGGGGACGATACGCGCGACGTGATTCTTACGAGCAATCCCGCTAGCGCCACACAACACAACCCACTGATCGTCATAACATATTTGTCGATCAATGTGCGCGTCACGATCCCGACGAACAACAGTACCAACGGTAACCAGACCGCCGGATGTTGCAGTCGTTGCTGCGTCAATATTCGCCAAACAAGCGCCATGCCGAACGCGCCCGCGACGATCCACGTCCACCAGGCACGCGGCGATGCCAAGTTGCCCGTGAGCAAGACCATCAGCAGACGTACCGACGTTGAAAGAACCGATCCCGACGGACTGCTATCGCGGAATGTTTGAAGCGTGCTTACTAACGGTCCGCTCCACGGGATAAAGACGACGATAGCGACGACCGCTGCGATGATGGCACGCGTCCATTGCAGTTGTCGACGCGTTGCAAGCAGTAGCACGATGCCGTGCAGCGCGACGACGGCGATGAGGAAGTAGTTCGTCAACATCCCGGCACCGGCGACGAGCCCCCAGCCTATTGCTAGGTTGGTCGTTATTCGTTGCGACCGCCAAACCGTCGCCGTGATCCAGTTCAGCGCCGCCACCAAACAAAACGCCAACGCATACCAGCGCGCAGCGAAGCCGAAGAACAAATGCGCCGGGTGTAGCGCCGTCACTAGCAACGCGGGCACGCGCGCCGTCGGTCCCCACCAGGATTCCGCAGACCGCACGGAGCAGTAGCAGCCGATCAAAAAGAACGCGATTGACGGTAGCCGAAGCGCTAATGGTGCGACGCCGACGGCATGCACCCAGAGATTTTCGATGATGTAATACAACGGCGGATCGGGGTCGGACCCGTCGCGCAGGTGCGACAGCATCTCGCCGTGCGGCAATGTATATAGCCGGCAGCTAAAGGCTTCGTCGTCGAAGACGGTGTAATGCGACGCGGCCCAGATTTGGAATGCGCCCACCAATAGCAACACGAGCCAGACGGCGCGTGACATGCGGGTTGGTTGGGCGTCGGGTGGAGGCATCGTGGCTATTATGGGAGCGCAGTCCGATCTTTGCATGCGGCAGCAGCAATCGGATTGGCATTTCGTTGGGGCGCTGCGGTCGATCCGGTATAATCTTGGCCGCGTGGGGAGCAGGCGTTGCCGCGCTCCATTGGTCGGTTCGGTAAACCCTGACGGCGGGCCAGACCCGTTGCACACGAGAGGAGTGCTGTATGTTTGTATTGCTGAGTTTCGGATTCTTGGGATTGTTGGCTTGGCCGGTCGTGTTGATCGAGTACTTGCTCGTCGCACTGGGTGTGTCGTCGGGCGCGCTGTAAGGTCGACGGTGACGATTAGAAAATCTGTGTGTTATTAAGGAGCTTCGCGCTCCTTTTTTTATGCGCACACCAATATGCGGTTTGCCTTGAGCGGATGCGGGCACGGGCCTACGATAGCCGTCGATGAAACGGACGTCACCTATCCATCGACGGTATCGCAACGCGATTGCGATGTTCACGGTCGCAGCACTCGCGGCGGCAGGTAGCGGATGCGATCAGAGCCTTGGCGACTATTTCGTGATACCCGGGTTCCCGGGTTTCGAAGTTGGCAACGCCCGCTTTATGAATGCGAGTCCCGATCTGGGGCAGGTCGATGTGTGGAATCGGCTGTTCCCCTTTTGGCGCGATTTGTCGTTAGGCGACCTGAGCGCGTTTTCGCCGATCAACGACGGCGAGCGTAAAATGCGCGTGGTCATGGCCGGGGCCGAGACAGACGAGACGATTATTGCCGAGCGCATTTTGAAGTTCCCCGAAGATACGTTTAGTTCTGTTATTCTCGCCGGACCTTCGGGCGCGCTGAATTTCATCTTGATTAAAGAGAGCGAATCGGCGGTCGAGGAAGATTCGGCCGGAATACGAGTGGTGCACGCATTTCACGGCGTTAGTGATGTTGAATTGTTCAACGGTATTAACGCGCTGATCGATCCGATCGGTTACCCGGCGCAAAGCGACTTGGTACGTGTAGCGGACTTCACTGCATTGACAATTCAACCTGCCGGTGGCGGCGTGCCCCATTGGACGGCGAACGCCGACGATTTTGAACTCGGACGCAACTATACAGTGGTGTTGTACCCGGCGGATTCCGATTCGAGCGCCGTTGCCGTGCGCGTGATTGAAGAGATGGTCGCACCGAAAGAATAACGCAGCGCGTTTACCCATCCAATGCGACTCGCTTGATACGATTGACCCTTTCGACCCTCAAAGACAAAGACTCATGACAAGCAGCTCATTTCAGACTGGGAAATCGCACGACAAGTTGGCCCCCAAGTTCTCGTTGATGGCGGCCGTTCGGCGGCGCAGCGGGCGTTGGCTGGTGTTTACGGTCGGGCTGATGTTGGCGAGTTGTGGCTCGGAACCGGCCGCGTTTATCAACTTGTTTGTGGTGGGGCGACCGGATGACCCGGGGCCGTTCATGTCGGAAGTGCCACTGACGTTGGAAACGTTCGTGGCCAACGCTGCGTACCCGGTGGCGATGACGTTCCTGCCCGATGGCACGTTGCTTTACACCGAGAAAGACACGGGGCGCGTGCGTGCGGTTAGCTCCGAGGGCACGCTGATGGCCGCGCCGGTCTTCGATGCGCCGGTCGCAAACCTGGGTGATTCGGGCTTGTTGGGGCTCGTGCTTGATCCCGACTTTGAAACCAACGGTTTTGTGTATCTTGGTTTTACGGCGAACGATATTCCGGTTGACAACGTCTTTTCGCGAACCGAGTTCCGCGTCATTCGGATCACGCTCGACGGGCTTGCGTTGGTGCCCGGTAGTGAAACGCTGATTCGCAGCCTCGATTCGACCAGCCCGTTGCCCGGTCACGAAGGCGGTAGCCTCGTCTTCGGCCCGGACGGCAAGTTGTACGTTTCGATCGGAGACAGACGTCTAAATACGTTTGAAAATGAAGAGTCGCAAGATCCTGCGATTCTGGCAGGCAAGATGATTCGCATGAATAAGGATGGTTCGATTCCTGCGGACAATCCGTTCGGCGCGGACAAGCTCAGCTTTGCGATTGGTCTGCGTAACACGTTTGATTTCACGTTCGATCCGATCAGCGGTTTGCTGTATGGCCCCGAGAATGGTGCCGGTCCCGATGAATTGAATCTCGTTGAAGCGGGTAAGAACTACGGTTGGCCCATCGTTCAAGGCGGCGCCGATACCGAAGAGGAAATGGCCTTCGCCGCCGCCACGCCGGAATACACCGAGCCGCTTGTGGGTATCAATGTCGCGCCGACCGGCGTGATGTTTAACCCGGGTGCAACGTACGGCGCGGAATTCAAGGACCAGTTGTTCGTTGCGTATTTCGAAACCGGCACAATCGATCGATTTTTGCTATCGGGCGATCGCACGTTTGTGGTGGATAAGCAGGAATTTGTTGCGGGCATTCCCGGCGGCATGAATGATTTGGTCTTCGGGCCGGACGGCATCATATATGTCAGCACTGAGTTCAATATTTATCGCTTGATGCCGCAGTAATGCTGGTTTGGAACGCCGCTCGGGAATAACGAGCGACGCGCCGTAAATTCGTGCCGAATAACGAGTTAAATGGTTATTCAGGCGCTTTTTAATGTACTTTTTAATCTCTGGTCTAATCTTTAGTTGGTGAAAGCGATGAATCCATTCGTGAACTAACTCCCCGATTACACACAACGCCGCATGAGCGGTGGCGGCTGTCGATTTGGCATTCGCCACCGTTTTTGCGGAGTAAGTTTCGGCCTTGCGATGGCTGAAGCATCCAAACGAATGGCGTATCACCAAATAAGGAGCAGAACCATGAGCACGAAAACATACGACACCTACAAAGCCGAAGCGACGGCCAAGATTCGTCAGGCCGAAGCGAAGGTCAAGGAAATCGAAGCCAAGCTGGCCGACGCTAGCGAAGGCACCCGCAAGGATTGCGCCGATCTGTCCGCCAAAGCCAAGCAACGGCTGGCGGAAATCAATGCGCGGCTTAATGAATTGAGAGATGATTCGCGCGAGAAGATGACGGCGGCAAAGGCTTACGCCGATGCGGGTCTCGACGAAATTAACCGCTTGTACGGCGACATCAAAACCAAGTTGTCGCAATAGGCTGGTCTGGATGAACAATCGAAATTGCCGTCATCGACGGCAGGTTGTTCGGGCAGCAAGGACGCGATGCAACATCGTTTTTTAAAACGAGGAGAACATTATGTATCGCCAAATGAAGAAATCACTCGCTTACTTCCTTACCATGTTTGTGTTGTTGACGCTGCCGTTCGGCGCGACGGGTTGCAAGCTCTCGTGCGAATCGGATACGTCCAACGATTTGGAAGATGTTGTTGATGAAGTCGGCGACGAGGTAGAAGACGCGGTCGATAAGATCAAGGACTAAGATCTGATCGCGCCCCCGCGTCAGTCGTTGACGTAAGTTCGAATAACGCGCGGACAAACCGTGCAGAAACAAGGCATGTAGCCTCGCTAAACTGCAGAGGAGAATTCAAGTGAAGAGAAAAAACGTGACGCGACCGCTGATGGCATCAGTCCTCGCCGTGGGCCTGTTTGCATCGGCAGGTTGCGATACCGGCATCGTCAGCCTGTTGGGTAATCTGCTCGGCCCGAGTACGACGTCGGTGCGCTTCGTGAACAATACCGACTTTGATATCGAAGGCCGCGTGATTATCGATGACGAGCAAAACACGACGGAAGAATTAATCGAGGAACTCGGCACCGAGATCGCGTTTTCCGTTTCCTCGGGCGGCACGAGTTCGCTCTCGCGCGATTGCGATGAGTTGCAGGCGTTTCTGCTAGACGATGCGAATCTGCAGTTGATCGGAAGTGCCGGCCCAGATACACGCTCCGATGTGTTGCGCGACGGTAGCGACTTCAATTGTGGTGACACGATTGTGTTGACGTTTACCGCGTCGGCCATCGGCACCAACTTCGACGTGTCGATTTCGTACGAGTCGAATTAAACGGTTGTGCCTTTCAGACCATCTCCGTTATTCGATTCGGTCAACGTAAACATTCATGCGGCCTCGGGGATCGATCGTCGATCCCGAGGCCGCGTGTGTTTAGAGAAGTTTGTTGCACCCGGAACATACAGCGGTGGTAATTGCCATTGTTGCTCTACGTTTGATGCGAAAGGAAATGACATCGTAGGGTCCGCACTGCGGACCAAATACCGCGCGATGTGATTGAACAATGCAATTAAGTTGTATTCGCGAACAAGCTGTTATTCATAACGCTCGACGTCGCCGGAAGATGGTCCGCGATGCGGACCCTACTTATTGAATCATGATTGCCGCTATCTCACTTATCCTCGTTTTGACGGTTTCGCTGCTGGTCACACGCATCGCCACCGTCGCGCTGGCGCACACGGGCTTGTCGCGCGAGGCGGCGCGCTTTCAGGCGCGCTCGGCACTCACGGGCGTGGGCTATACGACGCAGGAAGCGGAGAAGGTCGTCAATCATCCGGTACGGCGGAAGATTCTGATGTTATTGATGCTCGTGGGTAACGCAGGCATCGTGACGGTGTTGAGTTCGGCGATTCTCACCTTCGTGGGAGATGATGAAGGCAGCAGTTGGTGGTGGCGGTTGGTTCTGATCGTCATTGGCATTGCGGCGTTATGGACGGCGGCCCAAAGCCAATGGCTCGACAAACGCATCTCGAAATATGTTAGCTATCTGCTGAAGCGGTACACCGACATCGACGTGCGCGATTACTCGGGCATTTTGCATTTGGGCGGTGACTATCAGATTGCCGAATTACTGGCCGACCCCGATGGTTGGCTTGTCAATCGCAAATTGGCCGAGCTGCGCCTGCGCGATGAGGGCATCGTGGTATTGGGCGTGCAAACGCCGGGCGGTAAATACTTTGGCGCGCCGACGGGCGACACCGAGATCAAGCCGGGCTTCGTGCTATGGCTTTACGGTCGCGCCGACACGTTGGCCGACTTGGATGAACGGCGGAGTGACGCCGCCGGTCACATGGCGCACTCGGCGGCCGTTGCCGAGCAGGATCGCGAAGAGCGCAAACAAAAAGAAGCGTTGGAGGAAGAAGCCGGTAGCGATGACACTGAAAGCGAACGATGATCGACGGTAATCGTTGTTGCCGAGCTTACAACTGTCGATGGCGCGACCACCATCTTGCCGTGAGCCATGCGAGACTCGCCCAAGTCGCGCCGGCGGCCCAACCGCCGAGTACATCCGAAGGCCAGTGCACGCCGAGATAGATGCGGCTGAAACCGATTAATAGCGATAGGCAAATCGCTCCGCAGATAACGAACACTCGCTGGCTGCGGCTCGTTAGGCTGCGCGCCAATAAACCGCCGAGCGTTAGATATACCGTGGCAGCCATCATGGCGTGGCCGCTGGGAAAGCTTGCGGTATGCACCAAGTCGCCATGCGGCGTTAGGTCGGGGCGCGGTCGATCGAAGCCGAGTTTGAGCGCATGCGTTGCCAGCGTGCCGCCGACGATGGTGATCGTGAGTAACACGACCGACGCCCATTGGCGCATGAGCGCGAGAAACCCGGCGACGAGGATGGTAATGATGGCGAGGACGCTAAAGCTGCCCAACGCCGTCCAATCGCGCGCCATGTTCTCCACCCACGGCGGGCCGATGGGCGATGCCGGCGTGCCCGGTTCCTGCAACGCGCGCAGTACCCATTCGTCGACGGTTTGCGTGGACCCTTCGGACACTTCGTCGGCAAGTTCCGCGAAGATCCATGTACCGCCGACTACAAACATAAACGCAAGCAGGGTTTTGAATTCGAGATAGGTCAGCCAGCGCGTAGGTATGCGCGCGCGGATGCGTTCGAGTTGTTGTCGAAGGTTGCCGAACATGCGGGAGATTGTAGGCGCGGCGGCACGAGGGTGACGTGTGCGGCAAACGGCGACTGAAGCTTCCTGCCGACGTCAACACGCGTCCATCGCGCGGACAGCAGCGATGACCGCGGCCGGGCTGAACTGCATGCCCGCTTCGGTGACAATCTCTTCAACGATCTCGTCGTTCGTACGGCGTTGCTGGTAAGGGCGATCCGTTTGCATCGTGCAAATGGCATCCGCGACGGGCAACACGCTTGCCTCTTGCAGCCAACGTACGCCGTGTTGATCGAACCGGTCGTGATGTTGTTCGATGAGCGAGGCGACTTCCGGGAGATCGCAGCGCTCGGCGGCAATATCGGAGCCATCGCGAACATGACGCATCACGGCGTAGTATTCCGCGGCGGTAAGAGAGCGTGGTTTGGCGAGTACAGATTCGGGGACAGCGACCTTCCCAATATCGTGCAGACGGCCTGCCACTTTGATCCGTTGCCGAGCCTCGTCATCGAGTGTTAGTAGCTTGGCGATGTGGTCGGCCAATTCCCCAACGGCCCGCGAGTGGGGGGCGAGATGCTCCTGCTGAGTGTCCGACAGACTTTTCTCATATCGAGACAATACATCTTCGATTGCCTGCAAGCTCGATAATTCGCCCGGCTTTACAAAGTCCAGAAAGTTGGAAAACGCCCAAGTCGAACAACGATTGCGGCCCAACTCCTTGGCTCGGTACAGGGCACGATCCGCACGGTCGAAGATCGATGCGTTGAATTCCGTTGACGGTACACAGCAGATGCCGAAGCTGGCAGTGATAAAGAACGACTCGTCGTCGACGCTAATCGGCGTGTCGGAAAGTTCGCGGCGTAATCGTTCGCACCAAAGCAGTGCCTCTGCATAGGTGGTGCTGGGCTTAATGACTAAGAACTCTTCGCCGCCCCAGCGCGCAAGAATATCACGATTTAGGGCACGACGGCGTAATAAACGTGACACGATACCGAGGGCCACATCCCCGGCTTTGTGACCGTGCCGATCGTTAACCTGTTTGAAGTGATCGATATCGATGCAAATGGCAGCCGTTTGTGCGCGGCGATCGATCGTGCGACGGTCGGCACCGTTAAGCCGTTCGTCTACGCCGCGACGGTTGAGTAGGCCGGTCAGCGGGTCGGTGCTAGCGGTGGACCGTATTTTCTGAAGACGCCGATCGAGTTTGCGGCGTTCTTGTTGCGAGAGCCAGATGCGCTCAAGAACATCGCTTACTTGGTTTGCCAGTTTCTGGGGCTTGAACGCGTCAGATTTCTTGATGAAGTCGGCACTGCCTGCGCGAATGCTCTCGATCACTACGTCTTGCGTGTCGCTCGCAGAGGTGACAATCATCGGACAATCGGGAATCGCAATGGAGAGTTTTGGAATCAGATCCTTGGCGGTGCCATCACCTAGGTTGAAATCCAGAAGGCAGAAGTCGATGTTCTCCGCGCTTGCTGTTTGAATCGCCTCTAGGCTGTTGCTCGCCGTACTAATGCGCGTCGTCGGGAACGCCGTGGTGCACGCTTTCCTTAGTTTCAGTCGTTGAAACTTTTCGTCTTCTGCAATCAGGATGTGCTTCGGTACCTTCATCGCTTCTCTTCCGGCCTTGCGGGCGCCGACGATTCAGAGAAGAATCCGCGCCCTTTGTAACGAATCTGGATTGCCTGCAGGCGACGCAAGCAATACGTGCATACTTGATATGTCGGGTCGGATTTAAATTCGCTTTAATCTGGTCGCGTGTGTATTTAGACAAATGGCGTTTTATCGGCGAGGCCCGGATCTCACGATTGTTATGAACCCTACAGGTCTGACTCAACGATGACGGGGGCAATCGCCATCTTCCGATTAAAGAGCCACGTGCGGTAACAGTTCGCGACGAGCGTATTGATGGCCGTCTTGACGGCGCTTTTCTCCAGCTTGAAAGCGATTGCGGTTTGAATGTCGGCGGCGTTAGACGACAAATCCGGGAAGCCGTGAGCGGCCGAACTGTATCGAAACTCTCTGCACAATTGATCGAGTAATTGGCTGTCCTCAGAATCAATATTTTGCAGTGCCTC
>JAUIHO010000315.1 GCA_030432035.1 Phycisphaerae bacterium
CCACGTGTGCCACCGTCGGCAGGTCCGCGCATACCTGGTCAACCACACGGCGCAGGCCCACGCACGGGCCACACCACTCGGCGCTGAAGTGCAGGACGGTCGGGCCGGTGCGCGACAACCCCAGTTCATCGGGATCGATATGGGGATACGCCGCGGCCCCACTGATCAGCCCCGCACGCAGCGTCATTAGCCTGCCGATCACGAACGCCAGGCCGAACGCGGCGATCAGCACGGCGATGACCGCGATCCATGATGAGCTCATGACAAGTTGAACTCGTCGAGCTTGATGGTTACTCCCTCGGTGATGCCCTCGATGAGGGGATGAACGGCAGCGGTGACGGCGGTCAGGGCGACGGGAACAAGACCGGCGACGATCCGCTTCCGCCCGAGTTAGAAGACTCGCTCAACAATTCCGGCCTCTCCGACGAAGAACGCCAAAACATCCGCAACGCCCTCAACGGTCGCAGCGACGGCAGCAACATTGGTCGCAGCGGCGGCGGCGGCGGGCGCGGTCGGAACGGTCGCAAAGACGGTTAGCCTCGCGATTGACTGCACAAGACTTCATCGCCGTTCGTAACTTCCTATCCACGCGCAGTTAATGCGCAACGGCTCCACAATACTGATAACTGCGTTGCGAAACTGGTGACCTGCGCGCTCATTTTCGGCGTCAAAAGATTTTTTCAGCAGGGCCTGCGCTTAAGCCGTTCGGACATCGTGACTTACGGCTGATCGAGCGCATCTAACCGTCCATATGCGGCATTGCCTGCTGCGACAGAAACCGTCGATACGCGTATCAGATTTCAGTACGGCCGACTCCCCGGAGCGTTGGCCGATTTGTGCCATTGCCGAGATTCGACTGCAAAGCAAATGTCCCTCGCGAAGTGGATGCGATGACGATCACCCCGAGACTTAGCCGAACACCCAGACGACCCGCCAATCGCCACGCGCGACCGGCGGCGGTCTTGCTTGAGGTTGTGTTGGCGCTCGCGCTGTTGATGATCGCGATGGGCGTGATCGGGTTCACGTTCCGCAACGGGCAGTATTTCATCGAGCGCAGCGAGCGGCTGACGCGCGCCATGCTGATGACCGAAAAGCTGATCGTCGAGATGGATAGCGGTCTGCTCGCGATGGACGAACGCGAGGTGACTGGAACCTTCGAAACGGACGGCATTAACGAAACAATGCCGGGTCTGAGTTTTGAGATTCTCGCTGAGCCCTCACCCAGCATCGTCGGCCTGCTCAATATCGACATCAATATCTTCCTCGGCAGCCCGGAGGACGAGGACTCGCGGCAACTCGTGTTGCAAACGCACGTCGTGCGACCACTGCCGCAGGGGCTCGACTTCGAACGCGACTTCGGTCTCGATCAGGAGCAGATCGAGCAACTGACCGAGGCGATCCCCGGCGGCGCGGCCCTGTTCGACCCGAATAACTTCGACCCGCGTTCGTTGGCGTCGCTGCCGATCGACCAACTCGTCGAAATCCTGCCGTCGCTGCTGCAAGCATTTGGCGGTCAACTGGGCCAAGGACAAATCGATCAGTTGCTTAACGCCGTCGAATCGGGCGATCTTAGCGGCTTGCAGAACGGCGGAAACATTCCCGGCTTAAACGGTGGCGGTGGAAACAACGGCGGGGGCGGTGGCAATGGGCAGTAGGCCGATTCCCAAATTGCGTCGCCGCGGGTTCACGCTGGTCGAAGTGGTGTTGGCACTAGGTCTGATCGTGCTAATCGCCGCCATGATGTTTCAGTTTTACGCGATGATTCTGGACTTGCGCGACCGCGGTAAGGGCCGTGTCGAAAGCGGTTATCTCGCGCAGACGATTGCCCATCAGATCGCCGAAGAGGTGCGGGCTTGTAACGGCTTCCTCACGCAGATGGGTCCCGGCATTTCGGGTACCGACCGCTTCATCAGTATTCAGTTTGTGCGCATCCCGGATAAGAAGGTATACCGCAACCTATCGGTCACCGACGATCTGCCGCCGGCCGAGTGCGATATTCGACAGGTGCAGTATTACCTTGCCTACGAACAAGATGGCGAGGAGCTTTGCGATTACGAAGATTACGGTGTTCAACAAGCACCGTGCAATTTGGGGTTAGTGCGTCGCGAAGTAAAGACACCGTTGCAAACGGCGTTTCTCGATAGCGACGATCGCTCGGTTGCGCTCGATCTGATTTCGCGCGACATTCAATACATCCGTTTCCGCTATTTCGACGGTGTCGATTGGCTGCGCGATTGGGATTTGGGCGAAGACGCGCGCAATGCCAACTCGTTGCCACAAGCCGTTGAAATCACGGTCGGCTATGGTTCATTGCCGCCGCCGGAAGAGACGGACGATGAGGATGAAGCCGATTCCGAAGCGGGCAGTGGCGACTTCACCGACACCGATCTGACACCGGCACCGCCGGAACCGTATTCGCCGGATAAATACACCGTCACGGTGCGTTTGCAACAGGCGGATAGCTTCTTCGGTTCGCGATTGATTCGCGCGCAGCGCAGCACCTCTGGTAGTGGAGGTGGTTTCTGATGTTGCGACACCAACGAGGGAATCACCGGTTGCAAACCGGTGCCACAGCGCAGAAGTTGCGCCGCCATCAACGCGACGGCTTCTTACTCCTCGTCGTCATGGTCATGATCGTCTTGCTCTCGCTGTTAGCGGCGGGTTACACGTTCATGGTTCGTTCGCACGTCGACACGATTCATGCGCGCGTGCGGCGCTTCAAGGCGCGCATGGCTGCGGAAGCGGGTATGCAACACGCCGTCGTGCTATTGCGTTATCAGCAAGGCGAACTCGATGCCTGGTTTAACGACCCGCAAAATCTGCGTGCCGTTCCGATGGTTGCCGTGGGTGAAGATGCGGGCGTCGAAGCGTTAGAGAACACCGACGACGTTCGCACGTATGACCCAACTGCCGACGAAGTCTTTCGCTATCACCTGATCGCGCCCGATACCGAGAACCCCGACACGGTTCGTTACGGTTTCACCGACGAATGCGCGCGGTTGGATATCAACACTGCCACCGAAGCGCAGTTGCGCACGTTGTTTAACGAAGTGATTCCGACCAGCACCGATTTTGATGTTGATATCAATGAATTGGTGGCGTCGTTGCTCGATTGGCGCGAAGCAGGAAACAGCCCGCGCACCGGCGGCGCGAAGGACGAATACTATCAAACGTTGCGCCCGCCCTATCGCGCAAAAAAGGCGCCCTTTAGCACTGTGGAAGAGTTGTTGCTCGTGAAGGGCTTCAACGGTTGGGTGTTATACGGTGAAGATTACAACCGCAACGGATTGTTAGAGCCCAACGAAGACGACGGTGATGAATCGTTCCCGCCGGATAACGCGGATGGCATACTTTATCAGGGTATCGAGCGCTATTTGACCATATGGGCGCAAGATTCAAACACATCTGCGGACAATCGACCGCGCATCAATTTGAACAATCAGGATCTCGAACGCCTCGAAGAACAACTTACTGAAGAGTTCGATGGCGACATCGTCGGTTACATCATGAGCGTGCGCGGCGCCGGCACCCAATTTAATAGCGTTATGAATCTGCTGCCTGCGCCGCCGCCACCGGAAGTTGAAGAAGACGATCAGCAGCAAGACGACGCGCCGCCGAATGACGAAACCCCACCGGCAACACAGCCAACAGGGGGTGGCGATGGCGGCGACGGAGAAAATCAAAATTCCGAAGATTCGGACCAGAATTCTTCCGATCAAGGTCAAAATGGTGATGGGTCCGAGAATACGGCCTCGAACGTGCCCCCGACTTACGTCAACTTGACGGAAGAGGAGCCGCCGGGAACGTACGACGACCTGCCTCAGATTCTGGATCGTTTGACTGTGCAGCAACTGCCCTTCACCCAAGGGCGTATCAATGTGAGTACGGCGGCGCCGGCGGTGCTGGCGACGATTCCGAATCTGACTGATGCCGAAGTGAATTCGATCGTCGAAGCGCGCGAGCAAGTGCCGCT
>JAUIHO010000071.1 GCA_030432035.1 Phycisphaerae bacterium
ACGCTCGAAGAAGCCGGTCGCGTAGACCTGAAACGCGTGAAGCGCAAGCGCCGCAAGAAGACTACCACCAAGACCGAAGGCGAAGGCGGCACCGCCACGCTGACGGAAACGGACACCGATACCGATACCTCCGACGACGCCGAAGCGGATGAATCATCCGATACGGCGACGGTCGAAGAGGCCCCGGCCACGACGACCGAAGCCGCACCGGCAGCACCCGCTGAGCCCACGCCGGTCGCCGCCGAAGCACCGGCCCCGGTTGAAGAGGCTGCCCCCGCCGCTACAGAGCCGGAGCCCGAAGCGCCGCCGGCCGAACCGCCGCAGGTTGCCGCATCGGCCCCGGCCGCAGAAGCCCCCGCCGCCGATGCGCCGGATGCGCCGGATGCTCCAGAAGCCCCCGCCGAAGAACCGCAACAACCCGCGGCTCCGGATCCGGTCGAAGCGCAGGGACCACAGAACGTGCCGAAGCCTGCCGCCCTCAAGGGCCCGAAGGTTATTCGCATCGACAAGCCCGAGCGCGTCGAACGACCGCGCCCGGCACGCAGCGGCCCGCGTCCGCCCGCCCGCGATAATTCCGGCCCGATGCCGCCTGCCGGCGATGACGATCGCACACGTCGCCGCGGCCCAGGTGTGGTGCCCGCCGCCGACCGAAAGGAAACCGCCAGCCGCAGCCCGCGCCACCGCGGTCGTCGCGACAACCGCGAGATGACCGACGAGAAATTCCGCGAATGGAAAGAACGCGGCGTCGAAGAGATGCGCGAGCGCATCGCTCGCGCTACGGGTCACGGCATCAGCAGCATGCGCGCCGTCGAACGGCGCGGCGGCGGTCGACGCTCGAAGCAAAAACAAGTCACCGTCAAGAAAGACAAAATCGAAATGGCCGAACCGATCAACATTCGCGATCTGTCGCGCGAAAGCGGCATCCCGGTCATGTCGATTCTGACATACTTGCGGCGCGAGCATGAGATCAACACGACGATCAACGCGACGATCAGCGCCGAACACGCGCAAATGGTTTGTCTCGACTATGGCATCGAACTGACGACGATCGAAGCCAAGACCATGCTCGACGTATTGGCCGACGAACATGCGGCCATCACTCGCAAACGCATGGAACCGCGACCGCCAATCGTTACGGTGCTCGGTCACGTCGACCACGGTAAGACGAGCCTGCTCGACCGCATCCGCAAGGCGAAGGTCGCCGAATCGGAAGCGGGCGGTATTACGCAGCACGTCGGTGCCTATCAGGTCGATGTGGATGGCAGCCCGGTCACGTTCCTCGATACGCCCGGCCACGCGGCCTTTACCGCGATGCGCGCTCGGGGTGCCCACCTGACGGACGTGGTGGTGTTGGTCGTGGCCGCGGATGACGGCGTCATGCCGACGACGCTCGAAGCCATCAACCACGCCAAGGCCGCAGAGACGACAATTGTGGTGGCGTTGAACAAGGCCGACCTACCCCACGATATCAACAAGATTTACGGTCAGCTCACCGAACACGGCCTCACGCCCAGCGGCGATTGGGGTGGTGAGATCGACGTGATTCCGACGTCGGCGATTACCGGCCAAGGCGTTGACGATCTGCTGGCCCACTTGGCCACGCTCACCGAAGTGCTCGATTTGCAGGCCGATCCGTCGATCGCGCCGACCGGCGTGGTGATCGAAGCGCGACGCGATGAAAAGACGGGTATCGTCGCCACGCTAATGGTGCGCGAAGGCACGCTCAAAGCCGGCCAGACCATCGTCTGTGGCCCTGGCTTCGGTCGCATACGCTCGATGAAGGACGACTCCGGCAAAGAGATGAAGAAGGCCGGCCCGGCAACGCCCGTGGTGGTAACCGGTTTGTCGGAAGTGCCCGACGCGGGTGATAAGTTCTTCGAAGTGCGGAACAACCGTAAGGCGAAGGAAGTTGCGGAAGAAGTCGCCAAGATTCGCCGCGAGAAAGAACTCGCCGAGATCGGTCCGAAGCCGACGTCGCTCGAACGCATGTTCGCCGAGGCGGCCGAGGGCGAAGTGCCGGAACTCAATCTCATTATTCGCGCCGATGCCCAAGGCTCGGTCGACGCGCTCAAGCAGGAGCTGTCGAAGTTCAAGAGCGACGAAGTGCGGCTCAACATTCTGCACGGCGGTGTCGGCACGGTAAGCGAATCGGATATCACGTTGGCCCAGGCGAGCGACGCGTTGATCGTGGCGTTCTACGTGGCCGTCGATCCGATTACGCAGCGCAAGGCCGAACATGCGGGCGTGGATATTCGCTCGTACCGCGTGCTGTATGAGGTGAGCGACGACATTAAGAAGGCCCTCGAAGGCATGTTGGCCCCCGAGGAACGCATCGAATCGCGCGGCCAGGCCGAAGTTCGCGAAGTCTTCTCGATCTCCAAGGTCGGCAAGATCGCCGGTTGTTTCGTTCGCGACGGCTTTATCAACCGCAACCACAAGGTGCGCGTGGTGCGCGACGGTGTGATCGTGGTCGATGGTGCAAGCCTCGATTCGCTGCGCCGCTTCAAGGACGACGTGAAGGAAGTGAAATCCGGCTTTGAATGCGGTATTCGCATCGAACGCTTCGACGACCTGAAGCCGGGCGATGTGATCGAAGCCTTTGAAGTGGTGGAGATTGCCCGCACGCTGTAAGCCGGCGCCGTCTATGCACAGTTTCGTTGATTCATTCTTTTCAGTGCGATCCAAGGCTACGCCCCGCTGCCGTATGGGAGCGGGCGCGCTAGCGACGCCGATTGGCCATCACCATGTTTGTTGGAACCCTCGAACTGTGGCTGACGATTCCCGAATCGCGCACGCTCAAGGACAAACGGCGCGTGGTCAAAAGCCTGAAGGATCGTCTGGGCGGCAAGCACAACATCAGTATCGCCGAGGTGGACGAGTTGGACGAACATCGCCGCGCCACGCTGGGCATCGCGATGGTCGCCAACGATCGACGGTTTCTGGAAAGTTGCCTGTCGAAAATCGTGGACGATGTGCGCTTCAACCCGCGGGCCACGCTGGTGGATTATCAGATCGAGTTGATATAACGAGCGCGCATCGCGCCGCTATCGAGTTGGGTTTTCATGTCTCATCGTAAGGAACGCCTCGCCCATTTCATTCGCGATGTGGTGAGCGATGCCATTGCCAATCGCATCGCCGACCCGCGCGTGCATCCGTTCACGAGCGTGACGCGCGTGGACGTGTCGCCCGACCTGCGTCATGCAGAGGTGTACCTAAGCGTGATGGGCAGCGAAAGCGACAGTCGCACGACATTACGCGGCATGAACAGCGCACGCGGCATGATTCAAACCCGGCTGGCAAAGCAAGTGAAAATGCGTCAATGCCCGTTGTTGCGTTTTGAACTCGACGACAGCATCAAGACGGCCATCAATACCATTCAGCAAATCGACCAACTGCAACAAGACCGTCCTGCGGATGCCGAGCCATTCGAAGGTGACGACGACGATACGGCGGAGAAATCGGAATGAAAAACGCCACGCAATACGCGGCGAAGATTAAGAAGCTGCTCACCAACATCAAATCCCACGAAGAGAAGGACGGTCGCGTCGAAATCGACGGGCCGGAAGAAACGCTTCTGATGGGCATCTTGGCGCGCAGCGCCCCCGAGAAAAAAGCGGCTGATGCGCTGAGCAACCTGCGCGCGGCGACCGTCGATTTGAATGACATGCGTGTGACGCCCGTCGCGGAACTGGTGCAAATCATCGGCACGGGCTATCCGGCGTCGCGCGTCGCGGCTGCCGAAATCGTGGCCGTGTTGAATTCGATCTTCAATCAGTTGCACGAGATGGATTTGTCGTTGTTCAAGGGCATGGCGAAGAAGGCGGCCATCAGCTTCCTCGACGATTTGGACGGTCTGAGCCCGTATGCCCATGCTTTTTTCCGATTGCGCTACCTTGCGTCCACTGCCGTGCCGCTGACCGACGCGGGGCTGACGTACCTCATCAAAACCGACCATTTGCCCGAGGGCACCGACGTCGATGAGGCCCAGAAATTCCTCGGAAACCACTTTAAAGACGATGCCGCGCTAACACTCTCGTCGGCGCTTAAAATCTATGCGGCGTCGCCCGCCGCTAAGAAAGACATGCGCGAGGGCGGCGCATCAGCCGGTAAGAAGAAAACGACCAAGAAAAAAGCGACGAGCAAGTCGAAAACCGCGACCAAGCCCAAAAAAGCGGCAACCTCGACCGCTGCTGCGTCGAAAAAGAAAAAGACGACCGCCGCCAAGAAGAAACGGCTCCGCCGCTAGCCCGGCATCAACGCTCACCGGGTGCGGCCCAACTTTGGGAAAATGCCATGCCCCCGGTTCGCCTACCGTTAATCCATCCGCGACTTATTCGCGTGCAATCCAATCGCCATCCGCTCCGGCTCTTACCGGCGTTGATGGCGATTGTTTTGTTTTCGCATGCTGTTAGTCACGCTCAAGATGCGCTATCCGACGAAGCGCGCGTGCCGCTCGATAGTCTCGAACCGGCGATCGAATTTCCGCCGGCCAATTCGACCGACACTCTCATTGAGAGCGACGCGCTCGACGGCAAGGACCGACGCACGTGGCGCGAAATCCGCAGCGCCGTCGCCAATGGCTTATGGGCCGGCGCGCAAGATAAGCTCGACGAGATACTGGCGACGCATCCGGGGTTTGTTGAAGCGCGGCTGATGCGCGCGCAGGTACGCGCGCGGATGGGTGATAACGATGGTGCGCGGCGCGACTTGCGAGAAGTGATCAAGCTCGACCCGCGTAACGTTGCAGCGCATGGCCTATTGGGCGAGTTGTCGCTAATTGATGGCGAACCGATGGCGGCAGTCTTGTCGTTGCGCTTGGCTTATGCGGCACGTCCCGATCGACCGAAGCAACCCGAGCGCTTGGTCGCCGCTCTGCTCTTGGCGCGAACGTTGGAGTCGGAAGGCTACCTCACTGCCGCGTTGGAACTTTACGAGACCTTTCGCGACGAAACCAAAGCGCCCACACAAGACATGCGTCGTCACGAACGGTTGCGCGAGATGATGGACGCCAATCGCGACGAACTCGAATGGCGCGTCGCCGGATTACAGTCGCGCTTAGGGGCTTGGGAAAAGGCGGTACGCAGTTGGAAGTTGCTCACGGAAGAAAACCCGAGTGACTACAACAATTGGCGACGTTTGTTGCGGGCTCAGGCGCAGCTTGGTGATACAGAGGCAGTCGAATCGAGCATCCGCGCGATGACGCAGTTGGTACAAGCCGGGACGATCGGTGAAGCCAAGGCCGTCATCGCACCGGAAGTGCTCGACATATGGGAAAGCCTGCCCGCAACGGAAGAGAACAACGCACGCGGAATTGACCTGATGGTCGAACTCGGCGACACGGCAACGATGCTGGCGCGCGTGCGTAAGGCGTTGCACGAAGGCAACACGACGTATGCGGATACCGTCATCGACGCCGCGCGACGCAAATCACCCGACGATGTCGACGTGCGCGTGGCGGCCGTGCGACAGCAATTGCGCAAGGGACATTATGTTGCCGCGGCCAACGAACTCACGGCGACGATGGCGATGGCGGCAGACCCGATCAGCGTGTTTGATGCGTCGTTCGATTACATATCCAAAGAAACGCTCGACGGGCTGCGCGCGGCACTGGTCAACCATGAGTATCAACCGGCGACGCCCGATTTAAGGCCGCACATAAAGGCGCTACTGCTCGATGGTGTCGGTGAATATCAGAACGCAATTGCGGTGGCGCAAGCGGCGTTGCAACAAGATGAGAGCGACGGACTTGCTCGAGCCACGCTCGCGCGAGCACAGATCGGTGCGCTCGACTGGGACGCGGCGGCGGCCACGTGTGCAGTCGTCGACCACAACGCCCCCCAAGCGGCGCGACTCGAACATTGCCTAGGTCAAATCAAAACGGCACTCGGCCTTCACGATGCGGCGCGGTCGCATTTTCGCAAAGCCGTGGAACTCAACCCGAACTTGGGGGATGCGGCGTTTGCGATGGCGCAATTGGAAGATCGCTTGAACGAACCGTCGATGCGCAACCATCCGATGGTGACGGTGTTGAGCGAGTTGCTCACGCGGATCGACCCGACGCATGCGCGTGCACGCGAGATGTTGGTCGAATATTACTTACTACAAGCGTCTGTCGATCATGCGCAACGCACTTTGATGGGCTTTGACGCGTACGAAATCTACGGACCAGAGGCCGAACGCGCACGTGCGTTATTCACATTGCGCAACGACCGCTCGGGCATCGTCGAACAAGCGACGACGCGCTACGTGGACGAACTCAATCGTATCGCCGAAGCATATCCGCACGATGCCGTGACCTACCACATGCTCGCACGGTTTCATAGCGACCCGAACATCAACGAATTCGACAAGGCGTTGGCGGCTGTCAACCGCGCGTTGGAAATAGATCCGCAACTCGTGCCATCGATGGAATTATGCGCGTCGCTACAAACGCGTTTGCTGGCGTTTAACGAATCGGAGCGTTGGTATGCCGAGCTGCTGAAGCACTATCCGAACAACGACAGCTACATGCGTCAATTGCGATTGCTGCTCCGCGACCGCGGTGCTATCGACGAAGCTGCGGATTTGTTTGAGCGTCTAATTGCCAAATCCGACGGCGACGATCAGAAAGATCGCTACACGTTTGAACTGATCACGATGCTGCAAAAGGCCGGGCACGACGAGCGCGCCATCCGCGTCGCCAAGGCATGGTTGGACGACAAGCCACAAGACGCCACGCGCCGCTCGGTTTACGTCGACAGCCTGTCGCGCGGTAAGCAACATGAAGAAGCGATCCGACGCGCACGCGAATACTACGACGAAGACGGCGAAGACATTGCCAAGTTTCGCCTGCGATTGGCCCTCGAAGGTGCCGAGCGTTTCACGGAATCTCAGCAACTGTTGTTGGGCTGGCTGGAAGAAAACCCCGACGCGGCATGGATCAATGAGAGTCTGATTCGCGCCTGTTGGTCGGCAGGCGAATGGCAACAAGCGATCGAATTGGCAAAGGCCGCTCACGAAGCCGCACCCAATCAGGGCTTTGAGGAAATGTTAATCGAGGCCTACCGCCATGCCGGTGATTTCGACGACGCGATCGCGCTGCGCCGGCGCGAAGTAACAGAGGCCGAGACGCAGTTGCGCAATGCCGGTCGCAACGGTTGGCAGCGCGCTGATCTCACCAACGCCTACTTACGGGCGCAAATGCTATTGGTCGGCGAGTTGATGGCCGTCGAACGTTATGGCGAGGCCGCACGCATGTTGCGCTCGATGATCGAAGACGAACTCGAACCCGGTCGCAATGGCACGACGATCTTCGAAGGGTTCGTTATGCAACTGCGTAACACGTTGAGCGAGGTCTATCGGCTCGACGGTGACATCGGTAAGTGCATATCCGAATTGGAACTGATCTACGAAGAGGTTCCCCACGACGCCGGCGCAGCGAATAATCTTGGATACACGCTGATCGATAGCGGTCGCGATACCGAGCGGGCGGAGCAGTTGATTCGGTCGTCGCTCGCGCGCGACCCGAATGTTGCCGCGACGCTCGATAGCTTGGGCTGGGTGTTCTATAAGAAAGGCGAATTCGGTAAGGCCGTCGACATCCTGACGCGGGCACGGTATCGCACCGACCGCGAAGACCCGGTGGTGTTCGATCACTTGGGTGATGCGTGTTATCGCCTCGGTCGGTCCGACGACGCCAAGCGTCATTGGCAAAAGGCTATCGAGATTTGCGACCCGACGCAGAAGCCGCCGCCCCCCGCCTCTGACCGCAACTTGTATCCGGCGATTAAGGCCAAGCTCGACGCCCTGGCCGACGGCGAAACGCCGAAGACGGCTGCGGTATTGAAGGAAGACGCTCCGGCGTCGGGAGATTAGCCAGCGACGCCGGGCGGATTCGTAATGATTACCCCCCACCCATTAATCGCAGGTTAGCCCTCGGCCATTGGCCGGGGGCTAAATATACGCGGGTGCCCCTGCCCCTCTGGGGCTGGGGGACATCGAACCATAAGGTGCCCGTTCCCTTTTGGGTCTCAGAAACCATCCCCTTCCGCCGGCCCCAACGCTATCCCGATTTCCGCGAATTTCGGTAGAATTAAGTTTTCAAACGACAAGCAAGACAGACCCTCAAAATAACGAGCGAGACACCACCATGGCTGGTCATAGTAAATGGGCGAACATCAAGCATAAGAAGGCCGCCAACGACAACAAACGCGGCAAACTGTGGAGCAAGCTGGCCCGCAACATCATCGTCGCGGCCAAGAATGGCGGCGGCGATCCGTCGGCGAATCTCACGCTGCGTTACGCCATCGACAAGGCCAAAGAAGCCAACATGCCCAACGACACGATCGATAAGGCGGTCAAAAAGGGTACGGGCGAACTCGATACTGCCGAATACGTGCCGGCCAACTACGAAGGCTACGGCCCCGGCGGCGTCGCCGTCATCGTCGATGCGCTGACCGACAACCCGAACCGTACGGCCCCCGAAATCAAGAAGATCTTCGAGCGCGCCAATGGCAATCTCGGCGCGCCCAATTGCGTGAGTTGGAACTTCGCGACCAAAGGTGTGTTTACCGTCGATGCCGGTGACAGTGATGAAGAAACGCTAATGGACATCGCCGTCGAGGCCGGTGCCGAAGATGTGAAAGAGGTCGACGGCATTTTCGAAATCACGTGCGACGTTGAATCGTTTAGCGCCGTGCGCGAGGCTCTCGCCGCCAAAGAGATCAAAACCCAATCCGGCGAAATCACGAAGATCCCCGGCACCACGGTCACCGTCGACGCCGACACGGGCGCGAAGATTTTGCGCATGATTGAAGCGTTTGAAGATCACGACGATGTTCAGAATGTGTACGCCAATTTCGACATGCCGGAAGAGGTGATGGCGCAGTTGGGTGGGTAGAACGTCGTGGGATGTATGAATAACTGAATATGGCGCACGAGGTGTGGGTCAGGTGATAACCTGACTCTTCTACCGGCGATGTAGGTAAATGGCTAGCTGCATTCCAATAGGAAAATGCTCTACTCCAGCGAGACCAATTGTGTACCGACGCTGCGCCGGTTGTTAGACTTTCTCCTAACGAACGAATCTTTGCTCACCTCTCCCCAAAATGGTCCCCGCGACCTCGGAACCATTCGCACCCAGCTATTTTGATCCGCAGAATCAACCGTAACTATTCAGTACGGTTGCCCCTTATTTAATGTACACTAGAAAATCTCGGCTCCAGGGATGGTCTATACATCCCATTCCGTCGTCGAAAGAAAGGGCCCGACACATGAATTGTCCCCAATGCGGCGCAGCGGTTTCAGCAGGTTTGCAGAAATGCCCTTCGTGCAAGTGCGATCTTTCCGTGGTTCGTGAGCTGCTTGCGTTGCGCGATGTCGTGCGCGAGGTGCGCAATGACTCTGACCGTATCAGCAGCAGGATGGGTGAGATTGAAAGCCGATTGACATACCTCGAGCCAATGATCGGTGTCGGGCCGCCTGAGCAGGATGACGCCCCTACGCCTGTCGATGATGCAGACATTGATGTCGTCGAAGAAGTGCCCATCAACACAGACGCACCGATGCCGCCACCGGTTATTCCCAATGCGATGCCTTTCTCGAGTGCGGCTAAATCCAGGGGCGGCGTACTCAGCCAGCAAAGCGAAATTCAATTCGGTCAGAAATGGCTCTTGATCGTCGGCATCATCATCACTGTACTTGCAGTCGGCTATTTCTTGAAATACTCCTTCGATCGCAATTGGGTGGGGCCGGCGGGCAGAGTCGGGCTTGCCTATGCCGCTGGCTTGGCCGCAGTCGGGCTCGGCGAATGGCTTCGCCGTCGTGAGTTTCGCGTGTTCGGTCTCTATTTAGTCGGCGGCGGAATTGCGGTGCTTTATTTCGCCGGCTACGCAGCATTTCAGATATACGATTTGATCGATCAATCTATTGCCTTCGGATTGATGGTGCTGGTTACATTTTCCGCGGGCCTCATGTCGGTGTTCTATGACACCAAATGGCTCGCCGTACTGGCAATCATTGGTGGATTCATAACGCCGGTGGTGTTGAGCACCGGCACGGATAATCAAATCGCATTGATGACGTACATGTTGATACTCAATGGCGGCATCCTCGCGATTGCCGCATTCAAACAGTGGCAACTCTTAAACTATCTCGGTTTGTTCTGCACGTGGCTGCTGTTTTCCGCTTGGTATATCGAGCATTACGAGTCGGCTAAATTCTGGATTACCACGACATACTTGAACGCCTTCTTTCTCACCTATGCGTTGGTGCCGTTCGCGTATTACTTTGTTCGCAACACCAAAGTGAGTGTGACGGGTTTCGCCATCACGATTCCCAATGCCGCGATCGCATTTGGATTCTCTTACCAGACCATTAGTCGGCGGTTTGATACCGAGTCGGTGACGTTCCTCGCGCTGGCTTACGGCGCCGTGTACTTTGCAATGGCAGCATTCCTCCGGCTCAAGCGGCGCGAAAGCAAGAACGCATTTGTGATGCTGTTCGCGATGGGCATGCTCTTTTTGCTCATCTCGGTACCACTATATTTCTCCAAGCACTGGATCACCGTTTTTTGGTGCGCCGAAGGATTGGTCTTGCTGTGGGCGGCCTTGCGCTTGGACGATTCACGACTGCGGGGCGGTGCCTTGATCGTCCTTTCGATGTCGACGGTCAAGCTACTTGTGCATGATTATGTCCACCTCTTCAAGCTCGACGTCTCTGAACTGGTACTCACGGGTGGGTATTTCGTTCTTGCCAGCGAGCGATGGATCACGGTCGCGGCCGTAACGGCGGCATTATTCGCGGCTGCAAAAATGTTGAAATCAGCCGGCTTTACGTCGAATGATTGGCGCACGAATCTAGCGGGGTTCCTTTACGGCGCGTTCGCCGTAATGCTGTTTATCGCGCTGAATGTGGAAGTGGCCGGTTACTTCCATGAAGCGGCGGCACGCGCACGCTTTGCATCAATCTCCGTATTGTGGGCGGTTTACGCGTCGGTGCTGATGGTCTTGGGATTTGCCAAAAACTTCGCCATATTGCGACGGGTTGCCATCGCGTTATTCGGAGCGACAGTTATCAAGGTGTTTCTGCGCGATATGGCCAATGTGGAAACGCCATTTCGGATATTATCATTTCTCGTTTTAGGGCTGCTGTTGGTCTCTGTTTCATATCTCTATCACCGCTATGCGTCGCGAATTTTACAAGCCGTGAACGAAGCCGAGTAGGTCAGGTGAGAACCTGACTCTGCCACCGACGATACTGGCAAATAGAGAATTGCAATCCATTATAAATACGGTCAACGTCAGCTTGACCACTACTACCTGACGATGCGCCTGCCGTCAGGTTATCACCTGACCTACCGCCGAAATTCGGTGATTCAAGTATTAGACCACTTCACGAACGACTGCGCTCCCTCATGATTTGTCAGCATGCACCGGCTATTAGCCGGTGCCACAGCGCAACCGTCGTTCTCAATCGTGAACTGGTCTAGCTCCGAACGGAGCGAAAAAAATCCCCGCCTGCAAATCAGGCGGGGATATACACGTTTCAATCGGTGCGTTGCAGCACAACGCGTTGGTTGCGTCACCAGCACTTTACGCGCTGGCCAGAGCTTTCGCGCGCTCGCGTTAACGATCGATGCCTTACGCGCCCCGCGCTCAGCACAAGCGCTTGGCGCTCCGCCCCTACCGCGAACGGCGTCTATTTCTTCGCTTACCGCGGCGGAGCAGCAAGAGCGAGAACGGCATCACCGTCAGCAGGCCGCTGCTAAACAGACCGATACCGCAGACCGGGTTCGGATACGCCGGGAACAGCGGGATGAACACTTCGATCTCTGGCAACGTCGGCTCCGGCACCTCCTGACCGGCGGGCGGCGGCGGTTCGACGACGTTGGTGAAGATTTCGATCACGTTGTCGCTGTTGTCCGGATCGTATTGATCGGCGAACGTGAGCGCGACGTTCTTGATCGGCTCTAACGGCGCGTCTGCCGGAATGCTAACGATGATCGTCAGCGTGGCGCTGGCACCCGACGCGATATCGCCGAAGTTGGCGATAAACGGATCGGCCAGATCGCCCGGCGTTCCCGTCAATACCGTGCCTTGCGTGGCCGTGGCGCTAATCAGCGACACACCACCCGGCACGCGGTCTTCGACGACGACATTCTTCGCCGTGGACGGTCCGTTGTTGGTAACAGTGACGAAGTAGCTTAGCGCGTTGCCCTGTTGCACTTCGGCGGCAGGGTCGGTCGTCTTGGCGATCGCGAGGTTGGCGACTTCGCTGACGTCGTGTTCGACGGCGGCTTGGTTGTCGCCCGGCATCGGATCGGCCGAGGCGCTGAACACGTTGGCGACGTTGTTGATGGACTGCGGCTCATTGGCACGCAGACGCACCGTCAACACCCAGCGACCCACGCCGGTGGCACCGCCGGAAACAATCGGCTCCAACGGATTGTCGAGCACGCATTCGGATTGATAGCGTTCGGTGACACTGCTGACGGCACCGGCAGCGGGCGGCACGGCAAACGGGTTACCGCCGTCGGCTGCGGGGTCGGAGTTACAGGTGGCGGCGCGATCGCTATCGATGCTGACGATTTCGAATTCGCCGTTCGACTGAATCAACTCGCGCAAGGTTACGCCCATGGCCGGATCGGGGCCGTGGTTATCGACGACGATGGTGTACGTCAGCAGCGCGCCGGCGGCGACCACGTCATCGGGCTTGCCGTATTTGGTCACCCGCAGGTCGGACGTAAACGTGCCCGCGAACGGATCGACATCGACGTTGGCCGTGGCGGTGTTATTGGTTTCGTCGCAATCGTCGGTATTCGATTCGACGTTGACCGTATTGAGCGCGACGTTGTCGCCGGCGGTTTCCGTGCTGTCGACGGCGACTTCCACCCAGATGGTGCGCGTTTCGCCGGGGAAGAGCGTGCCCAGATCGCCGATGAGGTTGCGACCACTCGGATCGATGACACACACGTTTGGCTCCAACTCGGGAACCGTGGTGCCGATCATACGAACGCCGGCAGCGCCGGTCAGTTCGTCGGTAAGCGTGACGTTGCCAGCGGCTGATGGGCCGTTGTTGGAAACTTCGAGCGTGTACACCCCGGTCTCTCCGGCGACGATTAGCAAGTCGGCAGGCGTTTTGGTGACGGTCAGATCGGCGTAGGCTTCAACGGGGATACCGCTGTCGTCCGGGCCGGCGCTGAGCACGACGGTGTTGCTGTTGAGGAAGGGATCGACTTCATCGGCAAAGACGGATGCTTCGTGGACGAGGAAGCCGCCGTGATTGAGGTGATAATCGGCATCGACGTTCATCTCGACAGACATCGTGGCTGAATCGCCCAACGGCAGGAAGGGAATGACGCAGCGCGCAGGGTCGTTGCGATCACCGGGCGTGCCGACGGTGCCTTCGACGGTGACCGGCCCACCATCGTCGTAGGTACAGCGCACATTGGTCGCGCGGGCACCGGCAGGGATGTAGCTATTGATGACAACATTGCTGGCTTCGGCTTCGCCTGGAGCCCCAATATTTCCGCCCGGCGACGGGACCATGACGTTACTGACTTCGAGTTCGTAATTGGCATCGAGCCCGGCGGTGGTCGCGTTGGGAGTGCCGGGCACCGGTGCGCAACCGGGGTCGGTGACGGTGGTGCCGGTTTCGGTCATCGAGATTTCGAGATCGGCGGCTTCGAAGAAGCTGGTGATACTGGTGCCAAGGTTATTCGACGTATCGGGATCGAAGGTGTCGGATACGACGTCGACGGTATTGGTCAGCGTCAATTCTGCAAGCGCGGTAAAGTCAATCGTGATGATGATGCGACCCAGATCGCCTTCGGCATCGGGCGGCATATTTGGGGCGGGCGTACGCGGGTTGAGAAAGTTTGCGCCGAAGGTACCGAGATCGAAGATGCCGGTTGCCATCGCAAAGTTGCAGTCAAATTCATCGATAGCACCGCCATCAGTACGAACGGCGATGCTACAGCCGTTGGCGTTGACGAAGTTGCTCGACATCACAGCTGAACGAACGACGGGGTTGTAGGCGGTCGACGGGCCTAGGTTGTCGACGATGATGGCGATGTGCCCTTGCTCGTTGGTGGCGATCGTTTCTTCGTAAGAGAATACCTGAATGCGCAGATCAGCCTCAGCGATAACTTCGCAGTCGCCACCAAAGGAGGTGATTGAGAACATCGCGTTGTCCACCGATGCGTTCGCGAGATTGGTGTAGGTGCCCGGCTCGAGCGTCGGTGGGACGAAGACGGTAACCGTCCAACTCACCGTTTCTCCTGCGGGCAACATGTAAGGCGGCGCGGTGAAGGCATTGCCCGCGGGTCGGCATTGGATCGTATCCGGGTCGGTGCCGGTCTGGGTACAGAACCCGCTATCTTCATCGTCGACGTATTGAAAAAAGACGGGATCGCCCGACGCCGAGAGTCCTTGCGGTAGCGTGTCGGTGAACTCAACATTTTCAGCGTCGTCAGGACCGAGATTGCGCAGTTCGTAGCGGATCGTTGTAAAGGTACCGGCGACGACCGGTTGCTCCTCGAAAAACGCATCGAGTTCTAGCTCGACTTGTGCGAATGCGGATTGCGCCAATCCCATCACACACAGCGTGGCGAATAACGCCGCGACGACAGAACGATTCTTAATCAATTGACGATTCGATTTCATTTTTGAACCCTCTGTTCTCTGATATGCAATGCCCGCCGGTGAATAACCGGTGCTTATGGTATGCCGCGGCGCGATCGCCACGCGCGATCTGCGTCCGGTTTCATTCAGTTTTGTCTCGACGGCCCAAGTCAGACAGAGCATCCTATGAGTTGTTTCGGAACCATTAAGATTATCACTATCTGTCTAAATACACAACGATTCGCGAAACGGTCCAATATCATCGCAATTTTGGGGTGCTGCAGATTTGTATCCGAACGTGAGCCCATGCAAGTCGGCTGGGTCACACAAACTCCGCCAGTACGACTTCAACAGATGTGAACCGCCCCGGATCAAGACCGCCCGTCAGACGTTTTGATAAGTCAGTTAAGCGCGCTTTAACATCTTCGGCCCGCACGTAATCCACCAGTCTTTCGTTTTCATATAACACGCAGAGGCTGCGAAACACCATCGCGCCTTCCGCCTTAACTGCGTATGCATCGACGGGGAATCCATAGGCCCGGCAAAGCATCGGGCGCGCTTGGTAAACGCTGCATAGATCTTCAACGAGCAACGGGCAGGTGGGGCCGAGCGCGGCGTTGAACGCGCTGATGCGCGCGGAGAATAGAGGTTCCTTGCGCGCGCCGGGTTGATCGACCGGGCCTTCGATGGTCGCGAAGATGCGGTGCTGCTCGCGCAGTAGGTCTTTGGCTGCGCACTTTGCCGATTCGAGGGTCGCTTTTGGTAACGCGTGAACGGCCCGCGCCCATAGCATGGCCTCCGCTAACGTAACTGCGAAGACGGCACCTTGCTTGCAACAATGACTGCAACCGGCGGCGCAGAGATGGGGGTTGCGCTCGTCAGCCTTAAAGGCGTCGGTGCGTTGGTCAAATTCCGCATAGACGGCGCGCAGGTCGTCCATAACATTCGCCACGTCAACGAGTGGCAATGATAATCCGGCGATCTCGATGGTTCCGTCATCCAATGGCATCGAAATAGTATGTTAACGCGCGAAGGTACTTTTGATGGCCGTCGGGGCTATCGCAGCGGCAGACGCGTACGGTGCTTCCAAACTTTCACCCGCTTTCTAATCGCACGCGGTAAAAGCGGGATGTAAAATATAAGTGTTATGACGACCTATCAGCACACACAAAGCGGAACGCCCACCATCACCGTGATCGGCGGCGGTGTGGCGTTGTTGGCAATCGTGGCCGTTTATATGTATCAGACGGGAAACGAAGCGGCGTGGGTGCCGACGGCGGTGGCTGCCCTGCTAGCCATAACCCTGCTGATTTTTCATTCGCTCAATGTCGAAGTCAGCGACAGTGAATTGCATCTGCATTACGGTATCGGTTTTCCATCTAAAACGATCGACCTGAGCGAGGTGGCCAAGGTCGAGGTGGTGCGCAACCGCTGGTGGTACGGCTGGGGCATTCGCTATACGCCGCGCGGTTGGCTGTTCAACATCTCGGGGCTGGATGCGATCGAATTGACGTTCCATTCGGGACGGACGATGCGCATCGGTACCGGTGAGCCGGAAGCGCTCTGCAATGCGGTACGGGCGGAATTGCCAAAGCGCTGATCGCTGGCTTTTTCAATCCAGTCGCACGTATCAATCGTTATCGTTCCAAGTGCCACGACCGAGCAGCGGTCAAAAGAACGACGGCGGCAAGGAATCATGCGGCTCATTTCGCTGCTAGTGGAGATATGGTTCACCTTGGCCTATTCGGCTGAGCCACGGTCCATCATTACGCGGCCTAAACGCTAGGCTCACATTCGCAGTTTGCGTTGCAAAAGCAGAAGGCGGCACCTGTTCAGGTACCGCCTTGCTTTTCTTGCGTTAACAATCTATTCGACCATCAACGTCGTCGTCGCAATGCCAACAGCATCATCGGCGTCATCATCATCGTCATCGGACTCATCGGCGCGCACGGATTGTCCTGCCCGGCGGGCGGCGGTGTACATGCATCACCTACGCCATCACCATCGCCGTCGGCCTGATCACCATTGGGTGTTTCGGGACAGTTGTCGAAACAATCGAGCCAGCCATCGCCATCCGAATCGACATCATTATTGCCGCAGCCGCACGGCCCGGGTTGCAACTTGTTGCCGTCGTTCGGGCAGCCATCCAAACAATCGGGCACGCCGTCACCGTCCGTATCGTCATCATTAGGGCACGGGTCGAAGCAATCGGGAATGCCATCGCCATCCATATCGTCGTCGGCGCTGCCGCAACCGCAGACCAACGGATCCACCTTGTTCGGATCATCCGGACAGTTGTCGCCATCACTACAAACGCCGTCGCCGTCGGGGTCGCCCGAAGCATCGTCACCGTCACAGATGTCGCAGTCATCCGGCACGCCGTCGCCGTCTTCGTCGAGACTGTCGTCGCCGCCCGGACACAGGTCGAGTTCGTCGGAAATACCGTCGCCATCCGAATCGAATATCAGGCACCATTGCTGCAATGTGCCCGTGTCGGCGGCGGCATTGTCCGATACGGTCAGCGTCCACATACCGGCGCGGTCTTCACCGGTGAACGCCGACAAGGGGTTATTCGGCATAAATGAACCAAACATGGCGGGCGGAACTGCGGCGCATACATTTTCAATCGGATCAGCAGCGTTATCGTCGAGGATGATCTCAAAGTTGTTGCTGCCGCATCCGAAAGTGCCGGGTGGCGTCCCCGGTCGGTCATACATGATGACCGCCGTTCCGGTATCCACATGTTCCAATGTCAAGATGATATCACCGACGAAGGTGTGATCGACGCGCACGTAAACCGTCATCTGCACGATCTCGCCACCATCGGCAAGGCTTATCGTATCGCTTACGCCGGCGATACTGTTATCCGGTATCGCCAACGCCGGCGCGCTGCATCCAGCCGCCGCAGGGCAGATAACATCCTCGCAGGTCGTGCCCGCGCCGCGCGGCGTGCCGCCGGCATCCATGCACGCCATCATGTCGAGTCCTTCGCACATGCCGTCCGGGAAACAACAGGCCTCTTGCGCCGATGCTTGGGACGCAGAGCCAATGATCGCAACACCGACTATTGCAATGAGCCATCGTCGCTGACGTGCGACACACTCATAAACTTTGCATTCGTTATCCAACAATCGAAACATCATAATCCTCCCGTTAGCTAGCCCCATCGAATGCAACTTGCGGCATTCGCGAGCTGGCACATGTCATTGCAAATCAGCAGCGGCGTTTACAGTCGAACCGCAAGCGAGTGAACGATCGAATACGTCATGCGGTTTGCGATCTTTGGACCGCCGGTAGAACACAATCGCATTATACCAGCGCACACAAATTGATAGACAAGAAATCTCCCACACTTTTTTAGACAAATATAGAAATCATGGAGTGGCCCGGTTCGTTCTCAACAGGGGCAATCCTATTTTGCGAAGGTCTGCCATCAGAACAATCCGAGACGTCGGCGGCGATAATATCCGGGTATTGAATCACCCTATGGCCACGTCGCGCCTCATGCGACATTAGGCGGTGCGAACTGCCTGTACTGTTTTGCCAAAGTGTCGGCCCGGTTGTAACCCGATACTCGCTTTGCTCAGAAAAAGTGGTGGCCATCCACTTTCCAAACCGATTTCTCGGCAGTCGCATGCGTCCACTTGCCCGCCGGTGCCCGTCATGGTGCAATGCCATCATCGATTCACGGAAGCCGAATGTAACGGTCAAATGAAAACCCAAAGTGATCGACGCCCTTATCGATCGCGGCAACCGGTGCATCGATCATCCGGACGAACGACAAACCGAATCTCAAAAAACAGTCAAGTTCTGGGAGCCAGAAAAATGAAACTTTGGTTACGCTCGCTTTGCCTGTCCACGTTATTGATCGCATTGCCGGCATCGCTACACGCCGAAGACAAGCCCATCATCGCGCCGGAAGAAGGCCTGCCGCTGATCGATTGGACCGACGCGGGCAAGTTCGTCGGCAAGCGGGTCATCGTGCAGGGTAAGATCGCCGCGACCGGCCGGGGTAAGTCGATTACGTTTCTCAACTTCGATGCGGGGCGATCGTTCACGGCGATTGTGCGCAAGGGCAACTATGACAAGTTCCCAAAAGCACCAGACGTGATGTACGGCAATCGCATCGTGCAGATTCGCGGAACCATCAGCACGTATCGCGATAAGCCGCAAATCGAAGTCAGCTCACCCGATCAGGTCACCATCGTTGAGAAGGCTGCGGAAACGACATCCCCCGGCGACGTCGAAACGAAAACCACGCGCAAGTTCACCGGCAAAGTGCGCATCGCAACGTACAACGTACTCAACCTATTCGACGACGAAGATTGCCCGTATCACAACGATGAAGGCACCAGCGCCAAGCCGCGACACGAATTAGAGCGACTGGCCGCAACGATTAAACAGGTCGATGCAGACGTGATCGCCCTACAGGAAGTGGAAAATCGTTTTTACCTCGAACGCTTCAACACGGCGATGCTGGCCGACATGGGTTACGAATACGTCGTCTGCTTCGAAGGCAACGACGGTCGCGGCATCGACGTCGCCGTTTTGTCGCGGCTACCAGTCGGCCCCGTGACGTCTTATCGGCACCTGCGATGGAAAGATTCGCGCGGGCTCGATACGGGCTTCCGTCGCGATCTGCTCCGCGTTCGCATCGAGCCGCCGAATGCGAAGCCGTTTGACCTATTCACGGTCCATCTAAAGAGTAAGGGTGGCGGTGCAGGTACCGAAGCGGTGCGCATGGGCGAGGTAACGGCGATTCGCAATATCGTTGAGGACATGCTCGCGGATGACCCGAAGGCAATGTTCGTCGTTTGTGGCGACTTCAACGACACGTGGGATAGCAATCCTATTAAGTTAATGCGCGGCGAGGGTAAGATGGCGATGGAAGCATTCCAAAGCGACGCCCCCGAAGGCTGCGTGACGTATAATCGTGGGCAGTACCGCAGCGTGATCGATTACATCTTCTGTTCGCCAGCGATGGCAACTAGTTATGTGAGGCAGTCGATGCGGGTTCTCGACGGGAGCGTCGAATCCAGCGGCTCGGACCACAACCCGGTCTCGATGGACTTCGATTTGGGCGGCAAAGCACCTGCGGTATCAGCATCGCAGGCAGCGTCGAACGGCGAAAAATCGTGACAAAAACTGACGATTGTCGAGATTTTTTTTGTGGATTGTTGGGTTATTCGGGCGGCAGGAATTGCCGAAAATGCGGAGACATTTAGCTTCTTTTTTTCGAAGCCGCCCGAAAAAGCCAATAGCATATTGCCACAACCTTATAAAAGGCAATACTTTGCATCACCTGATATCGGCCACAGGGTCGCCCCCATGCACCTGAGAACTGGGGCTAAAATCGCTGTAAACCCTTTATTTAGCGAGCCAAAGCACTCGAAAATTCCAGCCGATTCGTATTGACACCTTTTGGAAAGTGCTACTAAACTCCGCGCTTATCGCAGGGCGATAAAGCCTTAACGGACGTTTCCGTGATGGCGCGGTAACTCTGGGAATGGCTGTCATGCTGTTGGTTTGTTCCCGCCGATAGCTTAGGTGGCTGTTTCCTGTGGAAGTGAAACAGAATTCTTGGGAACACGACGAGAGGTAGTCAGATGCTTCTGGATTTTGTGATTTCGGCGTTGATCGGTTTCATCGACCTGAACCCGTTGCTCGACCTGGTCTTCACCCCGCTATCGTGGGCGTTGATTTGGTTCAGCGGCGACAACTAAACAACAACTGAAAAACGTTTCTTTTTTTTGAACTTTCTTTCTTAGGAGAAGGAATACACCATGTTGCTCGATTTTGTTCTTTCCGCTCTGATCGGTTTCATCGACCTCAACCCGCTTCTCGACCTCGTCTTCACGCCGCTGGCGTGGGCCTTGGTTTGGTTCACGGGTAACGACGACTAAATCGATCGTTACGAAGAGCGGATGCGGGCTGCTCAACTTATTAAGAGCAGCTCGCCGAGGCAGGCAAACAACTCACGCTGGGCCTCACCATTCGCTCCGACCGTCATCTTTGACGGTCATGCAACGAGAAAAGCAGGTTGAGTTCTGCTTTCTGCTAGCAGTAAGCAGGACCTGGGCGCAAAACCCCGGTCCTGTTTTTTTATGCGCCGACATAATCTGCTTCCGATTCTCGCTACCCCCATCTTTTCACCCCACTCGACAGCCATAATCCTTCCAGCGAATTGACCCAATCCTCCTAACGACGGATAATCCGCCGTCTTTGGATTTCGAAGCAATTCCCGCACAAGGAAGGTCAGTTCGTATGCGAAAATGGATGTTACTCAGTCTGATGTGCCTGCCCCTGTTCGGTGCCGACTGCGCCTCGCCCGCCGGTTCGGCCGCACCGCTTAGCTGCAGCGACCCGCTCGACGGCAGCAACTTCGGGTTCACGATCGACGTGCCCGGCGAATTTTCCTGCACATCCTCATTCCCGTTTTCAACCGACGTGATTCAGGGCTTCGTCACTTATGAAGATAGCGACACGGGCATTCAGCTATTGGTGCTCGTCGGCTCGACCGCCCAAACGCCGGACCAGCCCTCCGGCGGCGACTCGGGCGTCGACTGCAACGACATCGGCCCGTTCACCAACTCGGCCGGCATCGAATTCGACCGTTGCCGCTTTGACGAAACCGAAGATGACGGCTCGCCGCGCATTACGTTCTCCGGCTCGACACCGCTGGCCGCGGACGAGCAGCTTATCCTGATCTCCGTCGTCTCAGACAGCGCCGACGGTCTCGAAGACGCCCTCAACGCCGTGCTCGAAGGCATGACGTTCTAAGCGGATCAGTTCGCCGGTCAGCAACGGCACCGAGAGGAATCAGAATCGACCATGCCCAAAGTTGACGTACCACAAGGCCTTTGGCTCAGTTGCGATGCCTGCGCCAAGATGATCTTCAAGAAGGTGCTGGAAGACAAGAACATCAAACTGCAGTACGGGCTGGTGCGGCACATTTATATTCCGCAGTCCGTACGGGAGCCGATTCAGCAGAAGTTCATTGCCGATGAACTCAAGCTGACCCGCGAACAGGAACTGCTGACCACCCGCACCGAAGCCGATCTGGAAGAAGCCCGGCAGACGGTGGAACTGGAAGGCGAGCGGGTGAAGGTCGAGACCGAGAAAAAGGTGGCCGGAGCCCTGGCGACGGGCCGCAAAATGGCCGAGGAAACCCGCGCGGAAACCAAGAAGCTGGTGGCCGCCATCGACCGGGAGACGGCGGAACTGCTGGCGCAGACGGAAGTCGTGCTGGGTGAAGCCGAATCGAACTCCACCAGGATGGTGGCCGAGTCCCGGGCCGATAAGTTCCGTCTGGCCGTGGCCGCCTTCGGCAGCGGCGATGCGTTCAACCAGTGGGTCTTCGCCTCGGGCCTGCCGGAAGACATGCAGCTGGACATGCTGTATGCCGGCGAAGGCACCTTCTGGACCGACCTGAAAGGCTTCTCCGAAACCATGCTGGGCCGGCAGGTGCAGCAGTCGGGAAAAAAGAACAGTGCTGCCGATGCACCCGCGTCTGCCCG
>JAUIHO010000072.1 GCA_030432035.1 Phycisphaerae bacterium
ACCATCGCCGTCGGTGTCGTCAGGATTGTCGAGCGGGCACATATCGCAAAAGTCCGCAACGCCATCGTTGTCGGTATCTACGTTGTCGTCACCGCCCGGACATATGTCGCTCGAATCACAAACGCCGTCGCCGTCGGTATCGTCTGGGCTATCAGTCGGGCACGGGTCGCAAAAGTCGGGAACGCCATCGTGGTCACCATCAACCGTATCGTCGCCACCAGCGCAGATGTCATCCGAGTCGCAAACGCCATCCCCGTCGGTGTCGTCGCCGACGTCCATTGGGCACGGGTCACAAAAATCAGGCACACCGTCACCGTCGGAATCGGCAAGATCATTCCCACCCGGACAGATATCAACCGAATCGCAAACACTGTCGCCGTCCGAATCGTCGGGGTTATCTGTTGGGCATGCATCGCAGAAGTCCGCAACGCCATCTCCATCGGAATCGACGTTGTCATCGCCACTGGGGCAACTGTCGCAACCATCGGCCACACCGTCGCTATCTGAGTCGACGTTGTCGTCAAAGCCCGGACAAGTGTCGGTCGAATCGCAGACACCATCGCCGTCAGAATCATCGGGGTTGTCAACCGGGCAGACGTCGCAACCGTCGGCTACGCCGTCACCATCGGCATCAGCGTTGTCATTGAAGCCGGGGCAGATGTCTGTCGAATCGCAAACACCATCGCCGTCGCTGTCATCAGGATTGTCTGCCGGGCATGTGTCGCATCCATCCGCAACACCGTCACCATCGCTATCGAGCGTGTCATCAAAGCCGGGGCATACATCGCAATCGTTTGGCACACCGTCGCTGTCAGAATCCAACGCGTCATTGAAGCCCGGGCACGTATCGCACCCATCGGGCACACCGTCGGTATCTGAATCGATGTTGTCATCGAAACCCGGGCAGATATCGTCGTCGTCGCATATTCCGTCGTCGTCTCCGTCAGCGCAAGCAACGACTCGGACCTCCCCGGTGACCGCGTCGTATTCGACGGACCAGGTAACGCCGTCTGTGGAGACGACCTCGTCGAACGCGCCGACGAGATTGTTCGCTGTCAATATGGTGTAGGTTATGCCAGGAATTGGCGGGGACCCCAGGTTTGTGAGCCTTAACGTACCTCCGAGCGTCGCAGTCTGATTGACAACAAGTCGCTCAGTTGCTGTCGTCAACACCAGTTCAACATCAAGAGTCGATCCGCTTTCAAATACAACATCGTCGACTTGAAGTGTGCCGACCGTAACGCCTGGCGCGACGATGCCACCGGATTCGACGATGGTTGTGCCCGTTGCTGTTCCTATGCCGCCAAGCGTTGCGCCTGCGCCAACGATAACGCCGCCCGTTCCTGTTGCTGAGCCGGTAGTGTTATTGGCGAGCAGCGTTCCGCCGTTGACGACCACGCCACCGGAAAACGTATTGGCACCAGTCAACGTCAGCGTGCCTGCACCATCTTTTTGTATTGAGCCGGCAACCGGCCCTTCGTTGATCAATCCGTCGAAGTCAGAGTTACCGCCATTTACGCCAACAGTGAGCGCGGCGCCCGCGGCTGTATCGCTGATGGTAATCGTGTTGGATGGGTTCGACTCGACGACGGTAAGCTGATCGACCGTTAACGGTCCTCCAATTGCGGTGATGGCGCCGCGCCGATGAAATTGAACTTGATCGGCCGTGACGGACCCGCTGGAAAGAATGCCGAGTGCCCCGCTTGCATTGTCATCTGCTCCGAGGTCGCCGACGCGTAGCGTGCTTACGTTTACGTCGGCTTGAGACTGTACGTTCGCAGATGCGCTACCGGCACCCGAAGGACCGATGTCGAGGCGCGGCGCCGTTAGCGACGTGCCCGCTCCCGTGACGGTCAACACACCATCATTGATGACCACGACTCGATTCGTGCCAGACGCGCCCGTCAATTGAACCGTCGAGCCGCCACGAATTTGTGTCGATGCGCTGTTCTGGATTAACAACGTATTGCCCGAGTCGCGCGTTAAATCAATGGTCGCGCCATCAACTCGAACCTCGCCATTGACCGCGACAAGCTGTTCAAACGTGCCACTGTCTGTCAGCACAAGGTCGCCGGTTCCTACGTTTCTTAATTGCGTCAAGTTCGAGATCGGACCGGACAGCGTCATCGTCCCCGTGCCGATCTTGTCGAACGTACCGGTGCCTAGCAGTATGCCGCCAAAGTCGGTCGTAATATTTCGACTACCGACGGTCATGGTGGTCGAGCCGATGTTGAGATTGCCGGTTCCTGAAATCGCGCCAATGCTTGCGTCGATGGAATGCGTGGTTACATCGAGCCTATTGAATGCTGTTATGACAACCGAAGCGTTTTGTAGCGCAAGCGGGTGCCCGAGGCGCAGTTTCTCTTCAAGTGTTATCCGACCCGAGTATGGATTGGCATTGTTAAACTCAGCAACGGGGCTGCTAGACAGGCCTGTAAGGAGAATGTTGGCGGTTCCAAATAGTTGACCGTTGACGACGATTCTGGCGAGATGCAAGTCCCATGTACCGTCGTCGTATTGTTCGATGTCGACGTCAAAGAGTTGGCCGGCACCCGGGCCGTTGCTCATATCTACGTCGCGCAATCGAAGCAGTCCGTTAAACACCACATATTGTTGATTACTGAAGCTGCCCATTGCGAGTTCGCCGACGGTGCGGGTTGAACCGGACAGGTCAACGTCAAACCGATCGGCATTGTTATTGAGCGTAACATTGTGATCCGTATCATTGGGAAAGTCGCCGTTGCCCGGATCTTGATCCCAATTTTGAGCGTTCTGCCAGTTGTTGTTGCCGCCGTCACCTTGCCAGGTGAAATCAACTTGGCCGAAGGCGGGGCGGATGCCTAAAAGGGCTGACGTAGTTAAAAGTATGACTGCGATGATTCGTATCGATTGGTTATACATGAGCATTCCTCCTCAAAGCCCGGCTATTCTTCCGAATTAGGTCGCTATTCGACGCCATTGATCGGCGTTTGTTTGCTATTAGTTACACACAGCCCCGCTGAGCAACGCATCAATGAACAATTGCGAATCGAGTCCGTCGATCGCGCCGTCGCCGTTCATATCGCCGAGGCAAACGGCCGGACACTCTGCACTCGCGCAATCCGTGTCATCCCCTGCGTATGTCCCGCCGACCGCGATGCAGTCGGCCTCGCTTCCGACCATGCAGTCGCCCATCGACAGGCAGCAGGCGCCGGTCGGATCAGCCAGTACCACCAGCCCGGTCTCGACGCTTGTCTCAGTGCGCACGCCGTCAGACACCTCGACCGAGTACAACCCCTCGGTGGTCTCATTGCCGATGTGTACGAACAGAACATTGGTGCTCGTGCCGTTGTACGCTCCGCCATCGGAGATCGGGCTACCGTTGAAGAACCATTGGAAGCTCGTCGCGTCAGGTGCGGTCACGACGAAGATCGAGAGCGTGGACGGCGTGCCGATCAGCGACGATGGTTGCTGCTCGATCAGCGCCGGTGCCGTGGAGCCGTACTCATAGGCGCCCATGTCGATGGTTTGCCCGAACAAGGGCACGCCGGTGTCCGCCGTCATCGGGTCGTCCGTGAGACGGGCGGCGCCCGAGATGTCCGTCGGGCTCAAGACGCTGGCGGCGTCTGGGGTGTTGCCCGAATCGATCGCCGGCGACCCCGCCATCAGCGTCAGGTCCTCGTTAATGGGATCGACGTACATCGGGTCCATGTCCAGGTTGCGTGAGCCGACGCCCGTCCAGCCGCCCTCGACGATCGAGTTGTTGATGGTCAACGTCCCTGCCCCGGCGACTGCTACGATCGGGCTCGACCCGGTCCCGTCCCAGAAGACGCAGTTGGCGAACAGCGTGTCTCCTGCAAAGAACCGCACGGCAGATCCGTTCGACGCGGTGTTGCCCGAAAACGAGCAATTGAAGATTGGATCGTTAGTGCGGTGGTTGACCGCGCCCCCTTGGTTCCCCGCGCTGTTGTTGGCGAACACGCATCCCGCGATGAACGAGCCCGCCGTTCCGTTGAAGTTCATCGCGCCGCCATTGGCACTCGCGGAATTGCCGACGAACAGCGAGTTGGTGACCCGGTTGACATCAAGATTGTTCAGGAACACGGCGCCACCAGAGCCACCGGCGATCGCGTTGTCGCGGAAGACACACCGATCGATCGTGACGGGCCCGTCGTTGCCCCCCGCGGCGAGGGCGCTGCCAAAGGATGCATTGTCGGAGATGTGCCCCTCGAACAGGGACCCCGTGATCACTACCGAACCGGTTGTGGTGTTGAACTCGATGCCCGCTGTGCCAATTGTGGAGGTGTTGCCGGAGAAGACGCACCCGTCGATCGTGAGCCCGGTGGTCTCAATCATATAGATCGCGCCGCCATCGTTCTCTGCGTGGTTCATCCGGAGTGTGCAGTCCTCCAAGACCAACTCGCCCTGGTAGACGAGTATCCCGCCGCCCCAAATCTCCGCGGTGTTGCCCTCGATCACGCACCCGCGGAGCGTGGCGGCGCTCATGTTGATCACCACACCCCCGCCGTACGTTGGTCCGCCCTCGGATATTCTCGAGTCGCCCGTACCGCCGGTGAGGGTGAAGCCCTCGAGCACCGAGTCGAGCCCCTCGCCGTTGTCGAAGCGGACGACGGGCAGCCCGTCGCCCGGGTCGGGCACGCCGGTCGCGTCGATGATCGTCGTCGCGGCACCGGCCGATGATCGGACGGTGATGGCTTTGCCCGAGAAGTCGATGATCTCGGTGTAGGTGCCGGGCGCGACGAGGACGGTGTCGCCTTCCACGGCGGCGTCGATCCCTGCCTGGATAGTGGGCTGATCGGCGGGGACATTGATGACGATGGCATCAAGGCGGTTCGTCAAAAGAAAAATGGTTACCAGCGTCAGAATTGCTATTTTGGTTTGTTCTTGTGTTGCTCGCATGAATCTTGCTCCTACGGTTTATGACCCAGTTGCGGTTAAGCGCTGAGGCTCACTGCCGGGGACTATTCAATTCGCCGCCCGCACTACCCAGTCCTCACTCCCTAAAACTAGAAAAACCGCTGTAGGCGGAACCGCTCAGCAAAAAAAATTGCTAAGACCTCGAAAAACCCCATTCTTCTCACGAAAACGTCGATTCGTTAGAATGGACCTGTGGCGGACTCAATCGACAAAAATTCAATTCCGATGCCCAATCACGGTGAGGCAACGGCGATTCTGGCGCGTGCTGCCAACGGTGATATGGCAGCGGCGACTGAGCTGTTGCCGCTGGTTTACGAGCAACTCCGCGCGATTGCCGGATCGTATTTCCGCGCTCAGCCGGCCAATCACACGCTCCAGCCGACGGCCCTCGTTCATGAGGCGTACATGAAGTTGGTCGGGTCGCAAACGGATTGGAACGACCAAGCTCACTTCTGCGCCGTGGCTGCGACCGCGATGCGCCAGATACTCGCCACACACGCCAGCGCAAAGCGCGCGGCCAAGCGCAACGCGCAGCGCGTGGACGTCACTGTCGACGTCATGCCAACGCCGACCGGCGCTTCGACGATAGACTTACTCGATCTCGATGACGCATTAAAAGAGCTCGCTACGTATAACGAACGACATGCGCGCATGGTCGAACTTCGATTCCTTGGCGGACTCACAGTCGAAGCGATGGCGCTTGTCCTTGGTATTTCTGAAGGCATGGCTCGGCGCGAGTGGCGCGTTGCACGGGCGTGGCTCAGTAATCGACTTAGTTAAAGGGGACACCCCGTGACGGCTGCAGAACGATATCAGAAGTCCGTCGAGATTTTTGACAGGGTTTGCGACCTTCCCATCGGCGAACGGGATGCGTATATCGCGGACGCGTGCGGCTCGGATGCAGAGTTACGACAGGCCGTTGAAACGTTACTCAAACATGATAGCGAAGCGTGCGATGCCGTGGTTGCGGCTGAGAGAGGCGATGGGTTGCGAACCCTTGTCGAATCTACGTCCGGCGTTGCAGACCCGGTGCGAATCGGAAAGTACAACATCGTAAGGCGCATAGGCCAAGGTGGCATGGGCGTTGTGTTTGAAGCACGGCAGGATCATCCACGTCGAACGGTCGCCCTCAAGGTACTTCACACTGGAATTGGGCGGGATGGTCTAGTCGAACGCTTTCGCCGTGAAGCGGATTTTTTGGGGCAGTTACAACACCCTGGAATCGCACAAGTGTTCGATGCTGGCGTTGGTGACGTCGAGTCCGCATCGGGCGTCATCGCGCAACAACCTTACATTGCAATGGAGTTAATAAAGGGGGACGCGCTTCGCCAATGGGGCCGCGAACCAGGACGCACGCTTCGGCAACGTTTGGAAATGGTAGCGCACATATGCGACGCCTTGGAGCATGCGCATCAAAAAGGTGTCGTGCATCGCGATCTGAAACCCGGCAATATTATTGTCGACGACATGGGCCGCCCCAAGATTCTTGACTTTGGCATCGCCCGAATGACCGACATCGATAACGCGGCCACTGTTCAAACGCAGACCGGGCAATTGCTCGGCACGGTTCCCTACATGAGTCCGGAACAAGTAGCCGGCGATTCACGCTTGATCGATGTTCGAGCGGATGTATATGCGATTGGCGTTTTGTTGTATGAGCTGCTGTGCGATCGGCTTCCCTACGATCTTCATCATCGTTCAATTGCAGAGGCGGCGCGCGTTATTCGTGAGGAAGAGCCGACGCGCTTGAGCCAAGTCGATCGTTCCTTGCGCGGCGATCTCGATACGATCGTCGTTAAGGCGCTGGAGAAAGATCGAGAGCGGCGCTATCAGTCTGCCCAAGCATTGGGCGCAGACATTCGTCGTTACTTAGACGATCAGCCGATTGAGGCACGCCCGGCTAGCGCAGTCTATAACCTCAAGAAATTCGCTCGTCGCAACCGCGGGCTTGTGGCTGGGATGACAGCGGCGTTTGTGGTGCTGTTGTTGGGCGCGGCGGGCACATCGCTCGGCTGGGCGGCGGCACTGCGGGCCAATGAAAAGTTAGCGGGTACCGTCGGCAAACTTGAAAAGGCTAACGCCCAGTTGAAAGAATCCAACAATAGCTTGCAGGCCGTGACCGAGTTTCAATCGGCGCAGCTGACCGATATCGACGTACCGATGATGGGCAAGCAATTGCGCGACAGTTTGCTAAACGGCGTAACAGCGGATAGTCGCATAGAACTTGAATCGCACCTTGCCAATATCAATTTTGTCGATACCGCTCGCGGCGTGCTTGACCAATCGATCTTCCGTCGTGCAGTGGATGGTATCGATGCACAGTTTACCGATCAGCCCGTGCTGAGGGCGCGCTTGCTGCAAGATGTTGCGATGACCATGCGGAATCTGGGGCTGTATGACGCTGCCGTGGACCCACAAAGCCGCGCAATGAACATTCGGCGGCAATCACTTGGGAATGAAAATCGAGATACGATCGACGCAATCCATGAAACGGCTATTCTCGCGATGAAGCGTGGGGAGTACGACGAAGCGGAGCAACTTGCGAACGAAGCGATGTCGATCGCAACGGCTGAAATTGGTGAAAACGCACCTGAATCACTCGTCTGTCTCGCAACTGTCGTCGACTTAAAACAACGGCAGGGGAACTTGGACCAAGCGGAGACATTGGCTCGTCGTGCGTTGGATGGGTTTACCCAAGCGGTCGGGCTCACCGACTCCAGAACGCTTCATGCGCGGTCTTTATTGGCAGCAATCCTGATGAAGAAGGGTGCTTATGAAGATTCGGCTGGCCATTTTCGCGCTGTCATGGCGGAGCGCGAACGAACCCTGGGACCAGATGATTCCAAGACGCTTTCTGCAACGGAAAATCTCAGCAACGCGTTAGAGTCGGCCGGAACATATGATGAATCCACCCAACTGATCGAATGGTGCTACCGATCAAGACAGCGCACGCTTGGCGAACACCATCCGGATACGATTTCAACCATGATGGAATTCGGTGCGCGCTTGTCGCGCCAAGGTCGACTTGAAGAAGCCGAGCCGGTAATAGCAACGGCGCTCGAACGGCAACGCAGATTGCTCGGTGTCGATCATCCCGAGACGTTTCCGGCAATCGACATGCTAGCGTCGGTGATCGACGAACGTGGCCGATTCGAAGATGCCAACGCCTTGTATAAGGAATCGTTGGATCGGCGTCGGCGTGTACTTGGCGACGAACATCCGGCGACCCTTCGATCGCTCGGAAACTATGGATACATATTAAATCAAAGGGGCAAGCCTGATTTGGCGCTTCCGATATATCGCGAAACGCTGGCCGGACTCCGAAAAGTCTATGGCGACGATCACCCACATACGCTAACGAGTGTCGGCAATCTTGCGACGTTACTCTCGGGTCTCGGCCAACATGAGGAGGCCGAGAAACTTTATCACGAATCACTCGAAGGCCGACGACGATTATTGGGCGACGATCATCCGTCGACGTTAAATGCGATCTACGGCATGGGGGATATGCTCCGACGAACAGGAAAGCTCGAAGAGGCCGAGCCGTTCTGTCGACAAGCGTTGACAGGCTATCGTCGAGTCGGCGGCGATGATCATATCGGCACGCTTTATTCACTGACCAATTTGGGCAATTTATTGCTGGATCAAGACAAGCCAGACGAGGCAGAACCGTTGTTTCGCGAGGCAGTTGAGCGTCGGCGCCGAGTCAACGGTGACGAGCATCCGCAAACACTCTTGGCTATAGAAGGCCTTTCAGATGCGCTAGAACGACAGGGCAAATCGAAGGAGGCTGAAGCGTGGAGGCGCATGCAGCTAGAGAGCGCACGCGTCGCCAATCCTGTTAATGATTAAGCAATGGCGCGGCATCTAATGATGCTCGGAATCAATCAGTTAAGGCAAGATAATATCAATGACGCGGAAGTGGCTCTAAAGGAGTGTGTCGAAATCTACGAGCGAGTTGCGGATATTAATGACTGGCAACGTTGGAATGCACTCGTGTGGTTGGGCGAGTCAATTGGGGCGGATTCGTCACGACGATCGGAAGCCGAGTAATTGCTGCAAGAGGTGATGGCTCATCTGGAAAGTGATTTGGAATTCAGTGAGCCTCATCAAGATGTGGTTTCGAAGTTGATCAATCGGCTTGCTGAGTTGTACGCGCGATGGGGAATAAACCAGTCAAGAAATCAAGTTGCGCCCAACTAACACGTCCACATCGGTTACAGGTGAAACTCCGCATTGAGAGGCTCCCCTGCGCATGTCCCCATTTTCGGGTTCAATCGGTGAGTTCGAAATCAGCCTTCATCCGGTCAAACCAACTTGGTCCATGCGGCTAACCGAACCTACCACTTGAGCCTAACATCCTCACGATAGGCCCAAGCGCTAGGCTCGCGGTAACCGCTTCTACTGGAACAAGTTATGAACGAAATTTCCAGGAAGGGCAAAAACCGTTAGGACCGCCGGGTAGACTGGAGTCCAATGTGCTCTAGTTACACCCATCAGAGTACCCCCTGCTCAAAAAATGGTGCCATAAACTGCATTGTTGGCAGCACCTCGTTCCAAGTTTATCTAGATGAGTGTATTCGCTATGGAATAGAATTAGAAATCATGAATAGCTCGCGTAGCACTCGCTCGAAATTGCCTAACGAATAGGATTTCAGCAGGCCGTCAGCTCCAATTCCTGATGTCAGCTCGCCGCAACGAGAATGCAATTCGCTCTTATCTGAGCTAGCCGATTCATTCTGGTCTTCCCGGACAAAGGCCGAGTTCTATGCAGTTCGCTAGAAGTTGTTTTGGACTAGGAATCGGTGTCACAGGCGCTACGAACAAGGGGTTGCCGCTAATAGGCTGCTAACAAACGCATTGATATCGTCAGAAGTAATTCCATCGATTTGATCCATGTCAGCACAAGCACAATCTACACTCTGCAGATAACAACTCACAAAATTCTGGATGTCGACACCGTTCCGAACGCCGTCACCGTTCATATCTCCCAGACAGCCGCATGATAGCGTCGCTGCGTTTACCCAAAAACCGCCTTCAAGCTCGAATGCGCCGCCGACAAAATACTCCGCATCGGGCTGACCCACCGTCCCACTAACCTCAAACGTGCCGCCGACGCTTATCCCGCCGCCGCAATCGACGGTGTAGCTCGTGAGTTCAAAATCACCGGCAAAGGCAAGCGGTGTGCCGACGATCGTGACGATAACTGCGAGCATTCGATTCGTGTTTTTTGTGAACATGGCTGATCTCCTAAGTTTGTGCAGACGATCAAAATCGCCTTTGGTTTCGTTCTTCTTCATCGTTTTATCTGCTCGTGCTTAGTGTCGCGTGGAATTACTCGATACGCACAACCCCACCCGCCGCGGTCATGCTCACCGGCGCATCGAGCACCATCGGCGCTTCGGGAAACGTTCCGGCTGCGACGACCATTACCTTACTTGGTGCCAAATTGGCCAAGCCTTGTTGAATCGAGTCAATCGGTTGAGAGCAGGTCCCCAATTCGAATGCGAATACCTGTGGGGCAACGTAGGTCGCGTCGCGCCGAAATACGTAGACAGCGCCCGCGTCATCACCGCCTGCATTATCAAACGGCGCACCCACCACAATCCAATCGGCGTCGATCTCAACAACTTTTCCGAAAGAATCGTTGGCCCCCGTTCCCGATAGTAAATCAAAGGAATCCCATGAGGCGGTACCATCGTCGCGACGTAGTTCAAGCTGGTTGCCCGCCAATTCCACTCGCACGTCATCCATCAGCGCAATGTCACCATCTATTCCGATCGGCAGCCCCACATTTTCGCACCAGGGTGCCGGCTGCCCGTCGCACGAACGATAGATGCGCAGGAGTCCTACATCATCGGTGGTGGGACGCCGACTCGCGATCGCAACCGATCCGGAAATATCGACTCGTTCGCCGCCGATATGCGTTGGCGACCATGCGTATTCCTCAATCCAATTAAGACCATCAAACCCGTAAATCCAAAATGAGAATTGATTGCCCAACATGAATCGCTCGCCGTCGGTCGCAACTGAATAGAATCGGAACGGACTGGCAAACTCCAGCCCCCATTGGCCAGCTTCGTATCGGTAGACCCATGCGTCCGCATCTTCAGAAAGCGGATCCGACGTAATCAGCACGTCATCATGAAGATCAAGCGTGCGCGATCCCAGTAGCGAAGGCGACCATCTACTATTTAGTACAGTCTCCAGACCCCAAGCATTGCCATCGAAGCGGAATATGTGTACCGCAAAATCGCCAAGCACACCAGCAACGATGACGTCACCATAAACATCAACCGCCCGCACCGTGTTGGCGAATGGCAGCGCCGTGTGGTACACCCAAGCCGCGCCGGTCCAGCGCATGACCTGAACCGTATCGCGTTGGGTGTATACCAGCCATTCGCCGTGTACGCCCACGCTGTCACCGAGCAGATCGAATTGACTGCCGTATGCCCGAAAGATCTCGCACTGTCCGATTGCATTGGACGGCATAGCTAAGCCGATCGCGCTACAAATGAATGCTACACCCAAATATCTCATGGCCGTCTCCCGCGACTCAGAATTGCTGTATGATCGGATGTCGTACATTGCGTCTTTCTCGATCGAGTCGGAGCGCTCAACGTAAGTCAGGCGTTCACCAGTCCCACTCTTCTTTATTCCATTCCGCACCGAATCATCCGAGTCACCTGCTGATATTCCGTCACGAATTCAGAATTCGGCACGAGCTAATTTCCAATCGAAACACCACCGAAGGGCGCAATGAAGGTCATCGCTTTGCCGTCCGCACCGGCGCAGAACACATTTCCATTGGCGGCTGCGTAGACACCGGGAATGATCACGACCGTGGAGCCATTGGCGACATCGACCACCGCTTCAGGAATCGTCGGATGGGGGTTGTAGATCGATCCGGAACAGGTGCCCAGAACGCAGAAACTGGTAGCATCTGCATAAGCAACGCCTGAGCCCCAGATGTAATTGTTGAGTGAATCCTTCAGATTGTCTTGATTGAAAGTCATCCCCCTATTGCCGCCGCTCGCACATCCGGAGTTGGTATTGATTCCGAGCGCGTGCCCGTTTTCTTCTCGAATCACGGGCCCGCCCGACGTTGCCGGCGTCGTGTCCACCTCGTATCGAAGCCAGGCCTTGGTGCCTTGGTCTTCGAACTCGGTACACACACCTGTCGACGTTTGTTGCGTGACGTTCTGCGAATTACAGACAAAGTCACAAATGAAATCGCTGTTGATATCGCAGCAGGCCGCGCTCGGACCACCCGTACCCGTAGGCGTCCAATCAAACCCGTATGCGGTCACGCGTAAGGTTTGTTCGACGGTACTCTCTCCAGCTCCGCTGACTCGAAAGAATGCATTTTGCGCTTGCTGAGGTGTTTCGCCATTGGCATTGGGGCCGACATGAAACACTGCCCAGTCTGCACCTATACTGTCGAAATCGGAATTGGCTCCGGCGAACTCATAGGCAACAAAGGCACCTGTTACGGGATACTGATCCTGCGGTAACGCCGGCTGCGGAATACCATTGGGAAGAGACGGCGGCACATTGAACTCCACGACCGTGTTGAGGAATCCAATATCAACCACGCCGTTCGGCAATCCGGGGCCCGCCTGATCCGGATCACCATCAACGCAGTGCCCCGCCGTCAGAAACGCCCCGTTGGATGCCATCCAGGCTGTACAACCGCCGCCGAACAATCGGCCAACGCGCGGATCATTAGAGGCAACGCGACTGTCACCACCGCACAGGCTGCGCGGTCCCGCTTCAACTTCTCGACCATTTCCACCAGCGACCTGATCCGACCCGGTTCCCACCCACGCGTGGTCAATACTCACAAAAACGTCGTGATCACCGGGCGCTACATACAACTCGATCTCTAATAGATCACCGCCAAAAAACGCAGTGTGGTTGCCCCAATTCTCAAGCGCCGTTGTTGTCATCCGCTGTTCCGCACCTGTTTGATGTGAACGGATGAGGAGATAGCTCGAGTCGCCAAGATGATGGTCGCTAACGTGTAAACGAAGCCAAGGGGCGCCTTGTTGGTACACGATATCTTGGTAGGCGAGCGTGATTTCGTCGGATGTACCTTGATGCATCCCCGAATCCAATACACGGGCTTCGACGCTGTAGGTTGCTGTTTCTGGCGGTGCGGTTTCTGCATTAGACAAAGTCGGTAGTGCAAGCACTGCGGCTAACACGAATTGCCATGATTTTCTAGAAGTGAACATCATTTACTCCTTTGCCGGACAAAAGTGCCTATTGAAGATTGACCAATACCAGCACCAAGCCGCTCTCGCCTTTGGCAAGCGCGCTCATCGCCTTACCGATGACAGCGCCATGCGCGCGATCGTGATCGCGCACGGCCATCGCATGCCCTACCGTTGCGGAGGTCGTCAGCAAATCGCCGACCGAGATGGCGTGTCTACTTGCGTCACACTTCACCCATACGCGACCATTCAATGCAATAACCGGGGAACCGCCCGAGCCTGGAAGATTGCCGAGAATTGCGCCAACGGGAATGTCGCCCGCGCCGCTGGTGACGCCAGCAACGCGCCGGTTATACGCGCCGCGCGCGATACGCAGCTTGCCTGTTGTATTCGGATCGATCTCCATTACCGTGCCCGGCTCGATTGCATTCATTTCGCTGGTGGGGAATTTTTCAGCGACGTCTGCACCGGTAATCTCTAACACGTTGGTGCGTGTTGTTCCTGCAACATTTAACTTCACGCCACTGGGTATCGTGGTGGTTCCGATCGCAACCGAGTCGATCAAATGAGATTCACCCACAACGAATAAACCCTTTCCGTTGGTGATAAGCGAACCAAAGATGCCGCCGTAGCCATTTGCGTTCTCCGACACGCCGGTCACCCCCGCGCCCATAGCGGAAAAACCGTAAACGCCGCTACCGTTCCCGTTGGTCGTGCCCTCTACCGCATCCGCACTGTTGCCGGAGTTGTTAATCTGGAACAAGCCCGCGCGTCCCGCACCGGTATTCACACCGGCAATAGTCGCGCTGCCGCTGTTGCTGCTCACCATATCAACCCGTAGCGCCGACAGACCGGTCGTCGGATGGGTACTCTGGATGTACATGGGGCGTGTGGTGTCGTCGTTGAACACGTGCAACCGTGCCGATGGCGAGGTTGTACCGATGCCGATGTTGCCGTCATCTGTTACTTTCATGTGTACGTCGGTTGCGCCGGAGATTTGAAGCCCATCCGATCCGATCGTCGGTTTGACATACTCGATGGATGCGCGGCGACCACCGGCGTCATCGAACGTGATAGAGCCCGTGACGGTATTGGAACTTCCAGAGTAGTTCAGGAATCGAAGCGCCGGGCCGAAGTTGTCGTTTTGCCGGAGGATTGCGTCACCTTCGTCGCCGTCGAGTTCAACGAACGTGCTCGTCGATCCGACTCGCGCTACCCCCATGACTTGAAGTTCTCGCGACGGCGACGTCGTTCCGATGCCGACACGTCCCTCGAAGTAGTTCTTGCCACCTTCGAAATATCCGGCAAACCCGCTCTCGCTATTGGTTAGGCCGTAAACGCCACGATTCACGCCGCTGGATGCCTGTGCCCGCCCCATGACGGCAATACCGTCCTCACTATTGCAATGGCCAGTGACGCCATATGTAATGCCGGTAACGGCGTTGTTTATTCCGAGCACACCTGTGCCACTGATGCTGTTGGATGAAAAGAGACCACCATAATTGTTGCCGCTCGTCGCGTTTGCCTGCCCCCAGATCGCCCTTCCGTCGACGCTATTCGTCTGACCGCGCACGCCGACTGCGAAGCCGGTTCCGGCCATGCCGAAGCCGTGTAAACCAGTTCCCTGAGGACTATCGGCCTGACCATAAATGCCCTCCGTAATGCCATTGGCAGCCGTGGCCAAACCGTTAATAACTCGCGATCCATCCGAAGTTACGTCGAGCGGATATGCAGGCGACGAAGTTCCAATCCCAACGTTACCCGCATTTAAGTTGTAGATATGATCGCCTGACGCGACCCAGTGACCATCACCACCGGGTGCGCTAAGTGCATATTGTGCGACCGGCGCGGCGGTAACCGGTTGCCGCGGCGTTAACGGCGTATGTGCGCCGCCCGCGCCGGGGCGCACCATGATATCGATCCAGCGTTGCTCGCTGCCGAACGCGCTGGCTCCGAAGTCAACGGGAATCGTGAACAATCCATCAACGACGGGCCAATCTTCAATCAATACCAAATCGCCGACTTGATTGCCGTTTGTTTCCGCATCGAAGAGCCGAAAAACAAAGTCGTAATCGCCATTGGCTGGTGCCCCGCCATCGTTGAGTCGGCCCTGATACGTGATTTCCGTACCGAGTGGACTTGCGAAAGTCGCGCTGACCCCAACCGCCAAAATGATCGCCATGGTAACTACGCAGTTGTGTCGGTGAATTATTCGTCTCGTTTGCATGGTCTGTCTCCTTTGAATTCCGCATGGTTCGTTAGGCTGAAGCTAGAAAATTCCTGTTCTCACGATGGGGATCTCAGTAAAATGCGATCAACACAAATCCTGAAATCCGGGGTTTCAACCAGCGCACGTGCGTCGCATCGTCTGCCCGCGCGAATCCTCGCTCACCCAACAGTGCGTTCTTTTGGTGATCTGGCCGTCACACTTTTTTGAAAAATGTCAGATTCGGATACGAACATCACGAAACTGCTCGCCGACGTTGGTGCCGGCGATTCGGAAGCAGCCGCCGAGCTCTTGCCCGTCGTATACGACGAATTGCGTCGCCTTGCCCAAGCACTAATGGCCAAGGAACGCTCCGGCCATACGCTGCAACCCACCGCCCTCGTTCATGATGCCTACCTGCGCTTGGTCGGCGACGACGACCCGGGCTGGAACAATCGCGGGCACTTCTTTGCCGCCGCCGCACTGGCCATGCGGCGAATTCTCGTCGATCAGGCGCGGCGCAAGGCGCGCGTACGTCATGGCGGCGAACACCAACGCGTGGATGCCGCAGCGCTAAATTTTGTCATCGACGAGCCAAAAGATGACGTACTTGCCATCGAAAAAGCGCTACAGAAGTTAGAAGCAGAAGACCCGCGCAAGGGCCAGATCGTCAACATGCGCTATTTCGCGCGCATGAGCGCGAAAGAGACGGCGGAAACGCTGGGCATCTCTCTTTCGACAGTCGAGCGCGAATGGCGGTTCTGTCGTGCATGGCTGTACAACGAAATATCGACGTAGGTCCGAATCGAAAATTGAGGATCTTCCCATGAATCAACGTAGCGACTTGGAAAAGGTCGAACGGATTTTCAATGCTGTGGTCGATCAACCACGTGCTGAATGGCGAGCGATCCTCGATCGAATGGCGGGGTCCGACATGGCAATTCGCGAACAAGTGGAACGAATGCTATCCGCGCCGGACGGCGCGATGGATACGTTCATGCAAACCGCGAGCGCCAAACGCGGCAACCTGGTCGATCGAATACCGGATCGCATCGGACAATTTACGATCCGCCGCCTAATCGCCGAAGGCGGCATGGGCGCCGTATATGAAGCCAAACAAGAGAACCCAGAACGCATCATCGCCTTAAAAGTCGTGAACTGGCTTGCGACCGGGTGCGCACTACGCCGTTTTGAGTATGAATCACAAGTCTTGGCGCGGCTGCGTCATACAGGCATCGCTCAGATTTTTGCAGCGGGAACGCACGTCGAGGGTAATATCACGATTCCCTATTTTGCCATGGAGATCGTGCCCGACGCCAAACCCATCACCGAATATGGATGGGAGAAAAAACTCGCGCTAAATGATCGGCTCGGCTTATTCCTGCAGGTTTGCGACGCAGTCCATCACGGCCATCAAAATGGAATCATTCATCGAGATCTAAAACCCTCCAACATTCTTGTCGACAAACAAGGTCAGACAAAAGTAATCGACTTTGGCATCGCGCGTGCGACCGACCCCGATGATTCAACGCTACGAACGCAAACTGGCGAAGGCCACCTCATTGGAACGCCCCAATATATGTCGCCCGAACAAGTCGCCGCCGATCCTCAGAATCTGGATATTCGCACCGACATCTATTCACTCGGCCTCGTGTTGTACGAACTCGTCTGCGAGAAACTTCCTTACGACCTGAAGGGGACATCGATATTTGATGCGATCAAGATTATTCGCGAGCAATCACCGGCACGACCCGCTGTTAATGCACAGGCCTTACCAAAAGATCTCGAAATCATCATCCTAAAGGCATTGGAAAAAGACCCGGTGCGACGCTATCAGTCGGCGGGTGAACTGGGCTCCGAAATACGCCGCTATCTTACCGGTGAAGCAATTTCCGCGCGCCCCCCAACGGCAAGTTACTTGCTGCGCGTGTTTGCGCGACGCCACCGTACCGCATTCGTTTCGACGGCAGCCATTCTGGTCGTTCTCGCCGCAGCGACAGTCTTTAGTAGCTGGCAATATTTTGCTGCGGACACTGCTCGGGCCAAAGCTCTTGCCGCCGGCGAAGAGGCCGAGAATCGCCGCCTGGTCGCAGAAGCTGAACAACAAAAAGCGGAAGCCGTTACGAAGCTGATTACCGATGCGTTGGTGTCTTCGGATCCAAATCAAGGCGGTAAACAGGATTTTCTGGTTACCGATGCCATGCAACAAGCGTTGGAACGTATCGAATCAGGAGAACTAAAAAATCAACCGCATACCGAAGCCACCCTTCTTCTAACGATTTCGACGATCCTCAACGGCAATGGACAATCCGAGGAAGCCCTTCGGATTGCGGAGCGTTCTCTAAAGGTCAATCAAGAACTGCATGGCCACGACCACTACGAAGTAACCGTCAGCATGAGCAATGTCGGCGAGGCGTTACTTGCATTAGGCCGCGCCGACGAGGCCTTGGCGCAGTTTCAGACGGTTTTTTCAAGGCAAGAGCGACAGTTCGGAACGGATGATTCCGAACTCGTCGCCACCCTCAACAATCTCGCACACGCACATTATGAGCTTGGCCAATTGAACCAAGCGCTGGAGGCATTTGAATCGGCACTGGCGATGGCACGGCGTATTCACAGCACCGATCATCGCGATGTCGCACTTAGTTGGAATGGCTCAGCAACATGCCTTCATTCCCTTGGACGGCTAAATGAGGCTGTGGACGCATATCAGTCGGCATTGGATATGCTCGCCAGACTGGCTGACGGTGACGCTCCCGATTTGGCCACAGGCCTTAACAATATGGCCGCCTGCCTGCGATCCATGGGACGGGCAAGAGATGCACGTCCTATCTTTGAAAAGGCGCTGGCAATGCGACGGCGACTATTCAACGGCGATCATCCAGATGTAGTTTCGAGTATTAACAATCTCGGTTCGTGCTTACATACGCTGGGACACTTGGACGAAGCGTTAACCCACTACGAAGACGGTCTCGCTATTGCCCAACGACTATTTCAGAAGGACCACTTCCTTGTCGCAAATGGCTTGAATAGCCTAGCGGCCTGCCTAGTGGATCTCGGTCGTGCTGAAGAAGCGTTACCGAAGTACCGAGCCGCCATGGAAATGAAGCAGCGACTCTACGACGATGATAATCCAACGGTCGCAGTCGGCTTGGCGGGTCTTGCGGGATGTATGCGCTCCCTCGGTCAATATGAAGATGCACTGACCACATACAATACCTCCTTGGAAATGCTAAATAGAATTTTTGAGAATGGTCACCCGAATACGGCCGTCATCATGAATAACATGGCGTCGTGTTTGGAAGCGCTTGGTCGATCCGACGACGCACTTGAGAAACACCGGGAAGCTTTGGATTTACGCCAGCGTCTTTATGAGGGTGACCATCTTTCCATTGCGACGAGCCTCAACAACGTGGCAGATTGCCTACAGTCACTCGGCAGGCCTGAAGAGGCATTAGCGATCTTTAACGAAGCTTTGGCTATGTACCGTCGATTGGTGGATGGCGATCATGTCCAAATTGCGATCACGCTCAGCAATATTGGCGTTTGTCTGAAAGAACTAGACCGCCATGACGCCGCACTTGCAAGCCTCAGTGATTCAAAGGAGATGTTTCAGCGTGCCCTTCCTGAGGACCATCCAAATATCTTGCACCCTCAAATTGAAAGTGCGAAACTACTTATCGACTTGGGCAAGTTCATCGAAGCAGAATCGACCTTGCTGGCTGCTATCGACGTATGCGAGCGATCCGAAGCGAACAAGCGTGCGCATCACGGTTCCGTTATCAAACAGCTCATTCGCCTGTATGAACTATGGGACGCGGCTGAGCCCGATAGTGGGCACAAAGAGCGCGGTGCAACATGGATCGCTCAGATCGATAAAGAAAACGATTTAGAATAGATCAATATGCCTTGCTAATAAAAAGGCAATAGATGACACCGCCCAAGAACAACATCGCGAAAGCGCGGATGAGGTCTTCAGAGTTACGAGAAGCCCGGTTCGTACCGCTACGAAAAGTGTTACGCACTGCGCGATCACTCTGCCGCTTCGAAAAATTCATCCAGTGACTGGGCGTTGAAAAACAATTGCTGTAGATGCCTACGGTCGAAGGTAGCTACAAAAACGGCGTTTTTATCAAATGACTGAAGGGCAACATTCGTTTAAATCGTGTAATCAAACTTACCAATCGACGGTAAGATTCCGGACCCAACCAAGCGGGGGCCGTCGTTTGACGTTCCCCACTGTGAATACCATGTTCATTGTAAGTCCGCTAACGCTTGCGCTTGCCCCCATTTCGGGTCCAACTACTGAGTTAGGAATCAGCCCATATCCGGTCAATCCTGTCTTGCTATTCGACGCAGCAACATCAGGCAGGTTTGAACCTGTCACTTGAGCCTAACATGCTCACTATAGGTCCAAGCGCAAGGCTCTCTATAACTTCCTCTACTGGAACAAGTTATGAACGAATTTCTTGGGAAATGTAAAAACCGCTAGGACCACCGGGTAGAACTGGTGGTGAACGCGCCCTCATTACACCCATCAGAGTCCCCCCACTTAAAAAATGGTGCCATGATCTGGGCTTCGGGGAGTACCTTAAACGAACGTCGCTTCATCGATCTCAGTGAGTACAAATCTCAGAATCATGCTTTCGGCGTCCTCAACCCAATAATGGTGAAGATCAGGCGCAAGAACTCGATTTAGCTATAACGTTTGGATCAAGTTTCGGGTACACGAGCACCTTTGCCTGCCGCTGTCGCTACCAAGTATCCAATGCTATTGACGAATCAGGAGATTTATCCCCAGTTAAAAACAGATACCTGTCTTAGATAGGTTTTCAGAAGATCCATCCGCCATGTTGCCAAACTAAATTAATGCAGTTGCAGCAACTTCGTGAGCAATTGCTATGCGAACTTAATCGCGTCATCAACTCGCACCTGAATGACCCAGCGGTGCATGGGCCCCTGGAAAATCGGGAGGCTCGGTCGAAAAAACCAAACTTACAGCTTAGGTCCGAGCACAGCGACGTGGAGTTAAAGCACGTTGATGCAATTAAGAGCATGTTTGCAATGACGCCAATCCAAGGTACAAGCTTTCGTAATGAAAAGCCGAACGGCTTCGGGATGAGCACCCTGACAAGCTTGCGGACGAGATTTAGGAGCGTTAGCTTTCTTGCGCTATTGCGCCAACGGAACATTATCGCGTTGACCAAATCGAGGTTATACGGATTAGTCTCAGCTTGAGCTTCGATTGATGTGTGGCCTGATTTAAATGTTGGAGAGTTTGGGGCGAGACAACGTTATTACCGCAGGGAACGCATCTCATTCTGATTGCTCTGGCGAATATTGCACCCGGATGTCGGGAAAACGTAAATTAAGAAACAGCCGGCGATCGGGCTCGAACCGATGACCTACGGTTTACAAAACCGTTGCTCTACCAACTGAGCTACGCCGGCATCATTGCTTTCACTTCGCGGATTATACCCTGAAAATCCCGTTTGCGAGTGCTCCAAGCCGCTTTTTTTATCATCGCCCCTTTCGGGTCGAGCCTTCAGTTCGTCGCGAGGATTCGCGTCGAATCGTAGCGAATCGCGTCCCCGTTGGTGGGGGTACTGGTGGGGTTCGTCATCGGTGCCGGTTGCACGCACCTGAGCGGATTCTGCCTCAACTGCAACCTCAACATCGCTGGGAAGGCCAGCTAATGCTGTCGCCGTATTGTCGATTCTCATGGGCGAGTAGGTGCCGAACGTGAGTCGCGGGTCGCTGTGCCGTGCCAGTGCTTGGGCTTGTTTAACCGATGCACCACCCTTAATCAAAAACGTGATGTATGTCGCTCGTAGCGAATGGAAATCGGCAACGCGGCCCGCATAATCCTCGACCAGCATGAAATCGCTCTCGGCTCGATTCTGTGCGTCTGAGGTAGACTCTGCGGCGTCGATATATTGATTACGCGCGACCTTCATATCGCGCCGCACCATCATGGCGGCTTTCTTATGCCACGTTCCCGGCCATAGCTGGCCGCTGATGCTGTTGCCGTCGATCCATTCCGCCAGCTTCGTTGCAAGATCAGATCGAATCGGTTGCATATCTTCACGCCGTCGCTTCGATGTCTTAGCGCGAAGCAGGATGCACGGCGTGTCGCCATCGGTCGTAATGCTATGGGCAGTAAGGCTCTGCAATTCACCGGCACGGAAGCCAGTTCCCGCCGCTACCCGATAGAGCATCGCCCTATCGTGGCCGTTGATTCCGCGCCATGGCTTACCGATTTCTGCGGCTGCAATCAACGCGGTTAGTTCATCTGCCGTAAACGCCCTCCGTTCGTATTTGCGGTCTGTAGCGGCGTTGTATCCGCTTAGGTGCGCCAGTGCATCTTCTCGGATACGACCATCGCGAAACAACCATCGAGAGAATTGCTTGATTGCGCGGAGGTAATGCTGGCAAGATTGCAGGCTCAGGCCGCTCTTATCGTCAGTGCCTTCGTGAAGTTCACCGATCGCGGTCTGCACCTTTGACGGCGATAGCTGCGATAGTCGCTCGATTCCCAAGAAGTTAATGATCCGCTCAACGCGAGAACGAAGTAACTTCACTTGCGCCGGCGTCACCTT
>JAUIHO010000316.1 GCA_030432035.1 Phycisphaerae bacterium
AAGAGGCAAGGGCGGAGGCTTTCGGCTGGCTCGGTCTTCCCGAGAGATCAAACTCGTCGAGGTTCTTGCGCCGTACGAACGATTTGATGGCCGGCAATGTCCATTCGATAACAAGAAATGCAGCGATCGGGACCCCTGTCTGGCCCACAATCGTTGGAAAAAAGTGATGGAGCGATACCAGCGGTTCCTAGGCAACACTTCCGTTGCATCAGTTGCATTCGAAAAACGTGCCGGTCGGAAATCCTAATAAACAATTAAAGAGTGCCATCATTCCTGTTCTCGCTAGCCGCCCCCCCCAAAAGTCGAAAGTCGTTTCATTTGACAGAATAGAATACTTAATGATATACATAGCGTCCTTTGGTGATTTCGAGTGCGAAATGCCATCAGATGGACGGCCTATTGTCCCTGATGACCACGTATCCTCAGCAAAGGCGCAATTGTCCTTTGAACGCGGCACGGCATTCATGCCCTCGCAAATTCAAACCCAGAACACCATCGAGAACCTCATCGCGCTGGCGCGCAAGACGCGACTGGAAGACGGCAGGCTTGCCATTGATGACGACCACATCGCCTTTGAACGTTTGATCGTGGTCGACGACGACGTGTCGAGCTCGGTGCTTTTGCGTCAAAAGCTAACGATCTCGTCTTTTTTCCGAGAGACGATATCAACTGGGATGCCACCATCGGTTGTAACCATTCACTTACTACTCGTATCGATTGAGCTTGCCTATGAACATTTTGCTTGTCTCACCTCAGACGCCTGATACGTTCTGGAGTTTCAGTCACATCATGCGGCTGATTCGAAAAAAGGCCGCGTTCCCGCCGCTTGGGCTGCTTACCGTGAGCGCGATGCTGCCTCGCGACTGGCACTTTCGACTCGTTGATTTAAATGTCGATCCGTTGGACGATACCGACATCACATGGGCCGATGCCGTCTTCGTTTCCGCGATGATCGTTCATGAATCGTCGGCCCGACAAATCATCAACCGAAGCAATGCGCACGGAAAGCCGGTCGTCGCGGGCGGCCCGTTATTTACCACCGGTGCGGATCGGTTTCCCGAAGTTGCCTGCTGCGTTCTAGGTGAGGCCGAGGACATCATGCCCGCGCTCGTCGCTGACTTGGCCGCAGGTCAACTCAAGAATCGCTATCAAGCACATGCGCGGCCAGACGTAAGCAAAACTCCAATACCACGCTGGGATTTGATAGACGTACGCAAGTATGCAACGCTGTCTGTTCAGTTTTCTCGGGGATGTCCGTTCGACTGCGAATTCTGCGACATCACGGCAGTTTATGGACGGTTGCCGCGCGTCAAGACACCACCGCAGATGGTCGCTGAACTCAACGCAATACGCGCTACCGGCTGGAACGGAACTATCTTCGTCGTAGATGACAATTTCATTGGCAACCGGGCGAGAACCAAAGGGCTGCTTCGTGCAATCGTCGAATGGCGGTCGCTAAACCGAACCCGGATTGATTTCATAACAGAAGCCTCGATGAACCTCGTCGATGATCCCGAATTACTCGAACTCATGGTTCGAGCGGGATTCAAAAGCGTATTTGTTGGGATTGAAAGTCCGGACGAAGTAAGCCTCGAAGAGTGCGGAAAAGTGCAAAATACGAAGCGCGATTTGACCGCAGTCGTCCGGAGCATTCATAACGCCGGGATTCAGGTTCTCGGAGGTTTTATCGTCGGATTCGATACGGATAGATCCGACATTTTCGAGCGGCAACGCAAATTTATTGAAGAAGCGGGCGTCGTAATAGCCATGGTGGGTTTGCTGACGGCACTACCGGGCACGCGATTGTTTACCCGCTTGACCAACGAGGGCCGAATGATCGGTCAAAGCACAGGAAACAACCTTGACGCGTCTATCAATTTCGCAACCGTGCTCGATCGCTCAACGATTACGGACGGCTACCGGCGCTTGATCAAAGATCTCTATACACCACGAAACTATTACCGCCGGATTCTGACCTTTCTCCGCGAGTATCGTCCTGCCGGTCCGCGGACACGATTGCGGTTTAGTGATGTCCGCATTTTTTTTCGCTCGGCGTGGCTTTTGGGCGTCGAGAAACCTGGGCGTTGGGAATACTGCAAGTTTGTCCTGCGATCTCTAATATTCCATCGGCGGGCCTTCACGGAGGCCATCGATCTCGCTATCCGAGGTCACCATTTTCGAACCGTTTCGGCGAATCTTTAGATCGCCAATATTATTTGGCAGTGATTGATGGTCGGAGTTGGGCCACACAGCGATTGGCGATAATCTAAATCAGTCGGCAGAGGAAAGGCATTGTGGCATCGCCGTTGGCGATTAAAAAAAGGCGAGACGCTTTTCTTGAAGTCAATGATAATTCTTGCATACTAGAGCTAGCATGAACCTGTGGTGCGACCTCCCGCGGTCATGGAAAATGGCCGCGTCAAAGTCACTTTTTTGGGAGGTGCACCATGAAACGGTTTGTCGGAATCGATTACCACAAGCGGTTCAGCTATGGAACTATCATGGACGAACAGGGAGCGATTCTCAAGGAGGGCAGGTTCTCGAACGACCCCGAGTCGGTCGCCTCGTTCATGGACGATCACGGCGGTGCGGATTGTGCGGCGGTACTGGAAGCAACGCGCAATTGGACGGTCATGCACGATTGGCTCGAAGCACACTGCGGCTCGGTAACGCTGGCTCATGCGTTAAAGGTACGTGCGATTGCAGAGGCAAAGGTCAAGACCGACAAGATCGACGCGGCCACGCTCGCGCATCTGTTGCGATGCGATCTGATTCCAAAGGCCCATGTCGCATCGCCATCAGCGCGCGTGCTTAAGAATCTGCTGCGACATCGCATGTTCCTGGTGAAGCTGCAGACCATGGCCAAAAATCGCATACACGTGCTGATCGATCGGCATCCGCAAATACGAGCGCTGCGACCAGCCAATGAATTGTTTAACCGAGCAGGCATCGCATGGTTGAAGTCGGTGCCATTACCGGAGACAGACCGCGCCATCCTCGATAATGAACTGTCGCTGTTGGATGCTTTGCGGCAACGAATCAAACATGCGGAGGCGGTGGTATGGCAGCAGGCTCATGACGATCCCCGCATTCATCGATTGATGACGATTCCCGGTATCGGTCGTTTTTTCGCCATGCTGATCCTCAGTGAGATCGACGATATTCGTCGTTTTCCCAAAGCCAAGAAGTTGCACGCCTACGCCGGTCTCGTGCCGAGCACCTACGCCAGCGGCGGCCGACAGTATCACGGACGCATCATCAAAGCCGGCAATCCGTATCTGCGGTGGGCGATGATCGAAGCGGTCTGGCCGGCGCTGCGAAAGGATCACGCCTTGAATGAATACTATCAGCGATTGGCCCGCAACAAGGGTGCCAATAAGGCCAAGGTGGCAGCTGCCCGGCGCTTGCTGACAGTCGTGTATCACGTACTGAAGGAAGCGCGCTCGTGGCGGGCCGCGTCATGAGAAAGCCATCACGATCCGACTTCGGCGGACCTCGAAAAACGCTAGCCATGCCGGCGCTTGCCGACCGGTTTGGGCTCTTCTAGAGAGAATAGGTCGCCGACGATCGATGCTAAAGTGGCCGCACAAATATGCTGGCCGAATAGGAGAATGATCGTATTTTGATCGTGCAAACGCGTTCATTCTTTCAAACGCCCCTTCCATTGGTGAGGGCATTCGAAAGAATGAACGCTCGGAGGTTGACGCGCGGGTTCATAGGAGCGTTTTTCATTTGGCCGTAGCGGCGTAGCCGCAATGTTTCATCATCGCGACGGCGTCGCTGGGTTGAATCGCTTCGATGGCGTTGCCCAAGCCCGCGTATAAATCGTCGATGCTGCGCTTCGCTTCACGGCGCAGTACCGACTTCATCTTCGATATTGCCATTTCGATTGGATTGTAATCGGGCGAGTACGGTGGCAAGCG
>JAUIHO010000317.1 GCA_030432035.1 Phycisphaerae bacterium
CCACATGATCAGCCAATGCGCGAGCCACCGACTGCGGCTCCGCCGCATGATGAAGTTGTTGAATGCGAAAACCGTTACTAAGCGCGTAACCCACATACGCAGGTTGCGAGCCAGATAGCGACGATCGAAGAACACCTGCCAGCCGCGCCGCCAGTACATCGCCGTGGGTGGCGGTTGACGCCAGATGACGTAGCGATACGTGATGCCGAAGACGGCGAACAGCGTCGCAAACGTATAAGCAACCAATGCGGCGTCAAAGTGTGCAAGATTGCGTGAACCGGCAACGATCAACACCGCCATCGCCGCCGTGACGAGCACGCCCCACATCGTTGCCTTGATTGCTGTGGAATTCATGAACACCCTATTCCCTCATTCCGACAACTCTGACGATTTACGCTAGATATTGATGCGTCAGATGCGACGATTTGTAACATGAAATTGGCACTGCGGTAACAAAAAAATTCCCACACTTTAATGAAACTAGGCTCCGTCTGAAAACCCCATTAACGGAGTACTTTTAAGTATCGTTCGATGAACGCCATTCGGATCATGCCGCTGAAGTTTTTGGCTGTCTTCTCGAATCGCGTGCAGATGCGGCGGCATTCTTTGAGCCAGCCGATCAGTCGTTCGATGATGTTGCGCTCGCGATAGGCGTCTGCATCGAAATCCGTCAATCGCTGACTGCGATCCTGATTGCATTTAGACGGAATGACCGGCGCGATACCGAGCGCGAGCAAGTAGTCGTCGATCCAATCGGCGCGATAGCCCTTGTCGCCCGCCAACTGAAGCGGCCATGCGATCGCTTCGCCGTCGGCGTCGAAGAGATGTCGATCGGCTGCCATCATGAGGACGTCTAGCACGCTCGCTTCGTGCGCCTGGCCCGGGGTTAAGTGAAAGTGCAGCGGCGTTCCATGCCGATCGCATAACAAATGAATTTTTGTCGTTACACCACCGCGGCTGCGTCCGAGCGCGTGGTGTGACGGTTCGTCGGCATCGTTTTTTTGCCGCCGCCACTGGCACAGCGATGGGCGCGCACCGTCGCGCCGTCGATGCACCACAGTTCTTCGTCGATATCGATCTCGCCGCGCAAACGATGGATCATTCGTTCCAATGTTCCATCGTGATTCCATTTACTGAACCGATGCCAGACAGTTTGCCACGGACCGAACGACTCGGACTAATCGCGCCACGGCGCGCCGGTCCGCAAGACCCACAAGATACCGTCGATGATGTCGCGCCGATCGCGCGGCGGCCGACCAGTCGCGGCGGGTTGGCCAAAGACATCTTTGATCCGTAGCCATTGCTCATCCGTGAGCCGATGTCGCAACATGATGATCTCCTTTCATCACGAACACGTTCTTCATAACATCGGCATCAATAAAGAAGAAAAATGAGTTTTCAGACGGAGCCTAATACGACAACGCGGGTTACGTTTGCGTGTCTCAAGGGGTTGCGCGTTGACCGCCACATCGCGGTCTTCACATGGCTCAACCGCTCTCGTTTGACAGAAATCTGATAACCCACGTTGTCGTATTAATTCCGGGCGGATTGGAAGATCCACGATCGCCATCATCACAGAACCCTGCTGAATGCCGAGGGACCGTATTCGAATCTCAGATGGGATCATGTGATTTTGTAAGTTTCTCAACGTGTTGCAACTCATCGAAGGATGCCGACTGTTCGATTGCGGGAAACAACTCCCGCTCTTCCCAACGAACATGATTACGAAGCATCGTTCCCGCCGCCCGCGTCCATGATGGATCCACATCGTCGTCAGCAAACATCCGCGCCATACTAACGTATGCGCGAACAATTTCATGTTCTTTTCTAAGTTTTTCTACCTGCCCTGCATCATGGATGAGCGGAATGAGGAGCCTTTCCTCTTCGTCGAAATGCTCGGCGAGATCGGTTTGCCATGCGGAACTCAATTCGGAAATGGCTGAACGCCGATCGTGCGCCAATTTCTCGGCCGATTCCATCAAATGTTTAGCGACGGCCAACGCCAATGTATGATCGCGCGAAAACTGGATCAGGGCTTCGTGTCGTCGCTGCGAGGGCCCAATTTTTTCTTCCGAGCGGTTTGCCAATTCCAGCCGTACACCGACGGTTGGTACGCTAGGCCCTTCGCAAAACGGCGTACTTCTGCCGGGTTGCTGCAGCAACTCTGAAATTGACGTAGTCGCGAACGAATGCTCGACATGCTCGGTGGCTTTATCAAGTCGCATGTGAAGTGGGCAGAGGTTAACGCCATGCGTTTCCAATCCCAAGGGGCACTCCTTGATTCGCTTAATCGGGTCGACGGCGTTAACCACCTCCAACACGCTCAGCATATTCGGGGGTTTTGTGAGCTTGAAACCGCCTCCAGCGCCTCGCCTCGAATCCACGAGACCGGCACGCCCCAACATCTGTAAGACCTTGGGCAGATACCCGGCCGGCACCTTTGTGGTTTTAGTAATCGATGACGTTGTTGTGCTGTGACCATCGGTTTGTGCTATCGCGACCACGGCCCGAAGGGCATATTCGGCTGTTGGCGAGATCATACTTCACCTTTTCAAAAATCTTTTCTGGACCTTGACATCCAATTTACGTCAGCTAAACTGACGGTGCAAAACAATTATTTGGACCCAAATACCATATTCATCGAGGATGTGTAGGGAAATGCACACAAAACGTCTTTGGATCGCACTGATCGTAGTTATTATAGGGTCATTCGGTATCTTGGGGTATTACGGTATCGAGCTTTATCGAGAGGCCCCCCCGATTCCAAATCGCGTAGTCACCACAGATGGTGACGTTCTCTTTACCGCGGCAGACATTCTTGATGGCCAAAATGTTTGGCAATCTATGGGCGGTCAGGAAGTTGGCAGCATCTGGGGGCATGGGGCCTACGTCGCACCAGACTGGTCTGCCGATTGGCTTCATCGAGAGTCAATCTGGCTCATAAACCATTGGGCCAATGAAGAGCATGGCGGACCATTCGAAAACCAGCATGCCGAAGTCCAGGCCGCTATCAAAGAACGACTAAAGTCAACGCTACGTACGAACACGTATGATCCCGAAACTGGCGACTTACTTGTTTCTCCGATTCGAGCTCAAGCGATTGCCGCAGTCAGCGATCACTACGCATCCCTCTTCGGTGACGACCCGTCTTTGCATGACCTCCGCGAGGCATACGCTATACCGGCCAGCGTCATCAAGACCAGCGACCGTATGAATAAAATGAACGGATTTTTCTTCTGGGCGTCGTGGGCGTGTTCGACAAATCGCCCAGGAATGGCCATTACCTATACCAACAATTGGCCGGCGGAGAGCCTCATCGACAACCGCCCGACCGGCGCGATCGTCGTTTGGTCGGTTATTAGCTTCGTACTGCTTCTCGCAGGAATTGGCGCGCTTGCGTGGTACTTCGCCGTTCAGCGCGGCGGCGGTGAAGAAGAATCCGAGGTGCCAGATCGAGACCCGTTGCTGGCCTTGAATCCGACGCCGTCGATGCGCGCCACTTTGAAATATTTTTGGGTCGTTGCGGCACTCATCCTGGCTCAAGTCGGCTTGGGTGCAGTCACGGCCCACTATGGTGTCGAAGGCACGGGGTTCTACGGCTTTCCGCTCGCAAAGTATCTCCCTTACGCAGTGACAAGAACATGGCACACGCAACTTGCGATCTTTTGGATTGCAACGGCGTGGCTAGCGACAGGTCTGTTTATCGCCCCTGCTGTGTCCGGCTATGAACCAAAGTTTCAAAGGCTTGGGGTCAACCTGCTATTTGTTTGCTTGCTGATCATTGTCGTCGGATCACTGTTTGGACAATGGCTCGGCGTACAGCAACGTCTCGGCCTCGAAGCAAATTTTTGGTTCGGGCATCAGGGTCTCGAGTATGTGGATTTGGGCCGATTCTGGCAGATTTTCTTA
>JAUIHO010000318.1 GCA_030432035.1 Phycisphaerae bacterium
TCCGTCAAGCTTGGCCGTATAAACTTCGCCGTTGATGCGACCGGTGAGACTCTCGACGCCCAAGCGCCCCAGAACTTCAATCGCATCACCCAAACGAACTTGATGGAGTTCGATCAAAATCGGCTCGGGCTCTCCATCCGGGTCGATTTGGATGCCGCTGCAAAAAATATTATCTTCTCCTATGGAATCTAACAATCGCGAATCCGTATCGAACGGCATCTCCCAATCGACTTCGGCACATATCGAGATGGAAACCAAATCGTCTACCGACGGTTGCCCCGGGGTTATCTCCTGGTATGACGAAATGAAAATTCGAGGCGCGACATGTCCGTTGTCGTCCGCGACAAGACCAAGTTCCGATCGCGTACTCGGCGGCACGTTAATCGCGCTTGGCCCTTTTCGCGGCCGATTGGGGAAGCTGTCGCATGGCGGCTGATTCTCCGCGACCCGGCTGTCGTTGCCGCCATCCTTGAAATAGATCCACTTCCCGAGGTCGAAGTCGTAGTAGTAGATCAAGTTCAAACACGAGTATGGGACCGATAGGCGCCGACCGTGTCCGGTCGGTGGCGCTGGGAAGGTCTGCCCCGGGTTCGCATCGACTTCGGGGCCACCGCATCCGGTGAAAAACGTTATACAAGCCAAGCTGAAAGCGGTAATACATTTCCGCATCTCTCACACCTCTTATTAGGTTGTGCGCGTGGGGAGTTGCGCCGGCCAAACTCTGGGGAAGAGTCTGCGGAATTCTTAAGCACCCCAAATTCGCAAGTCGATCCGCAAATTTCGGGGCGGCTACTTTTCGGGTCTGAGTGCCCGATAGAGAGTCGTTTTTATGAATGCGTTTCGATAATGCGTTGGGTGTGTGTCAGCACACGCATCGACCGAAAACGAGCTAAAATCGGCTCAATCGCCCGCGAATCGGACGTTCCAACAAAAATGCTCCGCCCGCTGCCAGTTGCTTTCCGACTGGCGGTGCCGGAAGATGAATTGAACGCCCGATATACAGCTTGATAGGTAGCGCCGTCTGAAGCGACGAACTGCCAAAGACGACCCTGCAATCTACCGCCGATCGCGGCGTATAAGCCCGTGTGAGACGCAGCCCTCGCAAATAGGGTGTGTGCACACACCCAGTGATCTTGGAATCTAAGGGTCTTGGGTGAATCTGAAATAATTGGTCTGATTGAGGCGTAACTTCCTTGCCTAGCTTTACTTACGTAGCACGAAACATTCAGGGGCAGACCGTCACGGGCGTGTTGGCGGCCGATTCGCAGCAACAAGCCCTGCGCACCCTCGACGACCAGGCCCTCTTTCCGGTCGAAGTCCGCGAGGGCGGCAAGGCCTCGGTCGGCGTCGGCGGCAAGAAACGCAAAGTTGGCGGCGGCGCGGCGGCCGTCTTTTACGCCCAATTTGCCGACCTGCTGCGAGCGGGGGTGCCCGCTCTGCGCTCCCTAGACGTGCTGTTTAAGCAAACCCACAACGCCGTCTTAAAGGAAGTCCTCAAAGAAGTCCGTGAAGACCTCGCCAGTGGTCAAACCCTCGGCGACGCCATGGAAAAGCACCCCAACGCCTTCCCGCCGTTGCACGTGGCGATGATCAAGGCCGGTGAAAAGGGGGGCTTCCTCGAAGAAGTGCTCGCCCGTATCGCCGTATTCACCGAGCGGCAAAACGAGCTGAAGAACAAGGTGCTCGGCAGCATGCTCTACCCCGCTGTGCTGGCTTTTGTCGGCGTCGGCATCATCGTCTTCCTGTTGACGGTGGTCGTGCCGCAGGTGCGCGGGTTCCTAAAGGGTGACTTGCCGGTTCTGACGCAGATCGTGTTCGCAATGTGCGATTTTCTGCAGGAAAACGGCCTGTACGTCGGCATTGGCGTATTCGCATTGCTTGGCCTAATGGTCGCGCTGTTGCAAAGCCCGACGGGCCGGCTGATGCGCGACCGCGCGACGCTCAAGGCGCCGGTCGTAGGCAATATTTTCACGCTGGTGGCAATTTGCCGCTTCTGCCGCATTTTGGGAACGCTGCTGAAAAACGGCGTACCAATACTGCAATCGCTAAAAATCGCCCAAGATTCGGCGGGTAACGTCATTCTTGAGGAGGTCATCGAAACCTCGACCGAAAGCGTCCGTAAGGGGGCGTCGTTATCCAAACCATTGGGGAACAGTGGCCTCTTCCCGTTCGACATCGTCGACATGATTGCGATCGGCGAAGAGAGTAATAACCTCGACAATGTGTTGGTGACCATCGCCGATTCGTACGAGGCCCGCACGGCCCGCAAGATTGACCTTGCCATCCGCATGTTGGAGCCGTTGCTGCTGGTTTGCATGGCAGGGGTGGTGGCCGTGATTGCTATCGCGTTGCTGTTGCCGATTTTGACGATGAGTGCGGGCTAAAGTCCCGAAAACTGGAATTGATTTGCGACTTTTGACAGTCGTGCTTGAATAAGAAGGTTGTGTGCCCGGTCGGCCCGTTTGGGCGTTGGCCATGGGAGTGCCGAAAACGAAGGAGATTGCACTGTGATGACTCGCAATACCAAAGCTCGACGTGCCCGAAAAGCCAAGGGCTTTACCCTGCTCGAAATTCTGTTGGTGGTCGGCCTCTTGGCCTTGCTCGCTGCGTTTGCCTTGCCGGCGCTGATCGGTCAGGGCGAAAAGGCGAAGATCAAGCTCGCCGAGGCCGCCGTGAAGTCCAACGGCACGATTTCGAGCGCGATCAAGAACTATAAGTTCGACATTGGTCGCTATCCGGATTCGCTGCAAGACCTCGTCGAAAAGCCGAACGACGACGAAATCGCAGACAAGTGGACGGCGGCCTATCTCGACGTCGATCCGAAGACGGGCTTCCAGGATCCGTGGGGTAAGGACTACGTCTATCAGGCACCGGGCGATCATAACGAAGATACGTTCGATCTTTACAGCCTCGGACCCAACGGCATCGATGGCGACGAAGACGACATCACCAACTGGGCCGATAGCTAAGCCGCTGTTGGCTAAGTTAGCCTGATAGCTTCTCATGCAACGCCGACGTACGACCCAAGCCGCTTTTACCCTGTTGGAGATTGCGATTGCACTCTCTTTGCTGGTGGTATTGGCGGCTTTTGCATGGCCCGCGCTCGAAGGCCGTATCACGGCCGCGGCCATGCCCGAGTCGGCAGCGCGCATTCGCGACTTGATGGGCGCGGCGCGCAATGTGGCGATGCAAGAGACGCGCCGCGTGCGGATTCGCTTCGCCCCCAACGAGCAACAGCCCTACGTCGAAATCGAGCTAGACCCGATTCTGCAACCCGGCGTCTGGACGATTGTCGAAGACGAATGGGCGCGCGACGCGATGGCCGAATCGTTGCTCGAAGATGTGAACGTTCACGAGGTCCGCATCGGTCGGCCCGAATTCACCAAGCCCATATCGTTGAACGAAACGCCGGAACTCGACGAAGACGCCGACACTGAGAGTTTTTCGACCAACGACGAGGAAAGTGCGCTCGACGAGAGCGAGGGTACCGAGAACTTTGACGCCACGTCGTTGCAAAGCGGTTTCGACGATTCCGAAGAAGACATCGATGAGAATCGCCCGCTGATCGTCTTCGAGAGCGACGGTTCCACGCCGTGGGCGCTGCTCGTCGTCACACGGGCCAAGCTCGAAGACCAACTCGAAGACGAGGACAATCGCCTGTGGGTGCTCGTCGATGGCCGCACCGGCATCCCGAGCGTGCGCGAAGCGCTGACGGATGACGAGTTGCTCGACCCGGAGGCGGAGATTTACGTCGTTCGCGAGGATTTGTATTTGCCCGACCTGAGCGATTTGGGGCGGCTTTCGTTTCAATCCACCGGCTTCGGCGGTCAGCCCGGCCTCGATGAAGATGGCGACGGCATCCCAGATGACACGGGTGACGACGCCCTCGGTGATGCCCTC
>JAUIHO010000073.1 GCA_030432035.1 Phycisphaerae bacterium
CGCCGAGAATCACGTGTGCCGAGTGAAACACACGCAGCGGATGCACCAAGCTACCGATGACCACGCGCGTCGTTGCGTTGCTCGTCGTACGCATGTTGTTGTCGCGCTGGCTTAGGTAGATGCCCTTGCCCCACGCAACCCAGCGTTTGACGCCGAGTTGTTCGACCTTGCGCGCAAGGATGATGTCTTCCGCCAACTCGGCTTGCACCGACGCATGTCCGCCGACCTGTTCGTACGCAGATCGCGAGAACAGCATGAACTGACCGTTACCGAGTACGACTTGCGAGCCATCGGCCGCGCTCTTGCTGCCGAGCAGCGTGTATAAACCGAGCAACCAACTGACCGGCGGCGTGATGAGTTTTTCCGAAGGGCTGGCCAAATCGAGCATCGGCCAAAGCGATACAAATTCGAGACCTTCGCGCGCGGACTTGTGCATGATCGCCTGCACGGCACCGGGCACCAACTGACAGTCGCAATCGACGAAGAGCAAATAATCCGCAGTCGGCTTGCGCGTTGCGACCGAAAGGGCGTGGGTCTTGCCGATCCAACCGTCGGGCAACAGATCGACTTCGACGAGTTCGATGCGATCGCTTTTCTCCATCATGCGACGCACCACGCCCGACGTATCGTCGTCGCTACGGTCATTCACGATGGTGATGTTGAGATTGGGGTAGTTCTGGTCGAGCAGACGGTCGATGCAGGCTTCGATGCGCTCGGCCTCATTATGAGCGGCGACGTACACCATCAGCGACGGATAGTTGCCATCGGGAATCGCGCCCGGCTCGGGCTCGATGCGCATGGTTTCATCGGCGCGGAACTTCCGCACCCAGGCGGTCCCCGCCAGCCAAGCCATCACGATACCTATATAAAGCCCGGTTACGGACCAGAGTATGATTGCGGTCAAATTGCCGCCTCCCGCGCCAATGGTGTATATATCGGGGTAATCTATCCGCCGACCAAAGCGGCGGCAACGAATCGCTTGCTAATGGCCCGTGGCGGGCCGATACTGCGGTAAAGGTTTGTAAGTAAAGAATTTGCGGCTCACAGTTCGGTCGTCTTTTTAGCCCATGCCACGCACTTCGTCCATCCCATTTAACCCTGCCGACTACTTCTTCTATTCGCACGATCTGATGATGCGACGGAAGCGGCAGGGCGGCAATATCGCGTTGATGACCATGGAGTTGGACGATCGGATCGACCCCACCGACCTGCAAGCGGCCATTCTCTACGCGTACCAGCAGCACCCGGTTCTCGGTGCGTGGCAGGGGATGTCGTGGTTCTGGGGGCGGCCGGTATGGCGAGCGCCGCAGGAAGCCGATGCGATCGAGGCACAAGCCCGCGCGGCATATCAATACGACGATTTGCGCGAGCGGGATGATGCGCAGAGCGTGGTCGACGGCTTGTGCCAACAGCGTTACGTGGCGGAGTGGGATCTACAGCGCGGTCCGCAGATGCGCTTCGAGCACTACGACTTGCCGAATGATAAGACGCGTCTCGTGATTCGTTGGCCGCATATGCTGATGGATGCCGAAGGCGCGATGTGGATGCTGGCACAGATGGATGCGCGCTCGCCGGGCGCAAACACCGAGCCGTGCGACGGCTTGCATGAAGACAAACGGCTAAATGACCCGCTGTCGGGGCACGGGTTTTTCAAGCGAATCAAGTTGCTGCTCGGCAGCTTTTCGGCGCAGCGGCAGCTAACGAACAGAACGATTCGCACACTATTCAATCACGAGCATCCACCGTTTGAGGATTACCGTTGCATTCATCGCAGTTGGGATCGTGATACGGCCGAGGCGTTGAAAGAAAAAGCCCGGGCGCTGATACCGGCCGGCCCGGCGTTGTACGGTCGCTTCTTCGCGGTTTGCGTGTTGCGCGCCTTGCATCGCGTGTTTGAAGATCGCAAAGTCGAGACCGACGCGTACCTGATCACCATGCCGCAGAATCTGTCGTTCTTCGGCGCAACTGATCCGAAGCAACACACGCGACCGTTGCAGGGAAACTATATCGTTTCGCCAACGCTTTACGCAGAGCGGAGCATGATCGACGACCGCGAGGCGCTGGCTGCGTCTTTGAGCGAACAATTGGAGTCGTATCGCAAGAAAGATATTCATCTAAAGCAGTGGGCCATGTTCTGGGCGGCGGATTGGTCGCGCTGGTGGTTTTATCAGATGTTGATGCGACTGCCGTTGGGGCTGGAGGCGTTGTCATCGGGTTACTCGTACTACGGTGAGATTCGTTACCCGATTCGAAATATCTGCGGCGCACGCGTGACGAATCTGTGGGGCGCCGGCCCATTGCCAACGCCGCCGGCGTGGAATCCGGTATTTAGCTGGTTTGACGGCACGCTGAATTTTTCATTGACCTACACGCGGCCGGTTGTGAGCGATGACCTCGCGCAACGGTATGCAGAGTATATTTTTCAAGAGATTGATGGGGCGCTGAGTGAATAAGCTCGGTGCTGTTTCGAGCATGTTCAGATTTGGAATGTTGCCACGATAATCTTTTTGAGCCCCGAAAGGGGCGCGGGTAGAAAGCCATGGATGAAGCGGCGCTAGCCGCGCAATCCATGGCCTGAGTTGTATCGAGTGTTAAACCGCGGCAGCGGTGCAGGTATCTATGCCCCTTGCCGGGGCTTCATGTTTTTTTTCGATTTCCTCGGATTGTGCTCCGACTGCCGTCGCGGCCTGCGCTTCACCAGAGACTGCAATCCAATCAGCCCTGCCGGGCTTTAATACTCAATAAGCTAATCGCGGTCAGCTCTTTGCCACTTCAGTCAAATGAAAAACTCACCAGTCAAGACCGAGTCTTTACGCCAAAGGCGTTGCACCCATTAGCCCAGGGTTGACGCGTAGCGGCTACCCTGGGTTTGGTGTTTCGTTAAGAGATTCAACTCTGAAAGAGTTGCGGTATTGCTCGGATGAAGGATGCCGCAACCCCGTTGGGGTTGAACGCAGTAGCGGCTCCGTTAACCCCGGGTAGCCGCTGTTGCGGCAACCCGGGGCTCGTAGGCGTAACGCCTTCGGCGTATTGACTGTATCCGAGCTTGTTAAAGCGTCATCGATTCTCGAAGTCGTTAATGCTGCTTGAACAGGCGAGTAATCAAAGCCCGTCTTGCTGGGCATTAGGCTTGTTCACGATTGCGAGCGACGGTTGCGCTGTGGCACCGGCTAATAGCCGGTGGATGCTGACAAATCATCCAGAGGCGCAGTCATTCGTGAATAGGGTTAAAACGCCCGCGTTGCGCAATTCGACCTAAACAAAAAAAGGCCGCGCGTCTCAGACGCGCGGCCTTGTTAATTAAGCTATTTTCTCAATTCCAAATTCGCAATTCTCAATTTCTTCTCACCCCACCACCGGCAGCGCCACATCCGATTCATTACGCTGTGCTTCAAAGCCGACGCCAATGAGATTGTCGGGCCGCGTGAATTCGGGGTGCGACGGATGGTCGATCGCCCACGTGACGATCTCACCATTTTCCGCAGCGATCATGGGAATGCGCGAGGGCAACGCGCCAGTGAGTTTTTCGATCGGCCCCTTCTTTAGCTTGCGTGCCCATGCCCAATGGCGCGGCAGCGTGTAGAACAAGCCGATGATGCCGACGAGTTGATACAACACGCGCTTCGGTGCAATCGAACCTTTCTCGCGCAACCGCCAGATCGTCTTCATCAGGTTGACGGGGTTATAAAAGCTCCAGTACGCACGCACGAGATTCATCTGCCGCGTCCACGGTTCCTTTTCTGCAGAAGCAACAACATGGTTGCCGTCGAGAAACGCCTGCGGCACATCTTCATTGCCAACGCGACGGAACATCGTGCCGCCTTCGAGCGATTCTTCGAAAGCGCGCGTGCCGACGGCCGGGCCGAGATACGTGCACTGATACGAAACGGCACCTGCCTTAAACAAGTACTCCGCCTGATCGAGCACGCCCGACATGCTGCCATCTTTGGCGCGCAACGGCTGACCGTCGCTGTGGATCATCATCGCCATCGGCTGAATGCCGAGCTTGATCAGTTCGTCAAAGATCATCTCCGTCTTGCCGACGGTTTGCCCTTTGTTCACGAGCTTCGCCGTAAGGTCTTCGAGACCGAACCAAATCCCACGCATGCCGCCTTTGCGACAGAGCGGCAGGATGTCGAGATTCTTATGCACGTCGAACTCGGTCGCTTCGGTGAAGAATCGGATTTCATCGCCGAGTTTCTTACCGTTCGTCAGCCGCGTTTCCGAAATCGCCGTCATCAACTCAACGACGGTCTCGCGGCTGTTAAAGAAGTTATCATCGGTGCCGAAGAACAACGTGAGGCCGAACTCTTCGTGTAGATGGCGAATTTCTTCGGCCATGCGCTTGGGGCTCTTGTAGCGCCACGTGCGCTGATTGACTGCCGGAATCGGGCAATACGAACAGTTGAACTTGCAACCGTGCGTGGCGATCATCGACGCGATCATGCTCTTGCGCTTGATCTGTTTTGCGTCGAGCGGTTTGGCCTTTAGCGTTTCACCGCGATGGGGTGGTTCGAGCAAGCGATACCCCGCATCGGGCATCGGGTATTGATCGAGGTTTTGCAATAAGCGCTGAATGCCCGTGTTGATCGCGACGGGTTCTTCGCGGTTCGCATCGCCCGCAAGATACGCCAATCCCGGCATGCGATTGAGATCGCCGGTGCTGCGCATACGGTTGTACGTTTTCAATACGTGCTCGCCGTTTTGTCGCGCTTCGATTAGGCGCTTCATCAGGTCGAGCATCACAAACGCTTCGCCGTGCACCACACAATCCGCACCGACGCCGCGCTGCGGTCCCAACTCAAAATAATCGGAAGGTTCGTAAATAGCCTTCGGACCGCCGGCGATGATCAACGGTCGATCGGCGCCCGCCGAGTGCGCTTCGCGAATCAAATCGTAAGCGGCTTCGGCGTGAATCTGCATCGCCGAGACCATCAGAATATCGAGCGGCTTACCGTCGAGCACAGCCTTCGACGGTTTGAAATTCGGCGTCCATTGTTGCAGCACGACGCGCACGTGTTTGAAGCCGGCCTCATTCAAACAGTCGGCGAGCAGCCGCACCGAGCAAGGGGCCATGCGTTTGTCGGCATACCAATAGGGCAGCATGCGCGTGCGAAAGTCGAACGCATACACCACGCCGATGCGCAGCTCCTGCACGTCGGGCATTTGCTGTAAGGCGGCGACCGTCTGCGGAAACGCATCGGGTGGCAGATACACGTCGTTGCCGGGTCGTTTTGGTAGTTCCATAGCGCTTCGGGAATCCTGCGTGTCGCGGGCCGCCAAACCGTGGCCGGTTCGACACGCTCATTCGGGGTTCTGCCCGTGTCGCCAAGCGGCGCGACGGGCGCACAACGCGGCGGCCATCCATGATCGCCACGAATACGGGTAGTTTACGCGACCTTGCCGCGCTTCGCGCGGATAAAGCGGCAAAGCGTTTTCGCACGTGCTTTAACTCGCCAGCACGGCACGGGACTCGCCGCTAAGTCGTTTGCTGGTAGGAATATAACCGCAGAGATGCAATTCGTGAACCTAAATCGTACAAATTTTGGGCGGATTATTGGGTTGGGCGCACGACCAACATTGCGTATTCGAACGAACATCCACCAATTAAAAACGGCGTGTGACCGTCGGAAAGATCGATCACACGCCGCTTGTTATCTGGTCTCACCGAGCCGCCGAATGGCGGGCCGATGCAATTGGCAATTTGCCGTCGGCTTACCAGCCGCCGCGATCGCGGCCACCGCCGCCACCACGACCACCGCGGAAGCCACCGCCGCCGCCACCACCCGAGCGGGGGGCCATCGGACGAGCTTCGTTGACCTTCAGGTCACGGCCTTGCAGGTCCTTGCCGTTCAAATTATCCATGGCTGCCTGAGCTTCATCATCGCTGCCCATCTCAACAAAGGCGAAGCCTTTGCTGCGACCGGTTTCGCGGTCCATGATGATTTTCGCGCTCTGGACGGTTCCAAATTCGCCGAAGACTTGCTCCAGCTCCGAATCCGAAACGTGATAACTCAGATTGCCAACGTAAAGTCGCGTACCCATTCTCACTAACTCCACGAGTCCGGCGCGGACGCTCGGCTCGTTCAAACAGATGGCGGTCATTCACTTGTTAGGTTTAATGCCCAAGGAAAAGGAAGACCGTCGCACAACTCGACTGAAAAAAACACACATGCGGGCAGCCCGTCGAGCAAAGGCTGCAAAAACTCGAACTTTGGATCGATGCATTCGGAAGACGGAAGGTCAAAAACGCTCGCGGCCTCGCTACTGCGGGTAGATCTAAAATCTCGAATCAGCCAGAAATATAATCGGCGGCCCGGTCGGCGTCCAGAAAATAAACATCGTGAATTTTCGACCCTGACGGCAGATTCGGCGTGTTTTATGGACCTTGGATCCGCCAAAGCGAGGCCGTTTTCGCCCCGGTATGTGCCCTTTCTCCCACCCGTGCTCGGTGATTTTTTCATGGGCCACCGCTAGTAAACGCCCCCGATCCCGTTGAACAGATAAGATGCCGTTTCGGCATCAAAAAAACGCTTATTTCAAACTCGCTTTTTCTCGAAAGGACCCACCCTATGCATGCTCATCGATCCTTTTCTGCCCCTCGCTGGCCCCGCGCCCTGATGGCGGCTTTGGTCACCGCGGCGGTGGCCGTGCCGACGGCAAACGCCGAAGAAATCGCGCGGGCTTGGCCCGGTTTTCGCGGCGAAACGGCCAACGGCCATTGGAATGGTTCAACGCTGCTATCCACCGGCAAAGAGATCGGGCTAAAGCAGGTGTGGTCGGTTCCGGCGGGCAGCGGTTACTCGGGCGTGGCCGTGGCCAACGGCGTGGTGGTGACGGCGTTTTCCGACGGCACCAATGATGTGCTCGCCGCGTTCGATCAGGCGAGCGGCGCAGAAAAGTGGCGCTACGTGCTCGACGAAACCTACATCGGCACCGACGGCGCGCACACCGGCCCGATCACGACGCCGCTGATCTGTAAGGGGCACGTTTACATGCTTGCCCCGCGCGGCAAGTTTGTCGCCGTCGATCTCGAAAAGGGTAAAGAAGTTTGGACGGTCAATCTCATCGAAGAATACGCCGTCAACAAACCGCACTACGGTTGCAGCACATCGCCCATCGGTTGCGAGAACACGGTCATTCTCCAAGTCGGTGGCGTGAAGCAAGTCGAAGGCGCGCGACCCACGCCGATTGAGAATCAAGCCGTGATGGGGTTCGATCCGCTGACGGGCAAGAAGAAGTGGGCCGTCGGCACCGACACGGTGAATTATCAATCACCGATGGTGACGACGGTTGAAGACGGCAAGCCATTGGTCTTGGTGCCCGGCGATGCCAACGTCATGGCGATCGACCCTAAGACGGGCGAGTTGGCTTGGCAGTTTGCCCACGGCGGCGGCGGGGCAACAGGTGCCGGCAGCATGGTGCCGACGATGTGCGGCGATAAAGACACGATGTTTCTTTCGCATAAGGATCAGGCCGCCGGCGTTTTCAAACGCGAAGGCGACGAATGGAAGCCGCTTTGGGAAGACAACATCATCCGCAATAGCTACAACGTGCCGGTCTATCACGACGGTCATGTATATGCATACAGCACGCGCATTCTCGTGTGTGTGGATACCAAAACGGGCGAGCCCGCTTGGCGGTCGCGCCAACCCGGCGATGGTTTTCTCATCGCCGCCGACGGTCATCTCGTCATCATCACGAAGAAGGGCACGCTGCATATCGCCAAAGCAACGCCAGCCGGTTACGAAGAACGCGCCGCGTTGCCGCTGCTCGAAGGCGAAGATTTGTCATGGGCGCACCCGGCGTTTGTCGGCAATAGCATCTTCATTCGCAGCCTAGAGAAACTTATTCGCGTTGATATCACGACTACGGATGTTCACGACGTGCAAATCGCCCAAGCCGGTGCATTGAAGGGCGATGACTTCGCCGCGTTCATCAAACGCGTAAAGCAAGCCGAAGAAAAGGACGCCGCCATCAACGCCTATCTCGAACAGCAAAAGCAGTTCCCGATCATCGAAGGCAAGGACAAGGTGCACTTCGTTTATTACGGCGAAGCTAAGGATATGGCGATTGCCGGTGACTTGTGGGGCGCACGTCAGGAACGCCCGATGATTCGCGTGCCCGAGACGACCCTTTACTACTACTCGACGACGGTCGAGCCCGATGCGCGCTTGAACTACGTGTTCATCAAGGACTACAACGAGATTCCCGATCCGCGCAACGAGCGAGCTTGCAAGAGCTACGTCGTCGGCAAGGATATGGAAATGACGATGGGCCGCGGCGCGCCGCTCGATATGTCGTGGTTTGCAATGCCCGATTGGCAGGCACCGCGCTATCTCGATGAGAACGCCGAGTTCCCCAAGGGCAAGCTTGAAACCAAGCAAATCAAGAGCAAGGTTGCCGCCGGCACCGAGTTTGAAATCAAGGTCTATACGCCCGCCAGTTACGACAAGGATGATGCCAAGCGTTACCCAGTCGCATACGTGCATGGTGGCGGCACAGCGCAGACACTCGGCAATATCGAAGACGTGCTCGACGGTGTGGCCGCAGCACCGAACGTGCAACCGTCGATCATCGTGTTGATCGGTATGCAGGCCAACATCTTCCAACCCGATTCGCCGTATCCGAAGATCGTCGCGGAAGACATCGTACCGTTCATGGATGAAAACTATCGTACGATCGCCAAGCGCGAAGCGCGTGCATCAATTGGTCACGGCTTCGATGGCTTCGCCGCGCTCGTGTGTGCCTTCCAAACACCCGAGGTGATCGGTCGCGTCGGTTGTCGGTCGATGTACATCTTCGGTTCGATGGAAGCCGGTATTAAGCAGGCGGTTCCGGATGCGAAGAAGACGCCGATCGAATTCTGCTTCGAATGGGGCAAGTACGACTTCCGCAACCCGCACGAAAACTGGGACATGGGCCAATCCAACGCCAGCTTCGCACAGTTCCTACGCGATAAAGGCTTTACCGTGAAGACGCATGAATCCCACGACGGCACCGATTGGTCGTGTTGGAAGAACCGCTATCACGCGTTGTTAGCCGGCATCATGCCACCACCGGAGCAACGGTCGTAAGTTGAGATCGGCAAATCTTAGTTGATTGAAAAGTAGACCGAGCCCTCAGGTGGGCTCGGTTTTTTTGTTCTGCAATCGTGCTGATAGATTCGCAATAAACGGGTGCCCCATCCTTCGCGACAGCGATGGATGGGGATTTTTTTTGATCGTAGTGAATGATTATCGTGCGGCTATTGAAGATTCGATGATTCCCCACCCTTTCTTATCAGAAAGGATTGGGCACCCGAGTGATAGATGATTTCTCTCGATTCCTGTTACTCTGCCTTCGATTCCGACATCGTGAGCTGCACGCCGCGCTGCTTCAACTGCTCGAGCACCGACCGAAACACACCTTCGTCGCGGCCGAGCGTTTCCGGCGGGTGCACACCGGGCTGTTGAAACGCAGTCTCGGCGATAAGCCGCGCGATAATCGTGCACGGGTAAGCCGTTGTGCGGGCCATGCTTTGTTCGCCGCTTTCGGCGTCGGCTTCGTCGAACAGTTCGTACGTCATCGTCGATCGTTGACTGCCGCGCGTGCCCGTTGCCACGACGCGCAACACGGTGAAGTCGCGCTGGCCGGGTAGCAAGCGCCATTGGTCGAAGAGTAGCTTTGACGTGAGTTCCAACGGGCGTACGGTTTGATCGCGCAGTTGCAACGGCGCGTCGCTAAAGAAACCCGTTTCGCGCAGCACGCGCATCAGTTCGCAATGGCCGGGGTAGCGCAGGGTTTTCTCGCGCATGCACGTCGCCTTCACGGTATCAAGCAACGAGCGCAGACCATCGGTGTTGAACCCTTCCAACGTGCCGATGCGGTCGAAGTCGAGCAGTTCGGGTTCGGACAGCGCGGGTTTGGTAACGACGGTGCCGTTCTCGATCATGCGGGCCGGGCGCACGTATTCTTCGATCACATCCGACGGTGCGAACGGGGCGGTGTACTCGTACGGCCAGCGGCGTGCGTATGGCAGGCCGCCGACGTAATAGACGACATCTTCGAGCTCGTCGAACGTTGCGGCGGCGTGACCGATGCACATGTTGGCGAGGCCGGGCGCGACACCGCAGTCGTACACGATCGTCGCGCCGGATTGTTGTGCCGCCTCGTTAGCGGCGCGGGCGTCCTCGATCATGAAAGAGATGTCGGCAAACGACGTACCCGACGCGGCGATGGTTTGCATCGCTTCGAAGCCGAGCTTGCTGGGCAGCGCGCCACAGATCAGATCGGCGTCGTCGGCAAGCGCGCGGATTTCTTTTTGATCGGATAGGTCAGCAACGCGGCGCTGAATGCGCCGCGCCGTGGTGATCTGTTCGAGGCGCGCGGCGTCGGCATCGACGGCGATGACGTCATAGTTTTCATCGGCGGCCAGGTCACGCACCATCGTCGAGACCACAAGCCCACAACCCAAAATGGCAATTCGAGGCGGCATAATTGGTCTCGGAAGATTAGCAGGCTGTGGGGGTGACGGTTAACACCGGGGGAGTGTCGGGGGGGATGCTGAGGTTGTCCAGCAATTTGAAATCTGCGATTGAGTGATTTGGAGATATCGCGAGTTGTGTTGAATCGCTCAAGCCGAATCATGCGGCCACAGGCCGCAGCTCTGTGGCGCGCGACGTGTCGTCTGAATTATTTCGACGTTTAGACATTTCGAATTTTCGATGTTTACTAATCCGTCGCCTGATGTCGTTCGCGCACGCGGCGGTCGGCTTCGTCAAAAGCTTGCGCTTCGTCGTCGAGCAGGCCGGTATCCATCTGCTCCCATATGTCGAGCACCTGCTGCGTGCCGGGCGTGAGCGCGCTTTCGCCCTCACTCAGACCGGTGTTGAGCATGTCGTCGAGTCGCTCCTGATACATCTCGGCCGTGATCTTGTCGTTCTCGATCATCTTTTCGAGCGCGACCAAATCCTTCTCGCTGATCATGCCTAGCTTGCTGCCGCGTTTCTCCGCTCGGTCGGCATTCTCGCGCAGCATGCGCATACGCGTGACGGTCAGCGCTTCTTTGCTGCGAATGTTGAGTTGGCGCGAGGCCATCAACTGTTCGGTGGTTTTTAAATCAAACTCTTGCGCGAGCACGCGTCGCACTTCGGGGGACTTTTCGGCCTTACCTTTTTCGAAGACTTTTTGCTTCTGTTCGGCCAACTGGCTGATGCGTTTGATCATCTGATCGCGCTCGCGTTGCAGGAGCAGTTCCTGCTTGCGCAATTCCGATCGCGTCATCTCCGACAGCGATTTGCTCTTGTTGGTCAGCCAGTCAAAAAGACCCATGATCCGTTTCTTTCAATCCACGCGGCCACAGGCCGCGGCTCTGTCGTTGCAATTGCAAATCGCGTCTTACTCCGCCTGCGCTTCGCGCGAGCTGCGTTCACCCGGGTCGATCTCACCGGCCTCCGGAGTACGTCGCTTCTCGCCCGTGGCCTTTTCCTTCTCCGCCGGTTCGTCGGTCGCTTCAAACTCCGCCAAAATCGCGGCCTGGCTATCGCTAATCGCCGACTCGGCCATGCCCACTTCGAGGCTGCTGACCAGATCGTCACTCGCATTAAGCCGCTCCAACATTTCTTCGGCACCGACGGCGGCTTCGGTCAACTCGTCGCTATCCGGCAGGGCACCCATCTCGCCCGTTTGGGACATTTCCAAATTGTGAATGTGCGTGCTGATGATGTTGATCTGCTTGTTCAACATCGAGCCGGTGGTGTTAAACCGCGTAATGTCTTTGCGCAACCGTTCAACTTGTGCGGCCAGCCGCAGCTTGGCAACCTTAGAATTCGAGGCTTTACCCTCTGCAACCAGCGCGGCCTCTTTCTTCTCGAGCTTTTCGATGTCTTCGAAAAGCCGATCGAGCTTCGACGACAACGCCGCGCGCTTCTCGGCCAGCACGTTGATTTTGTTGGTCTCGTCACCTTCGCCGGCAAACATGTTCTTGATCTTGTCGATGAACGACATGGGTCGTTCCTCCTCGTAACTATTTGCCGCCACGCCGCGAAACAGCGTCGCCTCTCCGGCCTTGCGGGATACATGTAGTTCAGGGATTTCGCGAGCCACTTGTTCGAACGCATTCGATACCAGTGGTACGGGCAACTCCATTTCGCGTGCCAATTGGCTCGCCGTCAGACTGCCCGTCAACAAATCAGCGCTGCGCGCTTCGATCTCGCGCTTCACACGTCCCAGTTTGATTGTCACGTCTTCCGGGTCAAACAACTTTACGAACGGTCGCTCCAAACTCGGGTCGCCGCCTTTTATTCGCCAACCGCCATCGTCGCGCGGTTCGACGAGCACCAGCTTCATGCCCGAGCGCTCGGGCGGGTTGTCCCACACGTCCGGCTCGAAGCCCGCCGGCGCACACACGCCGACCAGTTGCGGTCCCGTTTCTTTTTTGGTCAGGTGATCCAAATATTCCAACAATTGTCCGCGCGAAACGGGTTTGGCCGCGTTTGCGCCGTCGAGCAAGTTTTGGACGGGCGCCAAAACTCCGGCGGACGTCACGCTGCGAACGCGCTTCCAGAAAATCCAACTCGTTTCGTAACCGCGGAGCGTGATGCTGCGACCGTGCGGAAAGCTTTGAAACAGATCGCGCTCGTACATACGTCGATCGGCCATCGCCGCGCGAACCTGCTCGGCACGATCGCGATCTTCGATCTTGAACTCCTTGCCGGGAATCAGCCGACCGCCCGCCGATTTCAGATTGCCGGTCACGCCGGCGAGAAAGGCGGTTTCGATGTCTTTGGCATGGGCCACGTCTTTGGACATAGGCAACAATGTATCTCAAATGCCCGTAGGCAACATTCCAAGATGACAAAGATCCGCTTGCAGAATAGACGGGTTCCAATTGATCGACCCGCCACGTGCAGGCAATCAACAGAGCCGCGCCCGTCAGGAAGCGGTGCACTTTTTGCGTCGCGGGATGCTTCGGCATCCCCGCCGACGCTGCATAGGTATTGTACTACAACGGCAGATTATCCGCTTCGCTCTCGGACGCAGGGGCGTTAATGGCAAGCAGAATGGCACTGTGAGCGGGGATTCCAATCAACGCCGGATTTTATAACCCTGTCATAGCGGAACTGGCCGTGTGATTAGACCGCGTGCATCGAAGAATCGGTAGGCGCGGCAAGCCGCGTTTCGACGGTGGACCCGGCACGCGTGAACCCTTCGCACAAGCGCCGGGCTTGCTCCTCGTTCAGGTGCAGGCCCACCACCTGTGGCGGGCGGTCGGCGATGTCTTTGGCTTCTTTCAACCCAAGGTTGAGCGATTTGCGGATCATTTTGATCGCATAAATCTTGGAGGGGCCGGTGGCGGTAAGCAGCACGTGGTAACGCCGTGAATGGTCGTGAAGATCGGCACCGCAAGCGCCGCAGTATTGTGCGTCATCTTGATTCGCGCGCATGCACTCTGGGCGGTGGCAGGTCGAATGCGGTAAGTGCGCATAGCCACCGGGGATGACTTGCGAAGTTTCCATGTTGGCATGTTGGTGTTTGCCCGATGCGGAGAGAAATGCTGCTACGAAGAAGACGGCACCGAATATGGCTGCCAAGAATAGCATTGAAAACCAAGTCATACCGTGCCTTTCCTCATACGCCTTAAACGGTTCGATTCGCCCGACAGCGCTTACAAAACCGTGCCTGCGGTGGATTCGGGCAGCGGCAACGTGGGTTCGAGCATACCCAAGCCTGCCCGCGCGTTACCGTGAATGACTCTTCACGGTCCGCTTGCGTATCGCTGTCGTTCTTTGCACTGCCCGAAAGGAAGATGAACAACAACGGCAGGCCCATGAACAGCATCCAGCCATCGCCGCCACCGAAGATGCACATGGCTTAGCGTGCCTCCTCCGGCAGGGGCGTGCCGCAAAAGATGCAAAAGCGATCGTCGGGTGCGGGAAAGCCCTGACAGTTCGAACACCGACGCGGGTTCTTCACGACTTGCTCGCCGCACATCACGCAAAAGTTGTTGTCATCGGCGACGGCCGCTTGGCACTTCGGGCAGCGCTCGGGGCGGTCAACCGGTATCGGCGGCACGGATGCCGCCGCAGGCGGATCGGGATAGGCCGTCGGACGCGGGCCGACGCGACCGTACTGGGCGGCGATGCGCGGCGGCACGCTGCTTTTGGCGATTTCAGCCAAGGCGTCGGCGGCGCTGGCCAGCCGTCGATCCCGTCGCGTATATAGACGGCTGTAGACTTTATCCACCCAGCTCGGCAGGCCGTCGCGAATGTGCGACGGCATATCGCCGCCGCTCGGGCGTTCGCCCGTGATCATCTCGAATAAGACGATTCCGACGGAGTAAAGATCGCTGCGGGCGTCGATATCGGCACCGTCGCGCTGCTCGGGCGACATGTAAGCCAGCGTGCCGGCGATGCTGTTGCCCTCTTCGCTCATCAGGCTGCCGGATTGCATGATACTTTGCGTCGTCACTTCGCCGACTTTGCCAAGACCGAAGTCGCCGACCTTCACATCTTCGATGGTGATCATCTCGGGCGGCTTGGCATCGGCGCCGTGAATCAGAATGTTGGCCGGCTTGATATCGCGATGAATCACGTTGTTGGCGTGGGCCGTCTCAAGGGCTTGCAGAATGCCGACGGAGATATTCTGCGCGGCGCGAATGGGCAGGCCGTTGGTGTTGGAGTCGATCAACTCGCGTAGCGAGCAACCGTCGACGAATTCCATCACGAGGTAGGGGATATCGGCGTAAGGGTCGAGTCCGATGGCCCGTACAACATTGGGGTGGTGCAGCCCGTGAATGGCGGAGCCTTCGCGCTGCAGATTGCGAACGTATTGCGGATCGCTGGGCACCTTGATGGCGACGATTTGGCTTTCCCAAATGTGGTGGCGCGCTTTCCAGACCTGGCCGAAGCTGCCCACGCCTACGATGCAATCCAATATGTATTCGCTGACCCGATCGCCTGCTGCTGGCCCCTTCATGGCTTCCTCGTATCTGGCTGGCGGCCTTGGATGGGTAAACAGTTTACCCGCCGCTTATTAAACGTATGGCAACGACGATGGTTCACGCCTCGATGCGGATCGTGATTCACTCGGCGAGCATGCCGACGTGGCGATCCACTCTACAATTGGACGTCAATTCGTGAGCGATGTTTCGCTCGAAGAACCGTCATTTACGCGCAGCGTCGGCATGGCACCCGGCACAGATTTACTTGTCCGCGTTACGCGCCAGCGACTCGCATATCACAAAATTATAGGCCCCAGCGGCGACCAGCCCAAGAATCAGCACGAACCACGAAAAGCCGCCCTTGTCGCTCCAATCGCCCAGTTGAAACGCAAAGAACGCATCGAGCAGGCAGTAAACCCCAATGAGGCCGATGCTGACGGCGGCGGCCGCTTTTTCGGAATTGAGATTCGACTGAAACGCGATCAACGGTTTCATAAATAGGAAGCTCGACCACGGTAGGGCGGCGACGAGCAGAATCCAGAACAGCACGGCTTTGATGACCGCCCCGAAGGCCTCGACCTTGTCCCAATTCTGATAACACCACCAGCCCCCGGCGATCATCGCGAGCGTAATGAGCGTGCCGGCGACCTTGGCCCCGACGAACTTGCCGACTTCTGCAAATACGGACATGGCGTACCTCCGGATTGGACTTGCGATGATAGCGGCTGATATTGCGAACGGGTAATGCGTTCCACGGACGTCGATGGCCGTCGCAATGTTGACGGTTAGCGGGGGCGGCAGGATACTTAAGTTGCGTTGAGTTATGACGTTAACCGGTTGCGGTTGGCGTGTGAGATGTCCCCCAGCTCCAGACGGGCAGGGGCACCCGCAGGGTTAACCAACACGCGAAAGGGGATTGTCCCCCAGCCCCAGAGGGGCAGGGGCACCCGGCTAATGCGAATAGGGATTGCTCCCAGCCACGGAAGGGCAGGGGCAACCAACTGAGTGAATTTCGCCCGAGATGAATACCGACCGTGCCCCGTGGCGTCGCTGCCCGAGTGGCCTACCTCTTACTCGATAAGGATCGAAGCGATATGTCCGCAATCAAGGCAGTGAACATCAAGCGCGGCCAGGCCGTCATGCATGAAAATCAGCTCTGGATCGTCCACGACAATGAAATCGTCGCGAAGGGCAACAAGGGCAGCTACATGAAGGTCAAGCTCAAGCACTTCAAGAACGGTAACGTCGTCGACTTCCGCCTGAACGTGAACGACAAGGTCGAAGTGCCTTACGTCGAAGACAAGATGTATCAGTTCCTGTACCGCGACGGCCAGGACTACATCATGATGGACATGGAAACTTTCGACCAACTGCACGTCATGGCCGATCTGATGCCCGATGCGGACAAGTTCCTCAAGGGTAGCGAAGAAGTGAATTGTAAGGTCATGGACGGCGCAATCATCGGCGTCGAATTGCCGAACACGGTCGAGTTGGAAGTGACCGAGGCACCGCCAGTGGTAAAGGGCGCGACGGCAACGAATCAGAATAAAGAAGTCGTCCTCGAAACGGGCTACAAAGTGCGCGTTCCTCCGTTTATCTCAACGGGCGAGGTGCTCAAGATCGACACGCGCACGGGCGATTACATCTCGCGCGTGTAAGGGATTCGAACGGCACGTATAAGATGTCGCAATGCACGAATGAGGATTCGAACGGCGGCGTATAAGGCTTGCGAAGCAAGCGACAGAGCCGCGGCCTGTGGCCGCATGATACGCAGCGTGATCGTTGCCTTTGACGTTCTCGAGTAATTCGAAAAGGGGGCATCTGAAGGAAGCCTCCCGCTGCCACCGGGGCTCACTGCCTTTTCGCCTTTACCAATAAAGCAGGGCGATCAATATCGGAATCCGCTGAAAAGCGACGACCAGAAGCGGGTGTAAAGCCGCTTCTTTTTTTTTGAAGGCGTCGAAAAAAAGACAGGGCCACGGCCAAGCGCATGTGATGGTTAATTTCTTCGCTCATCTCGTCGCGTTTACGTGTAGCTTCATCGACTTGCCCTACGGCATCGTCGCCAAGCTCGCCAACCCGTATCGCGATCCGTCTTTCTTTGAGCGCGTAAATACCGACCGACGCCGTCGGCGAGGGCTCGTCATCATTTTGGGCGGTGTTGAAGGGCCGAGCATCTTCAATTCGCAAATGGGGTACGGCCTCGCACGCAGCCGTTTGCGCACGGCTATTCGACGCATCGATTGGAACGACGGACCGTTCCTGATTCGCTCGGCCATCAACCTCATGAGCCCGGCACATCACGAGCGCCAAGCGCGGCGCGTGGCCGATGAGATTGTCGAGTACCGTCGTTGCCACCCGGACGGTCGCGTATCGCTCGTCGCACAATCGGGCGGTTGTTGGATTGCCGTGCGAACGATCGAGCTGCTGCCGCCGGAAATGAAAATATCGACATGCGTCTTATTGGCGTCGGCGATTTCACCTCAGCGCGATATGACGCCTGCTGCCGCGAAATGTTCGAACGGTCTATATAGCTTCAGGTCCATCGCCGATTGGTTCTATCTTTGCTTCGGCACCACGGTCTTCGGCACGAGCGATCGCCAACGACGACCGTCAGCGGGACAGGTGGGAATGCGACAGATGCCGCCCGGCGTTCACGAGATGTCGTGGCAACCGGCCTGGATGCGGTGGGGCTATGTCGGCAACCATACGAGCAGCACGTCACCGGCGTTTATTCAGAACGTGGTCGCACCGTTGATGTGTTGACGGCGATGATGATTGCGAAATCAGAGCCGCGCCCGTCAGGAAGCGGTCACGCATGGGACGCTCGGGATGCTGCGGAATGACGTTCCGCCGCAAGGATTGAATATTCTCTTTGGATATATAACAAGAGCGTGCCGGATATCGCTGGTTAATTGAAGATCGCTCGCAAAATAAACGGCCCGCGACGTCTTACGCGGACCGCTTCCTTACGGGCGCGGCTCTGATCGGACACCGGTTGTAAACCGGTGCCACAGCGCAGCTGTCGCAAGCGACAGCCGAATTAAACTTAACTCTCGCGCTTACGTCGCCGCCGCGAATTCGCGATAGCGCACCAAATCCTTCTCACGAACCGACGGCTTTATCATGTCGATACTGGTCAGCACATCGGCACGACTGACGGGGCGCGGCTCGCCGCCGCCGACGGCGTCCATGAACGGAATCGTCGCGGCCTTACCGGCGATCGCTTTGATATCCGCGCCGCTGTATCCGTTCAGCAGGCCGACCATTTCGGCGAAATCCAAATCGTCGGCCATGGGCCGCTTGCCAAGATAAATTTCCAGCAGCTTGTGCCGCGCGGGTTCGTCGGGCAGTGGTACATAAATTTTCGAGTCGAAACGACCGGGCCGCATCATGGCCGCATCCAGCGCCCACGGCTCATTGGTCGCGCCGACAAACAGCAACGGTCGATCACCTTTACGATCGAAGCCTTCGATCTCTTGCAAAATTTGCGGCACGACGCGCGTCATCACGCTGCTGCTGCTACCGCTGCGGCGCGGCACGAGCGATTCGATTTCATCGATAAAGATAACGGCCTTGGGTTCCTGCTTGGCCGCTTTGAATAACTTGGTGATGTTTTGCTCGGCCTCGCCGACCCATTTGCTGAGAATCTGCGCCGGCGAGATCACGAACATCGTCGCTTCGATCTCGTTGGTAATTGCCTTGGCGATCATCGTTTTGCCGGTGCCGGGCGGGCCGTATAGCAATAAGCCGCCGCCGACGCTGATGCCGTATTGCTGGGCCAGTTCCGGATGGCGAAACGGATAAATCATCTTCAGCCGGATTTCGTGCTTCACATCGTCGAGACCTGCAATGTCGTCGAAGCTGATATCCGGCTTTTCGCGCACGATCCACTCGCGCGCGTCGGTCTTGTTGTCGTCGCCTTCGCGCGCGGCGCTGCGACGGTTGGTGCGTTTGTCTTCCTGCCGTTGGTCGCAGCTTTTGGCGAACTCGATCAACTCCGCCGCCATCGCCTTGCGCCGATCGCGCTGCTTGGCGTTTTCGGTCTCGGCGGCGATCTTGATGATCGCATCGGCAGCCTGCATCAAAAACGGCTTGGCCGAGGCATACTCGCCCTTTTTGTAATGGGCGAGACCTTTGTCTTTGAGGCGTTCGAAGGTGTTGTAGGATGGGGGCATGGTTGAGTAGTCTCTTATATCTCAAGTTATGTTTCCATATTAAAACGAAATGCAGTGTCCGTCGCGTCGGGGACGACGCGGCTCTGTGGCGCGCGATTGATTCGCGTCGTTTACCCGGCCACTCTCCCTACTTCCCTTCCTTCTGCGCATCATCCTTCAGCGAATTCAGCTCGGCCCGCAGCGCGTCTAGTTCATCCACATCCTTCGCGTGTTCGGCTTCGCTTTCCGCTTCGATCATCGCGTCGATTTCCTGGTCGGTAATGACTTCGGCGGGCGTGGTCATTACGTCGCCCTCGGCCGCGCTCTCGATGGATTCGAGGAACATCGAGGTGCGCTCTTCCATGCTTTGGCTTTGGGCCATTGCCTTTTCCCATTCGAGCTGCGTCTTGGCCAAATCGGTCGCGCCGAACATTCGGCTAATCTCTTTGGCCATCGTGCCCATCGCCTCGGCGAAATCTGTCGACGCCTCGGCCTGCCGCTTGATGATCAGGGCGTTTTTCACGGCTAACAGTTGCCGCTCCAGCATCTTTTTGACAGTCGCGGTTTTCTTGAGCGAGTTGCGGATGAACTGATATTGCGATTCGTCGCCGATCTCTTTGGCGCGGCGGGCGTTCTTGATGAACTCGTCGGTGAACTTGTTCTGCTCGGCGATCGATTTTTCGATGCGGCGAATGCCCTGGCGAATCTTGATGTCGCGTTCGATGCGGCGTTCTTCGGCGGATTTAAACAAGCTCATGGGGCGGTCCAGTTCAAAATGAAAAGTTGCAAGTGCCTAATGTCGAGTGCAAATTGCTCGTCACTTAAGGCGTATCACCGACATCGCTGAACGGCGCGTCGGACGTCTGACATCGACGGCGATGCGAACCCACGACCATCATACCGTCCAATATCGCAATCCAAAAATGAATCGCCTTCCGACGATTCACCGGCCTATTCCTCCGGAATCACCAACCAGCAAATAATATAAACCAGCAGCCCGGGAAAGCCCGTCGAGAGTATCGAGATCAAAACATAAAGGATACGCCCCAACGTCGGGTCGATGCCCAAATATTCGGATAAGCCGCCCACGACCCCGCCAAACATGCGGTTGGTGCGTGACCGTCTAAGAACTTTCGTCGACATACTCAATCCTCCGCTATCAATCGCCGCTCGTATGGCGGGTCGTCGTCTTCGTCATCAAACTCATCGCGTTCAGTGGCGGGGCGATCGTCTTCCGACTCCGCATCCGCTTCTATCAATGGCGTCTCGCGTTCGCGTTGCGGCTCGTGGTCATCTTCGATTTTTTCGACAGCACCCTCGGCTACCGGCGTCGTTTCTAGCGCCGCCGTCTCAATCGCTTCGTTTTCAGGATTCGCTTCCGTATCTGATTCAGCAAGGTTGACCGCTTCGAATTTGGCCATCTCGTCGTCGCGTTCGATCGCGACCGGCGCATCTAGGCCATCATCGCTAACCACGTTCGCGTCCATCTCAACACGAACGGTTTCTTCGACGCTTTCGCCAGCCACATCCGCATCAATCTTGACAGGCCTAACCGTCTCATCGTCGCGTTCCACCGCAACCGGCTCATCGTCGGACTCGCGCGCCTCATCAATCTCAACCACAGGTGGCGGTCGCAGCACATCCCCTTCGGGTGCTGTCACCAAACCATCCGGCGTGATCATCGGCGCGTCTTCGTACATCATGCCGCCGGGTTGCAAAACATCGCTTCGCTTTTCCGCGCGATCGCGATCCATCGAGCCGCCGTCGCCACTCAACCGATGACCGCAGCGACCGCAGAAGTATGAGCCGGGGTTCGGCACACCGTTGGCACAGCGCGGGCACACGGGCGGACAGATATTTGCATATACGCGTTCGTCGTGCAGAAACGCTTGCAGGTCGTACCCGATCAAGGGGCTGTTCTGGTGGGCGCTCGGTTTGATCACCACCTTGGTTCCGCGCCACTTCTTCTTCACTTCGATATCGATATACGGCGTCGGCTCCTCCACCAACGACGACCAGAAACCCTTGGGTTTATTCGCATCCTCGTTATTGAGCTGCGGCGCTTCGACCCGCACGTCTTCCAGATACCAAGGCCGCGACAAACGATACGAACGCCGCGCCACAAACTGCGTGATGGCATCGTCGACGTCGTTTCGTTCACGGTAGATCATCACTTCGAGCATATATTGGCATTGTAACGCAAGATATTTGCCGCTGGCAGCGCGATAAAACCGGCCCAAATTTATAACTGACACGCCAATTGCAAGCTGCAAACACCCGCCCTATGAACGCCGACTTGCGGCCACTGCCCGAGATCGTCGGCTTGCGATACACTTCGCCTCGTCATGAGAGCACGTAACCGTTTTCTTATCGCTTTGCTGGTCCTGCTCGGCGTCAATCTCATTGGCGCCACGGGCTACTATTGG
>JAUIHO010000319.1 GCA_030432035.1 Phycisphaerae bacterium
CCGGCTTTGCGCCAGGATGCGATAACATTCAAGAGAGTTTCGCTGAGCCAATGAGCCAGCGCCGGCACGCGCGTCATGAGTTCGTGCGCCGCCAGTACAAAGCCGAGCAGATAGACAAAGCCGACGACGAGCGTGCTGCCGAAGACGTCAAAGTTCTGTCGCAAGAAATTGGCGAGCGCCAGACCGATGACGCCGCCGCGCCCTTCGACGAGGCCTTCGGACGGGTGCGGATCGATCAGCGCGGCGCTGGCGGCAGTAATGATGACGATGAGCATGCCGCCCAGTGCGCGGAGCGGCAGGTCGCTCAGCGATTTTTTCATCAACTGCATCACGGTCACCAGCGTGAGAAAGAAAAAGAGCGGATAGCAACCCACGCCAAGAAAGGTGACGAACTGGTACGAGAACCATGCACCGACGAGACCGCAGGCGTTGTGCGCGGGCACGGCATGGGGCCAAACGGCACCGTTGGGCCAGTCGAGCGGGCTGAAGGTCAGGATGGAGACCCATGCGAAGGTGCAGAAGATGAGCACGCCGACTTGGCGGCAGTTGCGAAGGATTTCGCTGCGTGGATTTTCGTCGGACACGGATGGCCTCGTCGGTTCAAGATGGCGTCGCGCTGCGGTAGCAGTGCGCGTCGCGCGGGTTGGGCGATCGGGGTTTGTGAGTGTGCTGCGTAAGTTGCCTAATGGCAGGGCTTTAGGGTTGCCGATGGCAACGGCGCGCACCTAGTGAATATCGGCAGACTGACCGAAGCGGCTCGAAGGGCGGGCGCACAATATCGGCTGTTATTGCGCGTAAGTGGCGAACGGCTCGCGAACATCGGCGCGCGGCGGTTGCGACTCGTATAATGCCGAGGAATTCAATAGGAGAACGAACCATCTAAAGCGCCATCGGCGCAGAGGGTTGTCTTATGTTGCTACGTATCGCGATGGTGAGTGGTTTGCTGTTGGTGGGCGCGGGGCTGTCGGCCTGCGATCAGAAGTCGGATGCCAATACCGGCGACTTATCGTCAACCAAGCAGAGGCCAGCCGAATCGAAGGCGACTGACGTCAAAGCGAATATGTCCAAACCGAAGGCCGAAGCGAAGAAGATCGCGACGAAGCGCGCGGCAATGGCACCGAAGAAGTCGGACAAGGCCGTCATCGAGCTGACCAATCTCAATATTGCCGAGAAGGTGTATCAGCAAAAGGGTGTGGTCGTCGTCGATTTTTATACCGACTGGTGCAAGCCATGTAAGATACTGGCACCGAGGTTGGAAAAGCTGGCGCAGGAATATGACGGCAAGGTGGTCTTCGGCAAGATCGAGTGCGACCGTCATCGGGAGGCGAAGCAACGGCATGGCGTGCGGGCGTATCCGACGATCATCTTTTTCAAGGATGGCGAGGCCAAAGAGATGCTGATGGGCGTGCAACCGGCCGAGGCGATTAAGGCGAAGATTGAGAAGTTGCGCGGGTAGGCTCGCGGTTTTGGGTTGGTCCCCCAGCCCTGGAAGGGCAGGGGCACCCGGCGGAGGGGCAAGCGCAACCGGCGAGTTCTGATCAGAGCCGCGCCCGTAAGGAAGCGGTAACCATACGATCGTTCGGGCTGCTTGGGTAATTCAGTCCCGCGCCGGACCTGCACGAAGCATCTACCGATTCCCATTGACGAATGATTGATTAACGGGTTTGACAGTGATCACACGCAACTTGACGAGCCCGCGACCGGTTGCGCTGACCGCTCCCTCACGGTCGCGGCTCTGATCTGATCACCGGTTGCAAACCGGTGCCACTGCGCGCGTTACTTCACACTCTCTGAAAACAGCGTCGGCGAATCCTTGAGCGCTTGAATGCGGTCGCGCAGCTTGGCGGCTTTTTCAAAGTCCAGCGCTTCGGCGGCGGCGAACATTTCTTTTTCCAAATCCGCAATCGATTCTGTTGTGTCGAAGACGTCTTCGCTGGCCTTGATGGCGGCGCGGGCCGTCTTGCGGGCGGCGATCTTGTCTTCGAGACCCTTGCGAATCGCTTTCTTAATCGTCGCCGGCGTAATGCCGTGTTCTTCGTTATACGCCTGTTGAATCGTGCGGCGGCGCTCGGTTTCGTCGATGGCTTCCTGCATGGCAGCCGTGACCGAGTCGGCGTACATGTAAACTTCGGCGTTCACGTTTCGGGCACAACGACCGATGGTTTGGATGAGGCTGGTCGCGCTACGTAAGAAGCCTTGCTTGTCCGCATCGAGAATGGCGACCAACGACACTTCCGGTAGGTCGAGACCTTCGCGGAGCAGGTTCACACCGATAACGACGTCGTACTTGCCTTCGCGCAGTTCGCGCAGAATCTTCACGCGATCGACGGTATCCACTTCGCTGTGCAGGTAAGCCCCTTTGATGCCGGCTTGCTTGATGTAGTCGCTCAGGTCTTCGGCAAGGCGTTTCGTTAGCGTGGTCACGAGCGTGCGTTCGCCCGCCGCTGTGCGCCGTTGGATTTGTTCGAGCAGATCGGGCACTTGGCCGCGTGCTGGCTTAACCGAAATGACCGGGTCGAGCAGGCCCGTCGGACGCACGACTTGTTCGACGATTTCGCCTTTGCTTTGCCGCAATTCGTACGGGCCGGGCGTCGCCGAGACGAAACAAACCTGATCCCACATGTCTTCGAATTCTTCAAAACGCATCGGGCGGTTATCGAGCGCGCTGGGCAAGCGGAAACCGTGCTCGACGAGCACTTCCTTGCGTGCGCGGTCGCCGTTGTACATCGCGCCGACCTGTGGGACGGTCACGTGCGACTCGTCGATGATGAGCAGGAAGTCGTCAGGGAAATAGTCGACGAGCGTGTACGGTTTGGAGCCGGGCTCTGAGCCGGTGAGGTGGCGCGTGTAGTTTTCGATACCAGAGCAGTAACCGACTTCGAGCATCATCTCGATGTCGTATTTGGTGCGTGCTTGCAGGCGTTGGGCTTCGAGCAATTTGCCCTGACGGCGGAATTCCTGCAGGCGCAGTTCGAGTTCTTGCTTGATGCTGGCAACGGCGGTTTCGACGCGCTCTTTCGGCATGACATAGTGCACGGCCGGGTACACGTACAACTGTTCGCTGTCTTCCAGCGTCGCGCCGGTCAGCGGATTAATGATGGCGAGCTTGTCGATTTCGTCGCCGAACAGTTCGATGCGAAACGCGAATTCTTCGTAGGCAGGGTAAAGCTCGATCACATCGCCGCGCACGCGAAAGCTCTTGCGTTTGAGTTCGATGTTGTTGCGCTCGTATTGCAGGTTGACGAACTTGCGCAATAGCTCGTCGCGCTCGTATTCCATGCCCACCCGCAGGTCGATCACGCTGGCTTTGTAATCGTCGGGGCTACCGAGGCCGAAGATGCAGGAGACGCTGGCGACGACGAGCGTGTCCGGGCGCGAGACGACGGCGCTGGTGGCCGATAGGCGCAAGCGATCGAGGTCGTCATTGCGCGACGAATCTTTTTCGATGTAGATGTCGCGCGCGGGGATGTAGGCCTCGGGCTGATAGTAGTCGTAATAGCTAACGAAGTATTCGACGGCGTTCTTTGGGAAGAGCTCTTTGAACTCTTCATAAAGCTGAGCTGCCAACGTTTTGTTATGCGAGATAACCAACGTGGGTTTGTTGATCTGCGCGATGGTATTTGCCATCGTGAAGGTCTTACCGGAGCCGGTGACGCCCAGCAGCGTTTGGAATTTCGTGCCGCGCTGGGTGTAGCTGTGTACCAAGCTCTCGATAGCGCGCGGCTGATCGCCCGCCGGTTTCATTTCGCTGACGACTTCGAATCGGTCCATAAGGGTAGTGTAGTGTTTTCAGGTGACGGTCGTGAGGGCGTGTTAGTCCCCCAGCCCCAGAGGGGCAGGGGCACCCAATAGGATGG
>JAUIHO010000320.1 GCA_030432035.1 Phycisphaerae bacterium
GCACGCGGTGATTCGGCGTCAAAGACGACGACGAATTCATCACCACCGTAACGTGCGACGACATCGCCTTTGCGCGTGCACGCGGTAAACAGCTTGCCGACTTCGCGCAGGATTTCGTCGCCCGCGTCGTGACCGTAGGCATCGTTGTAGCGCTTGAAGTCGTCGATATCGAACACCAGCACGGTCAGCTTCTCACCGATTCGGCGTGCGACGTCGATCTTATCGTTGAGCGTTGCCATCAGGCTGCGGCGGTTGGATAGTCCCGTAAGGTCGTCGGTCAACGCCAATCGTCGCCAGTGCGTCTGGCGCGTCGCGTTTTCGAGCAGGCGAAACACCAGCAGGCCGTAATGTCGCAAGCGCTCGGGATCGTTCTTGTGATAGCCACCGCGACCGCTGGCGCCCACGCGGATTTGACCGATGGGCTTGGCACGCGGACCGAGCGGCTCGCTCATCACGGTGTTCTCGTCGGTCAACGTTTCGCTGCCGAAGCGACCCACGCGATTGGCGATACGAATCTCGGCAGAGCGCGCATCGAAAGCGAAGCAAATCATCTCGGCCAGCGAGGCCATTGCTTCGGGACTGCGGCGTGTCACGTTATGCAATGCGTTAGAGATGCGCAGCAATTCACCGGTCGTCGCGCCTTGAAAACCCGTCGTGGCGGTGCGTGCTTCAGCCCGCGGCGCGGGCGGTTCGGCTTCGACACCGAGAATCAACTTTCGCAACGTTCCGCGCTCGGGCGGGAAGATGACGTAGTCATCCGCACCGGCGTCGCACGTGCGCATGGCGAGTTGTTCGTAGGCCGGCTCGCAACAGAAGATCAGCGGGATATCGTCGCCGGCAACCTTGCGCAACCCGCGAATGGCCGCCTCAACATTTTGGCAGTTCGGATCGTGGGCGGCGATGATCGCTTTGGTTTCGCTGCGCGGTATTTCGGCGATGCCGGCGAGGAATGACCGCACACCGCTAATCGGCCCTGGCGAATAAATGCTGCGCGCGATCGGTGCGAGCCGCTCGAGGTCGTTGACGATCAGCAGGCGCTGCGTCGGCTGTTGGTGGCGGAGTATCATTACCAACCCTCCCAACGCGGCGGCACTTCGCGATCGGATTCGACCTGCTCCTGTTCGTCTGCCGACGGTTCTTCATTGCGACCGAGCAGCGCGTCCATTTCTTCCGATGACAACCGCGCGTCTTGCTGCGGATCGGATGCGGGTTCATCGTTCGCGCCCGGCGGTCGGCGGCGCTGCGGCACGTTCATACCGCCGCCCATCTTTTGCCGTACGCTGTCGTGCAGTGACGGGCCGTCGTCGTGGCGATCGGAACCACCGTCGGTCGATAGCTGTGGTGCAAGCGGGTCGCCGTGCGGGCCGTCGTGATGCTGCGTCTCTTCGTGAACGGTTTCTTCCGCGCGATCCTGCGAATGATCCACCGGCAAGGCGTCGGTCGCGTTTGCGTTTTGGTCGGCATACTCCGCCGTGTCCGAAACGGCATGCTGCACGTTCACGCCGACGTACGGATCATCCGTTTCGACCGCGTCGGCGACTTCGGCTTCGCGAATGCCCACGATGCGATCGAAGATGTCCGCCGGTGCGCCGGGCTCGAATCGGCCGGGTGGCAACATGCGCTGCGACGACATCGTCGTGCGCGGCACGTGGAATTCAACATCGCGAAAGTATTGCGGTGCTAATGAGAGAAATGCTTCGTCGTAACCGTCTAAAGCGGCAGCGTCGACAACGACGTGCGAAAACGGTTCGCCAAGTGCGAGCCGCGCCATCGCTGAATACACGTCGGTGGTGAAATGCACCGACGCGCCGGTCGACGCGAGCTGTTCACCGAAGGCCAGCAGATCGCCGCCCGGATTGGCCGCCACGATAAGGACGGTCTGATCGGTGGTATGCAAATGGGTTGGCGTTGCACTCATGAAACGGCTGTGGGTCTGGTGTCTTGTCGTTGGTGTGATTGCGATCCAAGCGGCGAGCAACGATCGCAACCCCATTCTAATGCGCATTCATCTTAACCGACTGTCCGTATGACCACACCCGTTCCGATACAATTTGAACGAGATGGCGACTGCAGAGCAAAGCGCGAACCAGACAGGGGTGTCAGACGTTAAGCTGTGATAATCCCTGCTCCATAAGGACTTTATGCTGCGCCACCCATGGAATTAAAGGTGGCTCGCCTACGTTGGTTGCGATAACATTACCCGTTTAGCGATACGGAGATCATGACGCGTATGAACTTGCTTCGGTTCGTCCGAAATAATGGGATTTTTCGGCTTGTTGCGCTGTGTGCCGTGCTGTTGGCCACGACGCGGCTGCAGGCGGCAGATGTGTCGTCGCGCCTTGCCGAAATTCTGGTTCCATCCAATAAAACAAAGTTTGCCGGCAAAGTGGTGGCGCTTCGCACTGGCGAAGTGTTATTTGAGCATCATGCCACGACGCCGATGATTCCTGCCAGCAACCAAAAGCTGGTGGTATTGGCAGCAGCCATCGATCAATTGGGCGGCGACTTTCAATACACGACGGTGCTGGCGATACGCGATCACGATTTGGTCGTGATCGGCTCGGGCGACCCCGTATTCGGCGATGAACGCCTCGCCAAGCGCGACGACGTCGCAATCACGCACGTGTTCGAAACGTGGGCGGCTCGTCTGAAAGAACTGGGCATCGAGCAAATCCCCGGCGATGTCATCATCGATGATTCGATCTTCGATCAATCGTTCGTGCACGACAATTGGCCGAAGAACCAATATCAAAAATGGTACGAAGCGCCGATCGGTGGTTTGAATCTCAACGCCAACTGCGTCACGGCATCGGTTCGTCCCGCAGCGTCGGGCCGACCGGCGCACATCGGCTTGATTCCGCCGAATAAGTACGTCGGCATCACGAACGAGACCACATCGTCGGATCAGTCGTCGGTAATCGTGTTGCGGCCGCGCCATTCAGATGACCTGATTCTGCGCGGGAAGGTAAACGCTTATGGCGAATTAGCGCCCGTGACCGTGCGTGATCCCGGCCTGTTTTTCGGGGCCGCATTGAAGGAACATCTCATCGGCAGCGGAATCCGAGTTGGCGGAAGCGTGAAACGCGAGACCGTGCGGATCAAACAAAGCTTGTTACCGACGGACGTACACATCATTGCCGTGCACCGCCAGGGCTTGCCCGATGTGCTGATGCGTGCCGGTCGCGATAGCCTCGGCATGGTTGCCGAAGGGCTTTTCAAAACGCTGGGCGTTAAGCACGCGGGGCAGGGCACGTGGTCGTCGGCGGCATCAGCGCTAAACGCCTATTTCCGCAAGCTCGATATTCCCGCCAAGCAGGTGGCCGTTGATGATGGCAGCGGATTGTCGCGTGAAAATCGCCTCAGCCCGGCGGCGTCGGTGCATATCCTGCAGCACATGTATTCCGACCCGGCGAAGTTCAATTTGCTCAGCGGCTCGCTGGCCGTCAGCGGTGCGGATGTGGGCACGCTGCGTAAACGGATGCGCAGCGGCACCGTGAAGGGGCGTGTGTTCGGAAAGACGGGCACCATCGCGGGCGTACGCACGTTAGCGGGGTATATCAAAACCGAATCGGGCGACTGGCTCGCGTTCGCGTTTTTCTACAACAACGTGGTTGGCAAATCCCCCAAGCCAATGATGGACGACGCGTGTCGGTATCTGGTCGAATGGCGCGACCCGTCCCAGCCTGTGATGCAAACAGCCAATAACGGCGAATCCAGCGGCGACCGATAGCGCCAAACTGCGAGCGGGTAGACGAGACGGGTCAGGCCCGACGGCCGATAAAGCCGTCGCAGCTTCGCCGCAGTATTGGAGCGGCTCATCCCGCGCAGTGCCCAGCGCCGA